>JAPPOJ010000197.1 GCA_028817975.1 Zetaproteobacteria bacterium | reverse complement strand
AAACACCCAAAATCCCTAAATTCCCGTGCGTCAGTGCGGCTTTGCCGCTTAGAGGGTGACGTCTTGAGAATGCACCTTAGAGGCGGGGCCTACGGGGTGGCAGTCCCTTTGTTGGGGCTGTGGGGGTGCACGCAGGCTTCTGCTCCTGATCCGGTGGCTACAGCTACAAAGATTCAGGTCCAGATGGAAGAAGATGGGCAAGGAGAGTCTTCACGTCTCGTGGCTGGCCAACAGCTTCAGGGAGATACTCCAGAACAGTTGCTATTGAAGCTGTTGGAACAGCTTACGCAGCAATCTGCGGCGCTCAAAACTCCATCTTCAGAGACTCCCCCCGCAGTGTCCACTCCTGAATTTGCGCAGATCCTACAAATTGCCACAGATGGCCAAAATGCGAAGACCTCGCCTACTCTCGCGTGGACAGAGATTTTCACCCAGCTCGAAATAGGTGCGGAACGTGAGGTGTCGCAGCGGATTCAGGCTGAAGACACAGGTTTTAATCAGGTATTTTATCTGCTCTCGGGTTGCAACGACGCTGTTCAGTGGCAAAAGCCGTTACAGTTGCACTTTATGACAGGGCGTTTACAAGGTCAGGTGGCTGCTGATTTTCAAGAGTGTTCAGGCACTTTGGTGGCGATTGCGGGAGGCGCTGCCATCCAGGCTCCTTTTACCCTACTCCGTAGGAGTGCAGAGGAAGATGCTCCGCCGGAGCTACAGCTTTCCTGGGATAAGGATCATGGTGACCTCAAGGTGTTGATGGGGGCTGATTTTCAGGTCACTGCGTCCGTAGACATGGAATTAGGTCTGGGAGAAAAGATCAACTACAGCCTGGCGGCAGCGGACAGTGAGCAGGATTGCCAGCGGAGTGAGGCGGTCCGTAGTTTGGCTTTGGATGCCAGTACCGGAGTTCTCGCCGGTACGGCGAGTGTCACCACTCCCGGGGTATGCAAGCTGGCAGTCGTTGCTAGTTTGGGGGAGCAAGCCACAGCCACGAGTTTTACCATCCAGGTGGCTCCAGGGGAACATCAGCGTGTCTTGCGCTTTTCCAAAGCCACTGTTGTGGCTGAGCAGCATGTCCAAGTCAAGTTGGCGGAGGGTTTTGAGACGGCGAAGGTGCAGCGTGGAGGCAAGGATCTGCGTTTTCTTACCCTGGATGGCCATAGCTTGGACTTTTGGGTCGAAGATTGGGACAACCTGGATGGGGAGTCCTATATCTGGGTCAAAGTCCCTCAAGAAGGGACCGAAACGATTTTGCTTTACTACGGCAACCCCGCTCTTGCGGCTGCTTCTGATCTCAAAAAGACCTTTACTTATCGTGACGAGGTAGAGCTGTATGTCACCATGGGGCATGGGGAGCCGCAAAACTTGGCTCTAGCCTCTTATCTTGGACAAAATGCCTTCTCAGTGGAGACAGGGGTCGGGCGTATCCATTCGGAGTTGAGTTTTGGCACTGTTGTTACGGTGCCTGGAGTCACTCAGAGCTTGATCATGGCCCGTGGTCCCTTGGCGGGGCGTCAGCTTGACCATAAGCATGCTTATGAGACCATTGCCCCTCTCTCCCAGGCAGGAACCCTGTTTGGCTATCCTCGCTCGCGTGGTTTGGATCAATGGCAAGTCTATAACCCAAATGACCATGAGGCAGAGTTAACGATCACCGGTTTTACCAAAAAAGGTGTGGATGAGTTGGAAGACTTTGTCGATGTGATCCCCCCACACTCCTTTAAGAGTATTGAACGCGATGTGAAGCGCTTTGGTCTCGTGCGCAGTGATATTCCTGTGTTGGTTTTTTATACGGCGGATCAGGGTACCAAAGACGGTGTGTTGTTGCCCCAGGCGGCCAAGCGTCTGTTTGGGGTGAGTGGGGGCACGACCCATGTGGGAGTGGTGGTGAGTGAGACGAATCTGACGGTGTATTACAGTGATGGCACGATGAAAACCTTTGAGAATCTAGAGAAAGGCCAGAATTTTGCCCTGACTGGGGCTGGGCGGCAGGGAGATGGGCTCGCGTTGTATATTGACAGTGACCAGCCGGTGGTTGCAGTGAGCCAAGCCGATCAGGATGGAACCGAAAGTGTGCCTTTCTGGGGAGAACGGGCCTTAGCGCGTGAATATATTGTGCCGACGGAATCAGAGTATCTTGCGGTGGCGACTTTATACCAGAATCAGGTGGTGACGGTGGTGGACCCTGGTAGTGTGCACGGTTCCGAAACGAAAACGAGCACCTTTGCTGGCGGCTCTCATGTGGGCAAACTGCGCTTTGGAGAAGAGTCCAGCACGAAGTATGCGCCGGGAACTCGGGTGTTTAGTGACTATCCCTTCTATCTTTATTATGAGTATGCCGCCCAGGATGAGACGGTGGCGGTGTCCTATCATCATGCGCGTCAGTACACAGGGACGTTGATTGAAGTGGAAGTGGGGGAAGAGCAATAATTTATAGTACCTGGTGCGTGGAAAGCCATTGCGGATGTGGGTGCTTCATTAGGCAACTTGTCTAGCTTGCCACCCGTGACGGTTGCGGTAGACTGGGTGCATGCATACTGCTTCTTGTTCATTACTGGTACCCTCTGCTTTGGTGTGGGTTAGCCTGCTTGCCTGCACGCACTCGGGCGCAGACCGGGTCGATCCCTTACGCCTGCCTCAGGCGGAATTCGATAATGTTGCTCAGATGGAAAAAATGCAGATCCCGCCTAAGTTCTGGTCGGAAGCGGATCGGCTGATCGGTGCTACGGAATCCTATTTATTAGGTGAGTACCTTATTGAAAGTGGGCATCTGCAAAAGGCACAAGGTCACTTTGAACAAGCCTATAAGTTGGATGAAGACCCTTACCTTGGCGTGCGTAGCTTGCAGGCACGCATTGAGGCGCGCCCTGGGACTTTGCAGACGGCGGAGACGAGGGACGATGCGAAACGTCTGTTGCTGCTTTTCCCTCGTGATCCAGGGGTCCAATCGTTGATGGGCAGTATGCTGCTGCAGCGTGGTGAGCTTAAGCGGGCGAAGCAGCATTTTCAGCAAGCTTTGCAGTTGGATGTCGGTAACCAGGCTGCATTGGTGCAGCTGATTCACATCTATCAGCGTGAACACGATCGTGCAGGGGTGCTGAAGTTGGCAACGCAGTTGCGGCAGCGCTCGCCAGAATTGAAGTTTGCGTGGACGGTGGCGTTTGCGACCCTGTTGGAGGGTAAGCAATATCGTCAAGGTGCTGAACTGGCCCGCAAATCCTTTGCTTTTTTTCCTACTGACTACGAAATGCTGGTATATGCGGCTGCTTTTAGTCAACGTTTGCAGCATGTTCAGGATATCTCCCAGCAGATTGATCGTTTTTACCTTCAGGATGAGAGAATTGATGAGAATGAGATTCAACAGCGGAATCGGATTTTAATCCAGGTAAATGGAGGTGCTCAGGCAGCGCTGCAAATGCTTGCCGGTTGGGAACGCTTTTTGGCACACCCGGGAGCTGGCTTTAGCTTGCAGCAAGCACTGCTCCATTGGCATACCAAAGACTTTGCCCAGGCTGAAAAAATAATGCGTGCCGCACTGGAATTATACCCAAATAATGATGACCTGCATTACTTCTTGGGCCTAGGCTATGAGCTACAAGAGAAGAAGCAAGAGGCGCGGCAGATTTTTCAGCAGATCCCCCGAACGTCTAAGTTTTTTGTCTCCGCACGCTATCATCTGAGCCGGATATATCAGCACGAGAAAAATACGCAGATGGCGATCCAGGTGGTCACCGAAGGCTTAGAACAGCAGCCCACGAGTGTGGAGATGTTTTTGCTGGCAGGTCAGGTCTTGACCGAACTTGGGCGTTCGGACCTCGCGGTAACTTACCTCGATAAAGGTGTGGAAAGGTTTCCACGGCGTTCTGAATTGCTTTACCAGCTCAGCGTGGCCAAGCTGCAAAGTGGGGATGGTCAGGGGGCGATGCGTGTGTTACGCCAGCTGGTGCAGCTTGATCCAAGCCATGCATCCGGACATAATTTTTTGGGGTATCTATATGCGGAGCAGGGAATCTTCCTGGAGGAAGCAGAAAAGCTTTTGCTGCGTGCCTTGCGTCTGCGCCCGGGAGATCCCTATTATCTAGACTCTTTAGGTTGGATTTATTATCGTCAAGGTAAGCTGGAGAAGGCGTTTGCTTTTGTGACGGAGTCCCACCGTAAGCTCCCTGAGCAAGGAATAGTGCTTGCGCATTTGGCGGAAATTCAATATTTCTTAGGCAAGCGTGAGGAAGCTAAGCTCTCCTTTCAAAATGCACTTAAGATGAAATTAGAGGCGCGTGAACGTGAGCAAGTGGTGGCCAAAATTAAAGAGCTTTTTCCGGAGTTATTGCAGCCTGCGAGCTAAGAGATGGGGGCCGACTGTCTTGCTGCTGCCTTGGGTGTATGGCTGTCACAGCTGGCCCCAGGATGCGGCGCGGCGGGTGGAAGTGGCGCAGGTCCCCCCCTGGTTAGCCGGTTTTTTTGGGGGGTGTGAGATCTCAGAGGGGAATCGATTGGTTGAGGCGAACTTGGCTTTTCTAGAGGCGCCGATTCGAATTGACCACGACTGGATCTATGATGCTCGGCGAGGTGTCGCGCGATTTCAGCTGACCGATCCGCTGGGGCGGGTCGTCTTAGATGGGGGAGACCTGTTTGATCGTCAAAGCTACCTGAAGTGGCGGGTCAATCGCTTGCAGGTGCGATCACACTCGGTCGCTCGCGACGCGCAAGGGTTTTTGGTGCTGGCAGACCATACCTTGCCCCTTCTGTATGCGGAGTTACCTTGTATTTTTTATGGCCAATTGCCTCAGCGCTGGCTACATGCAATGGATTGGTGGGAGGTGGAAGTTGGGACGGAAGCCGCGCGCCCCTTTCGTCGTGTTTGGCAGCATGAGGGCGCGCAGCGACGTATCTCCCTTGCTTTTTCAAAGGCAGAAGACGCTGTGCGGGTCCGTTTTGAAACCACTGACCATTGGTTTTTTTGGACACGGCGTCATTTTGATTGGGTGGTTTTCCGCGGGCAGCGCAGTGTGTTGCGGCATCAGGATCTAGGACAAGTGGTTTGGAAACGTATGTAAGATCTTTTGGGGTTGGTGGGTTCTTTCTCGTGCAGTGAAGGTGTGGTGTGGATAGCATTTTTGACCTTTTAGAATACAACGGCTATCTCTCCCCGAGTGCAGTGGGGCTGTTGCGTGGCTACTGCGAACGTTGGCAGGTCACGGGCTATCAGGCGATTGTCGAGTCCCATTTACTGTCCGAAGATGCGCTGGCAGATGCCCTCTCGGAAAGTCTTAAAATAGATCGCCTCTTTCATGTCTGTTTTAATGCAGCGCTCATTCGCCCTGAGGAGAGTATCTCGTATGCTTTGGCCTGTCGTTGGTGTTGTATTGAAACCGATGCGATTCGTCAATTTGAGGGCCGAGAATTTGCGCTTGCGGACCCCACGGAAAGGTCCACCATTGTCGAGTTGCGACGTATGTTTGGGCGCCGCGTGCGGGTTGCGGTGGCACCTGCATCGGAAATTAAGCGCGCCATCTGGGCCCACTACCCTTTGTGGGAGCAGATTCACACCCATGCAGCCCAAGTGGCCTCTTCTAGCTAGGATGGAGTAAGTGAGCTTTTGCGGTTCGCGAGGCGTTTAGAAACGCCTTTTGAGGTAGCTGCTTGCTTGGATACGTGTGCGCATGTACTCCTCCTCGTCACAAGTGTGGCTAAGGATGTCGTGTTGTCCAGATAGTCCTGAGACTTCGTGGAGTTGGCGTTGGGTTGCCATCATGAGGGCAACGAGATCAAGGCCATGCTTGGCAGCCACAGGACGTCTTGCTCCCAAGGGCTTTTGGCGCAGCCTGACAAATGGCTTTGTTTGAATAGGCCGGTAAACAGCTGATTTCATAACTTGATTCCTCCAGCTAACCTGGTCGAGGACCACTAAAATGATAAACGGAATATCTGAGCAATGATGAGATTGTCCTAGGCTCGGCCCAAATACTTTGAGATCATTTCTAAGCTATTGTTGGTTTTTTGTCAAATTTGATTTACATTTCATTGAAATTCTAGACAAAAAACAATAAAAATAAACAGCTCATCTTCACTTTGATGTGCTTCCTCAGCCGTGAGGTGGGCGGGACTGCGCTTGTTTTCTCTATATTTCATGTCTTTTTTGGGAAAAAGGAAGAGTTTCAAACTTGTTAGAAAAAGGGTGCCAGGGTTTAAGTCTTCGGCACCTTGAAAAAACATGATTTGTAAGGGTTTTTGTGAGCTTCAAATGGATAAATCTCTAGCTCACTATAGACAGTTCGTCTAGGTTTTGGTTAGAATACCGGGGAGTTATAATA
>JAPPOJ010000259.1 GCA_028817975.1 Zetaproteobacteria bacterium | reverse complement strand
CTTATAAAACTTTATCTGCGTTTTTTTGAGTTAAAAATGAGGTTAGTGGATTTTTTTCTGGCTAAATTTTCTCTAAGAAGAAAAAAGATTTTAAACGAGCCCACTAAGCTAGGCATTTTAAGCAGAAATCACCCTGAGTTTAAGAAAACTACAGGAACAACCGATACGCTGCGCGTCTTTCTGCAAAAACGGTAGTTAAAAAATCATGCCTTACAAATTCCAAGCCATCTTGGTTACGTGCGCCGCACTTACCTGTGCATGCAAGCCACAGTCTTCTCCAAGCAAGTCTACTTCCATTCAACCCTCTTCCTCAGCTGCCCGAAGCCAGGTCTCTTCCGAGAGTTCCAAGCAAAACGGCACAGCGGATCACACGACGGTGGTCGCCTCTGTGGACTCCCGCATTGCCCGCATTGCAGCGCAATATGTTCCGCTGAGCAAAATAGACCAATTCGCCTTGGACACCAAAGACTTTCGTGTGGATCGGCTGGAAGTCGGCCTGGAAGACTATATTGAAAATGACACCCCTTACCTGGCATATAAGCGCCCCCATCATGGGGACTATGTACAAATCATCCGCTGCGAGAGCAGCACAACTCTGGAAGGCAGGGAGGGGAGAGAGCTATCCTCTCTGGAAAACAATGTCATGAGTGATGCCGAACTGGAGTCCATCATGCATGCAAATGACTATTGGAATTTTGCTCTTGAAAAGAAAACTTGCACCATCATTAGCAACGGCACAACTCAAGACAGGTACCTGGACACCTTTGCCCCAAGTGGCAATTTTTACTACCTCATGAGAGTATGTGTCGCGGACTCTCGACTCGATAAAGCTTCCAACGGCACCCTATCCTCACGTACCTGCTCACAATTCGTCACCATCAGCAAGCACATCCAAGGCTTTCGCAGCCTGCGTAGTGACGAAGTCCGCCGGCTGTATAAGGCAGCAGAGGCTGCACGCGCAACACTCGAAGGTACGATCCGCGCACTGCAAGCACTTACCGAAAAAGCCGTGGCAGCCTTAGATCGCTGCGCAGAGCGCGAACACCAGCGTCTCGTAGACACTGCCTTACGTAAATCATGGTTGTATATCGCAGCAGCCAGTCTCGAACTCGGCTTAGAAATTGCTTCGGCTGTGCAAGGGTTTGAACCTGGCAAGATTGCTTCCTTCCAAACCCTGATCGATGCAGGGGGAATCATTAGCTCTGCAGAGGGAACACAATTTAAACAGATGTTCGAAAACATTTTTGCCAGCTCTCAAGAAATGCAGAGGCAATGTTATGAATACGAAGGGTATGCTCACCAACTCGCCCTCATCGAAAGTAAGCTCGACATCAGCTATGGACAAGCTATGTTCTACCACGGCTCTGCCGCACTCATTGAGCAGCAAGCAGACCAGCTCGCTGCTATTCCTGTCGAGATTCCCCCCAACCGTTCTCTACAAGAGCTAGAAACCTATCTCCAAGAGTCCGGCTTCCTGAGTACCGAAGAGCCTACGACACAGGCAGCCACTACCGACAATGCAAAGACAGAACAAGAAGGGTCCAAATGAGACATGTACGCTTCTACATCCTAGGTCTCCTCTTATCTCACACAGCCTGTCTACAACCTAAACGCACGGCAAAAATATCAGGCACCCACAGCGAAACCTCCTCCGCCACTCTTCCTGAGGAGCCCTCTCCAACGACTGAGGTGACTTCTCCAGCATCCTCCACGTCCGAGCAACCTTCCCCACAACCGGCTGAAACAGTATTAGAGGCTGATTTACTATTACTGCCCGAAATGGCACGAGTCGCTGTCCACTCGCAAGTCGTCTATGCTCCTTCCATGCTCGTAGAAGGGCACTTTGCCCCCTCCTTTTCTATCCAATACACACGTGCAGACTATGTTGAGATCTTACGCTGCCAAGCGGATTACACCTTCACTACGCTGGACGGCAAAAATATTCGTCAGCAACGTGCCGGCATCCGCACCGAGGATCTCTTTGATGCCTGGCAGTCGGCAACAGGGGCGCAACAGCAGTGCAAAAGTGTTGCGGCAGCATTCGCAGGCGAGACTTTCTACGACGATATTGCCACCGTCGGACACTACTTTTATGCCCTCAATCCTTGCATCTCGACCCCACGCTCTATCCTTGGCAAAGCTGGATGTAGTTACCAGCTGCAATTCACTCAGAGCGTCGAGGTACTGCATAGCTTAAGTCAAAAAATGCGGCAGAAACGCCAAGAACTCGGCCGTGCCGAAGCCGACCTCAACCTGGCGTTAAGCAATGCACGTATCCTCTCCTATCGAATCGTGGCCGCTCTTGAGGCCTGCGAAACGCAGGTGGCAAACGACAAAACGAAGCTCGCCTTCGTCAAAGGGTTAATTCAGCTGGGTACGTTCATCGTCGGCTCCATCGCCGGCGCTATTTTCCCCGGTAACTTCATGGGTCCCCTTAACGGAGCCTTAATGGTAGGTGGCATGGCAACCCAGATGGCCACACAAATGTGGCTATTTCCCGATGTTTTCAAGCTCCAAGACCAAGTCAAGAATGAATGCATTGACCCTTATGTGGTCGAAACCACACAAGCGACCCGAGATCGACTCGCACAGGATGAAAAAACGCGAGATGCTGCGGACAATCGCAATGACTCCAAAACACGTGGGCAATACGAAGAAGAATTTCAAGTTCAAAATATGCTCTCTGCATTTCGCGCACACCTCGAACAAGGAGGTACACTCCACAAGGCCGTCGAACAGGTCAAGCAAGAAATGGCCGAGTTACACCAGCTCAATAAATGTGTACGCGATTGGAACCAAGTTTCCCAACAGCTCCGCACTGCAGGACTGGACCCCGACAATCTGACACTCGCCGACAGCGATAAAATACAGGCACTTATCCGCGACACCCCGGATATAACCCGGCAAAAATTATACGACGAGGAATGTAAAATCAAGGAGTAAGGTATCGTTCTGAGATAGATCACCGAGGAGCAAACATGTTGTCGACACCGTATTTAAAACCTCTATTATGGTCTCTCATCGTGCTCGCCTGCGTCGAAAGAAAAAACCCACCCACCCAAAACACTCCAAAGGTCACTTCCACCCAAGGCGATGTAAACCCGTCAGACACCCGACAAAGTGCCGAAACATTCGCCATACAGGACCTATTACTTTTACCCGAACACGCCAAAATACGCGTTCAACCTAACGTCACGCTGACCCCTTCTCCTCTGGTTCAGGGCCACTTTTCTCCAAGCATTTCTCTACAGCACGAGCGTTCCGACTACTCTCAGGTCATGCGTTGCCCTCACACGAACCGTTTTGTCACTTCAGATGGCAGTAAAGACCTCCATCAGCCTGGTACGAAGGCTACTTTAGCCGAAAAGCGCGATGCATGGAAAAACAGCCTGGACCAGCTTAGCGGCTGTGAGCTGATTTCTGAAAAGCAGGCTGGAGAGATTTTTGCCGACGAGATTGCCCCCAAAGGGACTTTTTATTATGTCATCAATCCCTGCATTTCGGCAGAGCGCGCTATTTTAGGAGAAGAAGGTTGTAGCTATCGCATCCTCTTCACCCACAACATCGAAGTACTGCAGTCTGTATCCGAAAAAATGAAGACCAAGCATCAAAAGCTCGCCCTTGCAGAACGAGAACTGCATACCGTATTGATCCGCGCCCGTGTCCTCTCCAACAGAATCGCCAAAGCCTTAGAGGCCTGCGAAGCAGCCGTGGCTCAAGACCAAACCTTTTTGCAGTTTTCCAAAGGGATCACCCAGCTGGCAACCTTTTTTGCTTCCGGGGCTTTAGGCTCCGTACTCCTAAGCGGACTTGGCACCATCAACGGTGCTGTGATGGGGGCTTCCCTAGGAAGTCAACTCGCCACTCAATTGTGGGTCTTCCCTGACATTGCCAAGTTTCCAGACACCATTCAGAACGAATGCATTCAACCTTATGTAGCGGAAACAACCGCAGCGACGCGCGAGCGTTTAGACAGCTCTGAGAAGACACGTGACAGCGCCACTGGAGGACGTAATAGCTCGAAGATCGCTGGCGAATACGAAGATACCTACCAAGTACAGAACCTCGTCTCAGCCTTCGACGCAATTGTCAAACCTGGAGGCGCTCTAAGCAAGGCTTCCGAAAACGTCAAAGCACAGCTTGCCGAACTCCATCAGCTCGATAGTTGTGTTCGTGATTGGAACTCAGCACGTGCACAAGCACGCAACCTCGACATCAGCCAGCCCCCCCCGGCTTCATCTGACAGTGAAGAGCTAAATGAATGGCTCCAACAATTCAGCGCAGGGCTGGGCCTCACGAACACCACACAAATAGCAGAAAAGAACCCAGAAGTACAAGAAGGCTGCACCCTCACAGAGTAGTGTCTTGACTCACTTGCAGCTGCCTCTCTACCGCCGCATAAAACCCAGAAAGCGTTTCAACAAGCTCGGACGTCGGCGTACATCATGAAAGAGAGGGCCACCGCGAATATACAAAGTATTATGATGCCTTGCCAGCTGATCCAAAACTTCATAAGAAGAGTGGATGGGCAAGTACTCATGCCCCCTTTTATAGGTCACCACGTACTGACCTTCCGGGAAAAGATTATCTTCCACAAAACATTCGACCATTTCCCCGATAGTCTGCTGCTTGGAGCCATGCCAAGAATGTGCAATCGGCTCGCGCCCTCCTGGAAAACAGATATTAGCCTGAAACTCGTACTGCCCCCGCATCTCCTTTATTTTTTCATTCAGAACCAACGACTCTTGCCAGGTCAACCCCTCTAAGGGGTCCAAATTACTGGCACGCCTCCCCGAACGAGGCTCCTGTACAGAGGGGCGTTTCGGTTCCTCAGTGATCGAACGCACCAACCCTTCTGCTGGATAGACAATCAGTCTCACCCGATGTGTACGGTCATATCGAAACTGAGACCGATAATCACTCAAGCGTGCCGAAAAGTTAAGGGGGACTTTATCTCCATATTTATCTACAAATCTAAATTGCATCTTCTCATGAGGTAACGTCCCCGAGCGCACCAAATGATCACGTAGTTCTTTACCCGTAGAAGACAAGGGTTGGGTCCACGTAAACCTCTCCACCCCCTCAAACCTAGGGTGCACATCGAAAGTGATTTGAGAAAGAGTACGCCGTGTGGCACTCGCAGAGGGTGAAAGACTTGCGGAAGTGCTCCCCGCAGATCCTATCGCATTCAAGATGTCAATATCTTTAAAAGAGTCTGCTTGCGCACGACCCGCCTCAGCTGCATGTGAGAAGATCAGAAGCAGCATAACTTCTAACAGCCACTCTCTCCAATTTAGTTCGTTCATCCTATTTTCCTCCTGCGCAGTAGGGGCACTGGTACCCATGCCAAGCTAATATGAACCAATCATAAGGGGCTTTCAACTCATAGTACTTTTTACAAACGGAGGTTGTTTTAAGGTTGAATAAGAGAGTGGCCAAAACAGAGGCTCTTTGCACACCAAAACCAACTCACAAAAACATGAACGTATATGTATAGGTCCTAAAGACCAGATAAAGATCTAGTACTCTTTTCTGAAGTAAATTTTTACCACGAATAAAACCAGCTCCCTGTGACTTTACGTGATTCCCGGCATGTTTTAAAGTGCCTCCAAAAAATAATAGCGTTTATAACAAAATTTTTTTGCTGATTCCTTTCCTACGCGTGAGTAGACTTTCTCCTGTTTTAAAAGCTCTATCATGAGGAATCTATGCAACGCTTATCATCACTTGTGAACATGACAGCCCTCATCCTGACCATAGTACTCACAACAACCACACCTCAGATGCAAGCTCTGCCTCACCAGCCATTCCAACACACACATGCAACTTACAAAAAAAAAGTTTTCTCCCTCTTCATGCTTGCCGCTATGCCCCTTTGGAGCGCAGCACAAGCTGCCATCGTCCGTATGCCTACAGGGATTCTTGACCGGGTTCAAGGCGACGCTTTTAATGCCCAAGCAGCCATTGGAATCAGTGGGTGTAGTCTAGGTGAGTTCGCCGTGCGGCTGAATGAACACACCTTCGAAGACAGTAACATCCAACTCCAACTCGACCGAGCACAAGAGACCATGACACTCACCGGAAATTGGCAAAACCGCTTTGATGACACACTTACTGCTAATCTTGTTTTTTCAAATCCAGCTACTGGAAGCTTTGAATTTGGAGGTTGTTTCTCTGCCAGTGAAATCAATCCTAGCGAAGTGCTCACTATGGTCGGAGTGTCCGGAGAGCTTGCCCTCAATGGCGATGCCTGTAATTTCATCTTTATAGATCCTGGTGTCCTCGGCTTTCAAATCGGAGAAGCTGCAAACCTCCGTAATACCAACTATGGTGC
>JAPPOJ010000031.1 GCA_028817975.1 Zetaproteobacteria bacterium | reverse complement strand
TGTAATGCAAAATTTTGTTATTGTTTGTGCAGAATCCCATTCGAGTGCTTTCAGAGTGGCTGCGATTTCTTGCAAACCAATGGGAATAGGTAAGCACAATTTTTTAGCGAGCACGCATTCCCAAAAAAGCTCAAGACCGGTAATGACAGACTGATCGGCGAGTGTAAAAGTTAGCATGGAATGATAACGATTAGAAAGAAATAGTCGAATGCTTTCGATGTAGCCTTCTTGTAAAAGGCGAAGTTCCCCTGATTTAGCAAGTCTGTGGCGAACAAGTGGAATAAAAGGGTTGTGTTTTTTTAAAAAGGTGTAGATGAAAAATTTAGAGCATAAGTTAAGGTAGTCTTTCTGGACTTTACCGAGAATCCCAGCGGATTGAGTTAACCAATGAGGAGATGTTTTACTCCAGTCAAGGTGTGTGAGCCAAGATTCGCTGTCTCGGTAGGTAATGGCCCCATGATCTTTGAGTTTACGCGAAAGGCGTGATGCTTGAGCAAAAAAGTTACTACGTCGAGGGGAGATGGATGTTACGGACGCTGGTATGGATAGATTAATATGTATGTTGGATGTGCTACGCAGGTTTTTGGCCATTTCGGCAGTCAAGTCAAAGTAAGCCTCTAGCTCTACTTTGTTTAGCTCGTGAAATAATGATGCTGGAGTTAGTGAAGGGAGTGTTTTTTGACGGGGAAAGGAGCTATATGCATGGAATACTCCTAAGAGAAATTGTGCTCCTTGAAAATCTACTTGAAAGCGTCGAGCTTCCACATTTTGGCACTGTAATATTTCTTCTTTTGTAAATAAAGGGACACTGGAATAGCGGTGCTCAGGCGGTGTTTTTTGTTCCTGGCAGTGGCTGTAGAATATCTTCCACCCCCCTAGCTCTTGTAGAAATTGCTGTGCTGCATATTGTTGTTGACGCAGCCTGCTTGAAGAGTTTCCTCCTTTCCATTGTAAGTCACTGACCATCAGAAGGAGTTCAATGGTATTATGCTCCGTTAGGTTTTCTGAAAGGAGCTTTTTTTGGATGACACAGAGGTTTTGAACCATAACTTCAAGGGATTGGGTGTTTGCAGCTCCGAGAAAGGGCTCTTGCTGGGGGGATTCGGTGGTATATTGTTCACGAGACCGAGAACCGGTCACCCAGGTGGGTAGCACATGAAACTGGTCCATCCAAGCTAGTTCGGATTGTGTGATCGGAGTAAGTGTACGTGTAATCAAAGCACTTCCATGATTTTATAGAGTTCTTGATGAAACTTTGTCTTTGAGGCTTGGGTTCGCATTTTGTTTTGAAGCCTTTGCTGGAAGATACCAGAGAAGAAAGACATCGTATACCCTATCCTTGGGTAAAAATGGATTTCCTCTAGACTCGTAGTAAAAACTGTGTAATGTCATGTTTTCCTGTATGTGTTGTTTGAGATTCTGTGGCCATGGTGTGTGGGGCGCTTGTCGAAGTGTCCTTCGTTTTAGATGCTGCTCTAGGTAGTTGTATGCTGCCTGTCGTGCTTGTTGTAGGGCTAGAGTGAAGTTTGCTTGATGGGATCTACTTTGACCTAAGTAGACCCCTGAGTCTCGTTCCTGTAATTTATAACGATTGTGTAGAGGAAGCCAATCCGGGCGAGTGAGTTGGCTACGATGTACCAAAGAGTTTTCGAGATTAGATGAGTTGAGGAAATGTAGAGAACACCCGTTTGTCAGAAGATGTAACAGTATCAATATCCACCTTCTCAAGCATGTGTGTGGCATGGGGGTTCCTTTTGAGTTTTAGCCGAAGTAGTAAACATAGCCAAGCCCAATGGAGAATGTCTGACGCTCAATTCTGATGTTTTCTAGTTTCCCCTGGGAGCTTAGCCCATTATCGCTCCTTTTCACCGGAGGAAGGTTTTTGAGTGTGTGTTTGCGGTATTCAAAGCGTATACCGTGTGTATCATTCCAGAAATATTCACCACTTCCCCCCAAATCGAACTGATTTTCATAGTGCATACTCAGCCGAATTTGCCGTGTTTGATTGTGATTGGTAATGATTAAGCCATTAATGCGCTCTAGGTACCATTCTAAGTGAACGTTCATTCGCATGCTCTTATTCATGTAATAGGTTAGACCTGCTTCAACGCCTGGAAGTACCCAGCTTGGTGTACTGGTCACCCGTGGATTATCTATTTGGTGGGAAGCAACCCCTGCTTGCGAGCCAAGATAGTAACCCCATTTTTTGTATATAGGGATGTGAAATGAATAGCGCCCCATGATGGTGATTCCCGTTGAGGAGAGAAGAGTTTCAAAGTCGTGAATATCGCTCAGTTCTGGGTTTGAAGCGACGGCAGTGGAGACGTTTCGGATGAACCAGGTCTCTTTGGTGCGAATAATATTGGTGCTAAAATGATGATTCTGTTTGAAGATCAGGTTGGGGCGAAAAAACGTGGTAGAAGCTGTCAAAGTATTTCCTGGAATACAGTGAAGGGTACTTAGGATGGCAAAGCAAAGCCGGTGTGCCCAGGCAAAGTGACTTAGATGCCATTTTAGAACGACGTCATATGGTGGGCTAAATATATTTTGCATTTCTTTCACCCAGTATTATATTAAGGCGGCGCGGTGTTTTTCCAAGTTCGTTTGTTTTACGACTATTGTCGGTATTCAAAACACTATTTTATCTCGGAGGAAGTATTTTGCAAGGGATTGAGGGTATAGAGATTGTGGTGTTTCAATTCATCTTCATGATGTGTTTGGCTACTTTTTTGACATTTTGGTTAGGCTCTAGTACGCCGAAAGGTTCGCAAAACCTTTTGAAAAAGTTTCCACAGAAGTTGTCTCCCCCTAGACCGCAGCCGGAGGCTCTTACCACGCCTCAAACTGTGGAGGTTTCATGGACCCAGCGTTTGACTTTTGGGTTAAAACGAACACGAGGCACGTTGACAGATAAAATAGCCGGTGTTTTAGGGGCTGGGGTGCGCTTGGATCAGCAGGTTTTGGAGCAGATCCATGAAGTCCTTTATCGAGCTGATTTAGGGGTAGACACCGCAGACCTGATGATTGCACGGTTGCAGAAGGCTCTAGGGGAAAGTCACGAAGTCAACTGGGATCAGGCTAAGCAGGTGCTTGCAAAGATTTGCCTTGAAATTTTTGCCGAGTGTGAATCTGTTGGCAAAGCTATCGAACCTGGCCAGCCTCATATCACTCTGGTGATCGGAGTCAATGGGGTCGGCAAGACCACAACGATTGGTAAGCTTGCTGCGCTTGGGCGACAGGAAGGTCGTAAAGTTCTCTTAGGCGCAGCAGATACTTATCGTGCAGCAGCTGTAGAGCAACTTAAGGTTTGGGCGGAACGTGCCCAGGTGGATTTGGTGTCTCATACTGCAGGTGCGGATCCAGCCGCCGTTGCTTTTGACACTGTGAAGGCGGCAGCTTCTCGTGGATGTGAGAAGGTTTACATAGATACCGCAGGTAGGTTGCACAATAAAAAAGATTTAATGAATGAGCTTGATAAAATACAGCGGGTGATACGTAAGGAGGTGGCAGAAGCCCCTCACGAAGTCTGGCTTGTGGTTGATGCTACGACAGGCCAAAATGCCTTGCGACAAGTAGCTGCATTTAGTGAGGTTGCGGAAATCACTGGTATTGTGGTGACAAAGTTGGATGGCACTGCGAAAGGAGGGGTTCTCATCTCGATTGCAGAGAAATTTAAGAAGCCAGTTAAGTATATAGGGATTGGAGAAGGGGTCGAGGATTTACGTGTTTTTGAACCTATTGACTATGTGCAAGCCTTATTTGCCACTTAACCCCATGCCATCATGATTTTGCTGAATTTTTCTGCGACAAGTGAAGCCCCTCCGACCAAGACTCCATCTATATCCTCATATTGAGCGAGGCTTGAAACATTATCGGGAGAAACGCTGCCTCCATATAAAATAGGCATTGCTTTGGCCAGTTGGCTTGAGCATTCTTTGGCCACTTCCTCACGAATAAACAGGTGTGCTTCCTCAGCCTGTGTAGGAGTTGCACTCAATCCTGTCCCAATAGCCCATACGGGCTCGTACGCGATACAAAAAGATTGTGGGTGGAGTTCTGGAAGTCTTTTGAGGAAATGAAGCTGTTTACGGAGGACTTCCCAAGTTGCTTCGGATTTGCGTTCCTCCAGAGTCTCCCCGATGCAATAGATGATTTGGAGTTTAGAATTTATAGCTTGCAAGCACTTTTTTTCGAGTAGTTCATTGCCTTCTTGAAACCAAGTTCTCCTTTCACTATGTCCGATAAGAACACAGGGAATATTGAGATCTTGTAGCATGGCAGCAGAAACTTCTCCGGTGAAAGCTCCTTGAGGCTCTGAATACATGTTTTGTGCTGCAATGCAGCTGTTGGTGCGTTTTTGTTGTTCTTGACTCATTGTGAGATAGGGGGCGGGTACACACCAGATGGTTTGTACTTTTGGACTTGGAGTGATGTGACGGAGAGCTGCAAAATATGTGTGAATTCCACCTTCTGGAATATTCATCTTCCAATTTGCAGCAACGATTTTTTGGCGCATGCGTTTACCTCATAAAAAAGAAGCCGGTTTGCTAGCTTATCGTAGGCTATTTAGATGGTATTTGCTACCGGAACTCAGTTGAGGTGCTGAAGGCTGTGTGTTGATTTTACTTGGATTTTTTGTTGATGGCTCTGCGGCTGCGGAAGGTTGGTAGTTCTGCTACCATTTTCTCGACCCTCTTATCCGTGGGGCCTTTGTAAAAGTAAATCAGGTGACATCCGATATCGCCACGCTCGGCTTTTGTCTGAAGCAGTATATCTTTAATATCAGAACGTATAGTGCTGGGAAAGCTGCTTTCATGGGTTGCATTTGTTGGATCGCCATCTGTGCCCACAGGAGGTGGAGGTGTTTCGAAGAACTCTAGCTTGGTTTGGGATTGAATGCAATCTTTAATCCGTTTGCGTAGTGACCATACCTTATGCTTTATATTCTGGTCTTTAAAGTGCTTGACTTGAGAAAGTGTTTGCTCTGCTTCAGCAAGCTTACCTTCCCTAGCTAGGGATAAACCCAGATTGTACATCACAGATGTGATTAGTGTGGGCCACTGCTCTGGAAGTGCCGAAATTGTACGCGCATAAAGCTCTACAGCATCATTAGAGCGATGACTTTTTGCGAGTGAAACAGCGCGCCCATTCATGTATGATACGATATCTCTTCCTGAAGCGATGGAAGACATGAGTTTACTTGCGGACTTAATGTGTCCTTTTTCAAGTTTGAGCTTTATTTTAGCTTCTGTGACACGGCTGTTTTGGCCATCTATCTTCTCTGCATCATCGATAACTTTTTCTGCTTGTTCATGGTCTTCTAAGTTTAGACACGCCTCTGCCATATTTAGCATTCGGTCAATATTAAGGCTGGAAATACTATTTGCTTTATCAAAACAGCGTAGTGCATCTTCATATTGTTGGTTTTTCAGCATTGCTTTGCCTACTAGATTTAATAGAGCAAGGCTATCTCCACCTTTTTTTAAGGCTAGTAAACCTGTATCACGGGCGAGTTGCCATTTCTCCTGAGCAAGATAGTACTCAGATTCAATTTCTAGTTTTGCGCCTTCTGTAAACTGCTCATTACTCATAAATTTTGCGATCATACCTTGGGACTCTTCGATCATTTTTAGTGAGAGGGCTCGTTTGATTTTCATCATGATTGTTTTTTGCTCATTTGGACAACGTTCTTGTTGGATGGCCCAAACGATTGCAGCATAAAAGGTTTGTTGTTCTAGAGGCTTACTTACCACAGCATCAATGCCCATTTCTCGGATGATTTGGGTATCTTCCTTGTTGATTAAAGAGCTGACAATAATTATTGGACATTGCTGGATACTTTTACTGCGTATGTTCTGAGCAAGTACTGGGCCGTTCATTTTGGGTATTTTCCACTCCATGATGATAAGCTCTGGTTGGATGGTGTTTTCTTCCATCCACTTCATTGCACTTGCCCCATCTTCGAAGCTTTCAATTTGCTCGACTCCGACGGCAGTCAGCATTTCTCTGATTTTAAAAAGCACATCCGAGTCAGGGTCAATCAGCATCACAAGCTGGATTCCGAGAATATTTTGATTATTTGGATTTTCTTTGACTGCGGGGTGATCGGCTCCTAAATAGGTTTCACGTAAGTGAGTGCAGGCGTCGATGAGGCCAGGGTCCAGTAGAGAAGTTTGTCGTAAAGTCGTGAGTGCTTGTTCTGGCATTTGCTGTAAGAATTGACTTTCTGCTAAACAAAATAGGGTACGTACATTTCCCGGAAATGCACCCATCATATTTTTTTCAAAATTGTATCTCGACTGTGGGTCTTTGCCATTCACATAGTGTTTGCGAATGTATTCGGCAGCAACTAAAGTATGATTCCAGTCATTTTTTTCGAGATGATTAAAAAGCTCTTCGAGTTGTGGAGTAAGCTCGTCACGTGCAAAGCAACGCTCATGATATGAAAGTAAGCCTAGCTCCATTGCGTTTGGAAGGC
>JAPPOJ010000085.1 GCA_028817975.1 Zetaproteobacteria bacterium | reverse complement strand
CGCTGCTATTTCAACACGTTGGTACATTCCTACGTTATATTCTTTTCTACACAAAACACTACAAAAGCCGAACCCTAACCGTAGTGATCTATGCAGCTTTCACACCTCGAAGGTGGCAAACTATCCCTAGAATACAATAACTCCAATATACTTGCTTAACTTCATAAAAAGTACCGACAAATTGTAATTCACTCACAAATCGAAGAAAATAATGCTAACAGGACTCAGCCTCAAGGTATGGAGAAGCAAGTTGAAAATTTACTTTATCCTGTACAGCATAGCCTTCATTCTAAGCATGGGCTTTTTTCTCCTCTGTGAGCAAAATTTTTCTATAAGACCTTTACAATATGTCTTTAGTATCCTTGGAATCGTGTGTGTTTTCCACTCAAGAAAAACATCCTCACAAGGGCTTAAAGACTCCTGGCTCGTCAATACATGGATTTTACTGATGTTAGGGGTCTTCTTGTTCACAACTGCATATGCGTTTCGTTCTTTTCATATTAACGGGGTGGACTTTTCTATTTTTGAGTGGATGCTTGTAAATAAGCCGCACAGCCATTATCTACATTCAGCAATATATAACGTCAATCACTTTGGGATTCACCCATCATGGATTTTACTCCCTCTCATTCCCATATATCAAATTTTTGCCTCTCCATGGGTACTGCTTATTATCGGTGCAACGGTTGTTTGGCTAGCAGGACTGGCTCTTTTTCATCAAGGTAACATTCATGGACTCACAAAATGGGATAGCCTTATTCTAGCGACAGGGTTTTGGCTATCCGCATTCGCCGGCCGCCTCATACAGCAGGGATTTCGTATTGAGTCTTTCTATCCTCTAGCTATCATCCTTTTTTTACACTCGTTTGAAACAAAATCTTTATACTACATATTTTTTGCAGCTCTTTTTTGCCTCTCTATCAAAGAAGATGCTCCTCTATTCGTAGCACCTGTTCTACTCTTGGAGTCTTACCGAAAGCAAAGCTACCACTACTTGCTTTTAGGGTTGTTCAGCCTAGGGTTTTTGGTTATACAAATCAAATACCTCCAACCCTATTTTTTGGGGAGTACATACATATCACCGCCCTATCTCAAGTTTTGGGGACATCTCGGTAGCAATTTAAATCAAATTCTATGGAGCGCATTCTCAGACCCAATAGAAATATGCCTAGATATTTTAAACTCCTCCTGGTGGACAATATACTTGCCTTTTCTAGGCCTACCACTCATATCTCTTAGAAGCACAGTATGCATTCTACTGCCCATGCTCGTTCTTGGAAGCGCCAGCAGCCACTCTCAGATGCACACATACCAAAGCTACTACCCCGTGCCTCTCTTTGCTGCACTGTGCTGGGCGATGATTGAAATTTACCCTTACTTTCAGCGTCCCGGTAGGTATAAAATTTGGCAGGTTGCTTGTATCCTCTCCCCCATTTGGCATAGTGGCTGGATCACTTGGAGGGCTCCCAACCACACTCTCCTACACGAAGTTGCTATCGTAAGAAGTAAAATACAACAAGTCGCACCCACCCTACAGGTCTGTGCACAGCCCGTACTATTCCCTCACCTTGGTACGGATATTAACCTACAGCTACTGGATAAAAATTGCCACAACGCCATCTTAGCGCCCCATGCAGACCCTTTTCCCCTGCAAAGTAACCAGATCGACTGGCTGGTAAAGTATAATCAGAACATTTATCCAAGCGAACAGTTAGTTGTAATTCCACATATTCAACAACCTAACTTATGGAAATCTCTCTTACAAAAGACTTTTGCAAAGACCATAAACAAGACTAAGAATGGGCATAAAAAAGCATAGCCGAGCACCGTCTATAAGTCATACATTCCGACAGCATGCCCCACCAAGTACTGTAAACATCCAAGTTAAAGCTATACAGAGAGCGCAGAGTTTGGAGAGATAAAAGATCATTATGCTTCACAACAGAAAGCAAGTGAGGGATGATTTCAGAGTTTAAAGACCGTTCATTTCAACGAGAGAACTCACCCTATGAACAGTGCCATATCTCAACAGCAAGATCTTACCCCCCAGCTCCAGGTGTAAGGTTTTAGACAGGACTTTTCAAAGTCGTTCAGTATCCATCTCGCCTTGAATTTCAACAGCCTGAGATTCCATTGCATCTAGATCTGCATGAATTGTATAGATAGCTTCTGGTTCAAGAGGCCTATCAAAAGCCTCCACAGACGCTGCAAGCAATTTCAGTTGCTCCACAAGGTCACCAGTACTCTCTACAAAAGCACCGTGTCCAACAGCCTGAGCATTCTCAGCAATCAGAGTAACTTTTTCAGTCAAAGCCTCTATACGTTCCATGAGTGATGCTGCAGCAACACTTATCTCGGTGGTGCCCCCAATCTCCTCATCTCCTGAAAGTTTTGCATTTCCAAAAACTTTAGCATCTTCATAAATAGATACATTGCCTGACACCTCGGCATTTTCAAAAACTTGAGCACGATCAAATATATCCGCATTTCCAAAAATCTTTGCATTGTCAAATATTTTTGCTTCATCTGATATTTGGGCTTGATTAAAAATAGCAGCATTGCCATAGACACAGGCATCTCCTTTGACACATGCTTTGTCATACACTCGACCTTGGCCATAGATTTGAGCTGCTTGTTGAATAAGTGCGCCCCCAAAGATCTGCGCATTTTCATAGATGCGAATCATCCTGCCTACGACGCGAGCTTTCCCAAAAACACGGGCATTCCCATATATTTGAGTGCCAGAAGTTTTGTAGCCACGCACCACCGCTCGACCAAAAACCTGAGCATTTTGATATATCTTTGTATAATTACCACTGATGAGGGCCTTTTCAAAGATTTGAGCGTTATTATAAATTTGTGTAAAACTGCCATAAACACGTGCAGACCCAGAGATTTTCGCATCATTATAGATCTTCACCCAACGGCCAGAAATCACTGCTGCCTCAGAGACCTGTACATTACCATAGATCTCGGGATTACCATAGATCCGAACGCGTCCCCGTATTTTAGCATTTTCATAGATCCGGGCATTCCTACCGTATACACGAACAGACCCACTTACCTGGGCATTGCCATAGACCTTCGTACCACGCCCACTAACACGGCTTTGTTCCGAAATTTTGGCATTGTCGTACACCTCAGCATCTCTACCGATCAACACACTGCCAGAGATCTGAGCATTGCCATAAACTTGGGCGTAGTGATCTATACGAGCGTTACCCCAAATTTTCGCATTGCCATAAACTTGGGAGTCACGATCCACAAGCACATTTCCAGATACCTGGGCTTTACCATATACCTTCGCATCACGATCCAAACTTACAGGACCATTCAAAACCAAACGATTTGTTTGCTTAGCCATACCTTCAACTCTGGCATCTTTACCAACCCAAGCAATGTACTCGTTTGAAGATTTATCATAAACACGATAACCTTCAAAAGTCACTTTACCACGGGCCTCAGAATTATAGGTCGTGATCATTTCTGTCGGGACATCAGGTCCCATCACTTCAAATGCAGATGGGAAAGCAAAGGCTACAGAACCCGAAAAAGCCAAAAGAATAAGAGATAGTAAGCACCTATGCATCAAAAAGTTCCTCCATGAAGGTTGATCCACTCAACAAATGAGCAATACTATTTTTAGTGCTGCGCTTGTGAGTTGCAAGTAGTCTACTCAAATTTTTAGATCTCTTACAAAACATGAAGAATGTGGTACTAAGTACTGGACAGGAACTGTCGATGGGAGGTCACCGTTACGCGAAATACCACTCAACAGCTATGTCACACAGAAGCTGAGAGACTAGATATAGACTTCCGACGTAGCCAAAGTATGAGATACATGATCGAAGCAACCGTCATAAAAGCTAAGGCAAAGTAAGGGCTAAAGTGTAATAATTTAAGATGTTCCCAGTAAGTCACTCCGGAAGTTCCAGCTGCGGGCAACGTAGAAAACCAGTACCCTTGCATTAAAACGAGTGTCATCAACGTAAAAATCATCACACATAAACGGACAAATTTACGACTAACCTCTGATAAGTACGGTAATGCAAGGCCCAAGGCCAACGCTCCTACGGGCACAACTTCCACAAAACCACGATGCCCAAAACCAGCACCTAACGCCCAACTATGCCAAAAACCGTATAAAACACTATACACGCTCACAAGCCCCACGAGAAGTACACAAAGAGGACGAGAAACACGAGAGATCATTCCCACAGATACAAACAGGGTAAAAATAGGGTAATAGAGGAAAAGACCTCGATCATAAGACATCAAAACAGACCATGTCATAGGACGATGCCACAAAAAGGACTCACCACCATAAGAAGACAAAGTCATCTCTCCCGTTGCATAAGCATTAATCATCACTTGTAGCAGAATCGCACATGTAGTCCCCCCTGCTGCTACAGCACATACTTGGAAGGCTTGGAAACGAAAGCGCTGTTGAACAAGATAAAAAGCACATAAAGCAATAGCCATAAAAATATTCGTGCTACGCACGAGAAAGAGACTAAGAAAAAGCACAAAAATCATTGTACGGATACGCTGCAACCTTATCCCAGGATAAAAAAACAAAAACAGTATTCCACTACATAATAAGGACGAATAGACATGACTAAATCCATTATCATAAGTGCCATAATGAAACAGACCTGTACCAAGTACCGCACCTAAATTCGTGAACTGAGCATCTATAGATGAAACTCCGTACGCCTGCAATAATAGGTGTAGCAAGAGTACAATCAGAATCAAAGCCAACGCACCACAAAGCATTGAAACCGTATGTTCCCCAAGACTGATATGCTGAGTCTCTTGCGGATCTGTAAACCAAATCATCAGTGGGAGGCGCAAAAGCGCAACCCCAGGCGGATACTTAATCAAACAGCGCTCCGAGCCTTGATAAGAAAAGACACCCTCTCCTCCGTAAACGTGCATATCACCATACTTACAGAAAGAAAAATCTCCTGTCATGAAACCTTTTGTCCACATATGGTAACCCACACCATCTGAACGAATGTGAGGGCCATTAGGGTAAGGCTTGCTCGCACACACATACAACAAACTCAATAGGGCTAAAAAATAGCCGGGATAACGCGAAACAAACTCTCGTAAGCCTAACATATTCATATATACCAAACCTTTCCAAGACATTATTTTGACGATCCACAAATGGAAGACTTAAACAAAGTGAACTACCGAACGGATACTCTTCCCTTGATGCATCAATTCAAAAGCTTTATTAATATCCTTCAAAGAAAATTCTTCCGTAATCATAGCATCCACCTGAATCTTGCCATCCATGTAGAGTTCAACAATCTCTGGCAACTGGCTACGCCCTTTTACTCCTCCAAAAGCTGTTCCCTGCCATTTACGCCCAGTCACTAACTGGAAAGGTGCTGTATGGATCTCCTTTCCAGCAGGAGCTACGCCTACAATCGTAGCTACTCCCCAGCCCTTATGGCAACACTCCAATGCTGTGCGCATAAGCTCCACGTCTCCGACACATTCAAAAGAATAATCCACTCCACCTGCAGTCATGTCCACCAAAGCTTCGACCACACTTGTACTCAAGTCATAGGGATTTATGCATTCGGTGGCCCCCATACGACGGGCCATCTCAAATTTATTTGGATTCGTATCAATGCCAATAATACGTTCCGCATTGGCCATCCTTGCTCCTTGTACACAACTTAAGCCAACTCCCCCCAAACCAAAGATCGCCACCGTGGCACCCGGTTCCACCTTAGCGGTGTTAATGACCGCTCCAATACCTGTGGTAATTCCACAGCCTAAAAGACAAACTTTGTCCAAAGGGGCGCGTTTATGGATCTTGGCAAGAGCTATCTCAGGAACAATCGTATATTGGGAAAATGTAGAGGTTCCCATGTAATGGAAAATCTGCTTGCCCCGTTTGGAAAAACGTGTCGTACCATCTGGCATCAAACCCTTTCCCTGCTGGACACGCAAAGTCTGGCACAAGTTTGTTTTACCTGAACAACAAAATTTGCACGTTTTACACTCAGGGATGTAGAGAGGAATCACATGATCGTCAACGGCCACACTGTGTACCCCTGCACCCACTTCAACCACTCTCCCTGCACCTTCATGACCCAGAATAACCGGAAACACTCCCTCTGGATCATGCCCCGAAAGCGTATAGGCATCCGTATGACAGACTCCCGTCGCAACGACTTCCACGAGTACTTCTCCAGCACGAGGTCCTGCTATCTCAATTTCTTCTATTTCTAAAGACCGACCCGATTCCCATGCAACGGCAGCAAGCGTTTTCATGTAGCTTCCTTTCTTTTTTTCAAGCTATCGAGATTTACAAGTAAATCATGTTAGCCTTGCATAAATAAGACACGTCCATTTGATAGGTGCAAAGCACCTTATGTCAAGGACACGTTTTGAAATAAAGTAGAATGCAACACATACCCTCCCAAGTTCCCGAAGATAGCAAGGGAAGGTTGCCCAAAACCATAG
>JAPPOJ010000147.1 GCA_028817975.1 Zetaproteobacteria bacterium | reverse complement strand
GAATAGAGCCATCTTATATAATAAAAAACGTTCGCTTTATCATTCTAAGTCCATGCCATGCCACAATCACTTGTATTCACATGTGCTATAGATGCATATCATTGTTTCAGATATCTCGAATGAACTAGGACCCCACGAAAGGATAGTATGTCTTCTACCAACTACAGTGTATCTAAACTCAAAAGATTGTCCGCTCAAACAGAAGTTAATTATATTGTAGAGTGTACCAAGCTCGTATTTGGCAAAACTTCTGAAACAGAATACCATGTACTCAAAGAAATACTAACCAACTTCAGTACGCAAACCAATTATTCTACAAACCAAACACTCATTTCATTACTCACACAAGAACGCCATCCTTGCTTAGTACGCCTAGAGGCGCGTTTTGGAGCATTTAGACTGATACAAAACCTATTTGCCATAACTCTTAAACTCAGGCTTATTGACCTTTCAGAACTGCTTAACGACTTTAGTCGCATCAGTATCGCCATAGGACAGGTAGGTGTTGCACAAAATATCACTTTTTTTGATGATCAAACCGATACTGTTGTGCACACTCATTTTCCCCAAATTGTCTGGGAACTATGTCGTGAATCCCAATTGCTTAATGAAGAACTCCTCAAACACTTACACAAGCTCAATGAGTATCTTCCCTCAGTCATCTACTCACCTATGTGCGAAAATACCGCTACATTTAAGGAAGAAAGCACTCTTGCTCAAGCACTCGGTTTTAAATCAATACAAAAAAAGTTACTCGTGACAGATCATAGCATATTGGTAAAGACTCTAGCTACTCAACTCAGTCATTTTCAATGCATGTGCGAACGACTGATACATGGCGTTAGCCCCTATCAATCAGGGAGAACCGACTATAATACTGTCTTTGAGCTAGTAGACCAATTTACGCACCATTTAAACCATCTTTTTACAGTTTTTTCTTTCCAACACACTAAAGTAAAAGATCGTCCCATATCAGCATACGAACATCAACGCTGCCGTATTCTTCAAGATTTAGATCAAGTCATCAATGTATTTGCAAAAATGCTCACAGAATACTATCAACTCTTACGTCTTACCCACTTCACTCAAAACAACCATTCCTTAAGAGAGTCAAATACTCAGCTTACAAGAAGGTTTTCAAATGACCTCATGCAAAAAGGTGTCTCTCCACAAGAAGCTCTGACTGCAGCAGGCAACTTAGTTCAAAAGATGGCACGGCACGATGAACATCCTAAAAACTTTTTGATCGCAGAATGGCAAGAAGTACACCAAAAATTCGACGAGCAGTCCTTGCAAATTTTCCAACAACACCTCAATCAAACACCACAACAACCATTTAATAATACAAAAAGAAGAGAATTCTTAGTTAACTTTGAACAGCTTGGCAAAAAAATAAGCTCACATACAGACATACTGAAGCATATTATCCTACTTTGTCTCTACATAAGCTTAGGTGGGTGTGGCGTAAAAACTCATCCAACCGCTGATGTTATCGACCCACGACCAAGAGTGCCACCACTTAGGCAAGATAAAAACCCAAAGACAACAGCCTACAAGAAGAGTTATAAAGAAGAGATATAAGCTAAAACATTTTTTATATCATCATCAGTACGCAATGTTTTTGCCATCGCAACCATTTGTGCACCATATGTATCCTTTTTGTGCGCACCTCTTACACCAGATTTAAAGTGCTGAATTTGACGCATCGCATACCAGTCTTGTAACACTTTCAGGTTGGGGCCGTTGAGTGCTTGCATACCCTCTGCCTTTGGTCCATGACATGTCACACAAACACCATATAAAGCTTGACCTTTGGCAGCATCTCCTTTCAGAGTAATTTCAAGCTTTGCCTGCGGCTTCAGAGTGCCAATATAAGCCACCACTTGGTCTATCTTTTCATCCGTTGTCAAAGTCATCGACATAGGGCGCATCTGCATACCATAAATGTCTTTCTTATGTGTACCTCGAATGCCGGACTTGAAGTTTTGTAGTTGACGTTTCAAGTACCAAGAAGCTTGACCGGCAATTTGAGGTGCATTCAAAGCTTTATTACCTCTACCATCTGCTCCATGGCAAGTCACACAAGTGCCGTACAACTGTTTCCCCACATCGACAGCTACAGCACCTCCGGAAAGTACAAGTGCGGCAAACACCAACACACCCGATATCACTCTGGTATAACATTTCATCTAACTTCTCTCCCACAAAAATCTGCTTTATGTTACCCCCAACAACATACCACGACTTCAAACCTGTAACCTTCTTTTTTAGAAAAGTTGGCTATTTTCGGGGATCACAGGAATTTTCTGCGCAAAAGACTCTGTTTTCACTTTCGGCTTGTAAATGCTACGATAACGCTGCAAATCTCGGAGGACTCGCTTAACATATTGGCGTGTTTCTCGGTATGAGATAGAATCAATAAACTCATCCAAGCGACAATTTTTGCAGCGCCTCAACCAAGAATGTACTGCTTTTGGGCCTGCATTGTAAGCGGCCACTGCAAGTACAGTGGTGTGATTAAAGTGCCGCATCAGGTATGCCAAGTACCATGTTCCCACTAAAGCATTCACGTCTGCCTTCCAGACCGAATCAAGCTCTAGCTCTTTCATTTTAGCTAAACGCTTAATTTTAATGACTGTGTATGGCATCAACTGCATTAAACCCCGTGCACCAACATGAGATAAAGCCTTCTCTTGATACCTACTCTCGTTACGCATGACACTATAAACTAGAAGAGGATCCATCCCAAAAGAGTCCGCTGCATCATAGATAATTTTCTGTAAAGGTCTCGGATAGTACCATTTCCACAGCTCAGGCAAGAGCTTACGTGAAGCTTGCAAAGTATACCAATTTTGTCCTGATTTATGTAATTTCAGAACAAACCTCTTCGTAACACGATAAAGAATACGATGCGCATCTGCCTGTTGAGCGATCTTAGCAACCCAAAGGAGCTCTCTAGAAGAGAGTGTGAACAAGTCAATTGTCTCAAGCAAAGCCTGAGCATCTACAACTAAGCCTACGCGCAAGTATTTGGATACCATTTTTAACGTTTTATTACGCCCAACCCAATGCTCTGTCGAACCTTCTAAACCACGAGCGAACTTTGTCCATGCTTTTTGCCAAACTGGATTTAATTTTGTGCCTACAGGCTGCCTTGTATCTGCAAAACCATTCTGAGCAACAAAATAACTATAAATATCGTCTTCGTATTCATTTAATACCTTTTTGTAAAGATCTGTAGCAAGATCCTTCTTTCCCCAACGCTCGTACACTCTCGCTTGCCAATATACGGACCCTTCAGGTTGTAAACGATCTCGAGGGGGTAAGACACGATGTAAAGGCTGCTTGAATAAAGACTCCAGTGTTTGCTTGTCCCGAGTTAAGTAAGCATTCCAAAAATAGTGCCAATTCGATAACCTATGATTACTTCTTTTAGCAATATCAAAATAAAGTGTATTCGCACGCTGCCTCAAGCCCTGGTAACGAAAAGAGTCTGCCAAGGACTCTAAAAGCGCTACTTTCTGCTGATGCTTGGGTTGGTCTTGTAAAGCTAAGGAAAAATATTTGCGTGCTGTCGGATAACGATAAAGTCGATTCGAAATAATTCCCATTGACTGATAAAAATGTGACCTTTGAGTAGGCCTCCATGATGGGAACTCGTTCTCTTTTTCTCGTTTGACACCTAGTTCAAATGCCAAAGCATATAACCGACACTCGATCAACAAATCTATTTTTTCTTGCAAGCCTAGATAGCTTGGAGATTTGCTTCCAATGCGAATCTCTTGTTTAATCGTACGCGCAATGATTTCTTCAACTACGGGGCTAATACTAGCATTCCGCGAAAGGTTTTGAATAGCACGAGTAGACATGTAATACCGCCCCGAAGAAGCATTCTTTTTCTGGGCATAATACATCAGTTTCAAATAAGATTGACGTGAGTTTTTCGTAACTGGAAAGTCTGCAACTAAAAACTCAAGTAAATCAAACATTTTGGACCACTGACTTTGTTTTTCATAATATAAAGCGGCTCTCCAAGCATAGACTTTCAGGTGTTGACGTAGTCCTTTTTGACGCCATACTTTTTGCCAATACTTCAAAAATCGCCGCACATCTTTGCTTAAGAGATAAGACTCTAATTGCAACTGCACTCTTTCAACAGCTCGATACTCTCTCCATTGAGGTACTTGATCTAACTGACGAACATAGGAAAGGCAAAGCACGCCATTTTTCTGCAGGCAAGCATTTGTGGCAAGATAAAAATAGAATGCTGGTCCAAAATCATCTGCTCGCATATCTTGCAGTTTACTCGCAAGGTATGCCGACTTCCTATGATATCCTTTGCTTAAAAACTGAGCCAACTCAAAGAGGGTCTGTTCCTCTGCACTCAACATATTGTAATGTGAAGGCTTTTTAAATCGATGAGCCGGCAAATCTTTCATGAGCTTTACCAACTCACTTGGATCAAAACCATATACAAGCTCAGCCTGCCACAGCGAGCTGCTCACCGTAACCAACCAGAAGAGAAGGAATACCCTACGTCTAATTGCCATCTGACAAACCTAAGCACTGAGATGTGTATTAAATCTTCCCATAGCTTAACACACGCACATCTAAGCCTAAGCAGAATAGAAAGCACAAGTACACAAAGGGGACGAGTATACAATACTTACCAACCCCTTACAGAAAATGTGCTCACCCCAGCCAAGAGTCAAAGGCACAGGCAATTTGTATCTATATATCTGGAGCACTTAGAGAAAGACACACTTGCTTCCCATCCATCGAGACGTCAATCACTCCTCCTTTAGTGCTACCAGGAGGCGACATCATGAAAGAAGCTAATTCATTTTCAATAAGTACCTCTATTTTTCTCTTCAGTGGCCTAGCACCAAAGTCACGGCTATCACAAGCAAGAAGAATAAACTCCCTAACTTCTGGAGCTATCTTCAACTTATAACCTAAAGTTGCAACCCGTGACTCCAGGTCACGTAACTGCAACTCCAATATTTGTTTCATATGATCGTCATTTAACTTATGGAATACAATCATCTCGTCCAAACGATTTACAAACTCTGGGCGCAAATACTTATAGACCTCTTCCTTCACCAGATCTGTGAGTTCTTCATACTGCCACTCAGAGCTATCAACACCAATACCTACACGCCTTTTCTGCTGTGTCATGTGCTGAGAACCAATGTTAGAAGTTCCAATGATAATACAATTGCGAAAGCTTACCCGATTACCTTCGCCATCAGTCAGCCATCCCTCATCCAAAACGGGCAACAAAATATTGTACACATCCGGATGCGCCTTCTCAAACTCATCTAACAAAATTACAGAATATGGCTGATGTTTTACCTTTTCAGTAAGCTGTCCCCCTTCTCCATAGCCAACATAACCGGGAGGAGAACCAATAAGCTTCGCCACATCATGACGCTCCATATATTCAGACATATCCACCCGAATAATCTTATGCTCATCATCCAAAATCTCACTTGCCAAAGCTTTCGCCAACTCTGTTTTACCTACCCCTGTCGGACCTAGAAACAAGAAGGAAGCAATCGGCTTATCATACTTACGCAACCCCGACCTATTGCGTCGAATTGCGTGAGAAACAGAACGGACGGCATGTTCCTGACCAATCACACGGTTTGCAAGGCTCTGTTCCAAAGACTTAAGTTTGTCCACTTCCTTCGCAATCATTTTCTGCGCAGGAATCCCGGTCATCTCTGAGACAATTCCAGCAATATCATTGGCAACAACTTGCCGTTCAGACTGCGTAAATTTTTCTGCATGTGCCTTACGTTGTACGGAAAGTCGTTCTTCAACGTCAGCCAGTTCCATTTGATATTTTGCCATTCCCTCAAAATCATTACTCTGAAAAGCCTTTAACTTTAGGGCTTCCAACTCATTACGATGACTCTCCAATTTTTTCATCTCAGGAGGAACATAAATCACTTCAATACGCTTTGCCGCACCCGCCTCGTCGAGCAGATCAATTGCTTTATCTGGCAGCTGCCTTTGTTCGATGAACTTTGCAGACAACTCTACCGCTGCCTCAATAGCCTGCTCGTGATACTCTATGTGATGATGCTGCTCATACTTTGCTTTTAACCCTGACAAAATGTTTATCGATTCTTTTATCGAAGGCTCATCAATCTTAACCATCTGGAAACGTCGCTCTAAGGCTTTATCAGACTGAATAAACTGCTTGTACTCCTTTAGAGTCGTCGCGCCAATACATTGTAGCAAACCACGAGCCAAAGCCGGTTTAAGCATGTTAGAAGCATCCAACCCTCCTCCTGATCTCCCCGCACCCACGACCGTATGAATTTCATCTAAAAAAAGAATGATTTCACCCGCTGAGGCTGCAACCTCATCACGGACAGATTTTAGCCTTTCTTCAAACTCACCCTGCATTTTCGCACCCGCAATTAGGCTACCAATCTCCAAAGATAAGATACGACGCTTCAGCAAAAACTCAGGTACATCTGCATTGGCAATCTGCAAAGCTAAACCTTCTGCAACTACCGTCTTACCAACCCCAGGCTCT
>JAPPOJ010000163.1 GCA_028817975.1 Zetaproteobacteria bacterium | reverse complement strand
CCCAACCAGAGCAAATACCAGCCCCAATTCGAGCGACGATACGAATAAGGCAAGCTCCATCTCCATCCTAGTCCCTGACAAAGGTAACACATAGACCCAATAACTTCAGCCAACTTTCGCCTGTATCTAAAGGATAGGAAAAGGGAGACTCTTTATCTTTAAGCTTAGAGGGCATCAAGAATGACAAACGTGCTCATTGTATGTTATTTTCACAAAAAAACAAGCATTATCCCACTGACTCCGACCTTAAATAACAGCTAAGACGTTCTGTCTCACAAAATTTTTCACCGAGACCCTCACCAGCTCACAAATAGAGTCTAATGCATGAAGTGGCGTTCACCTGTCATGACTAGACATATCCCCGCTCGGTTTGCGACCTCAATAGAGTCTTGATCTCGAATAGACCCACCAGGTTGAATGATCGCATGAATGCCATGACGTTCTGCTAACTCGACACAGTCCCCAAAAGGGAAAAACCCGTCACTTGCAAGAACAGCACCACGAATAACATGCCCTAATCCTGACGCTTTAGACAAGGCAAATTGCACGGCATCGATCCTACTCATTTGCCCCGCGCCAATCCCAATTGTTTGTCCATGGCGGGCCAACACAATCGCGTTTGACTTCACACGCGCTGCAACACAAAAGGCAAAGTCCAAGTCATCCAACTGCTCGGGTGTGGGTTGCTTTTCGGATGCAACCTTCCACTGTGCACGGTTACCGTAAACTAAGGCATCCTGACCCTGAAGGAGATATCCATAGTCACCAACTTGACGCAACTCAGAGTGTAATCCCAAACTTTCAACAGGTTCAACCAAAATACGCAGGTTTTTTTTCTCTTGGATAAGCTTTAGAGCTTCAGGAGTCACCTCCGGGGCAGACAAGCACTCCACAAAAAGAGGCTTTATCAAGCTAGCCAGGGTATGATCTACCGTAAAATTCATAGCCAGAATGCCACCAAAAGCCGATTGAGGATCTGCCGTCAAAGCTTTTTCCAAAGCTTGCTGAGGAGAAGTCAAGTGATGGCCAACACCACAAGGATTATTATGCTTGAGGACAACAGCAACATAGCCCCGAGGATAGACAGCCACTGCACGCCTCGCATAATGTAAATCCAAAATATTATTATAAGAAAGCTTTTTCCGAGCCTCATGCAGCTTTAAGTCCACGGATACGTGACCCGCCACTGCAAGCAACTTGGCTTGTTGATGGGGATTTTCTCCATAACGCAGGTTTTTGACCGTTTCGAAGCCCAAAGGCATAACAGCCTCACGCGACTTTATCCCGATCTTACTTGCAAAAAAAGCACTCACCTGCGCATCAAAGTTGCATGTACATACAAAAACCTTATGTATTAACTGAAGGCATTCCAAAGAATCTCTATCTAGGCGTTTACCCTCTTGTAACCACCCAAGTACACTGTCGTAATCCTCTGGGTCCACAATAGGTAGACACTTACTTAATGACTTCGCTGCTGCCCTTAACAGCGCAGGACCACCAATATCGATCAGATGGTGCGCATCTACCACAGACATCTCTGGGTTTTCTCGCATAACTTTTTCAAAAGGGTAAAAATTAACGATAACCATACGTATATTCTGCAGACCAAAAGTATGAATGTCCTCTTGTTCTGATGGATGTTCTGGGTCACCCATAATCGACCCAAAAATTTTCGGGTGCAAGGTTTTTACCTTGCCAGAAATAATAGCAGGGAAGTCCGTAAAGCTTTCAACAGACTCTACTTGCAGACCACGCTGCTGGAGGTGTACTGCTGTACCCCCAGTAGAGATAAGCTTCCAACCTAACCCTAACAATCCTCTCGCAAAATCAACAACCCCTGTTTTATCCGAGACAGAGATCAGTGCAATCGGCTGATCTAGATCCATAATGATCACTCCCTAAATGCATAAAAGTATTTTTTAAGTCGTTGCTAAAACATCAGGCTGTTCTTGAGACAATTGTTGAATCGCTTTCCTCAACTCTGCCGCTCCAGATTGAGCATCATAGTATCCACGAATATAGCTTTCTGAATCTACTAAAATAAACCGCGTGGAGTGCATGTCAGGCTCTTCCCCCGCAGGAACACGAAACACTTCTTTTGCAAGCTCGATAATAGTAGGCTTGGCACCTGTCAAAAAAGTCCAGCGCTGGTAATCGGCTGCATACTTATCACCAAAAGCTTTTAAAACAAATGGTGTGTCATAGTCTGGGTCCATGGAAATAGAAACTAACTGAGTCGGATCGTTTTTTTCAAACAGGTGTTGTTGGAGACCAGCCATCTTCTGGGCCATCATTGGACATGGACCTTGACAGCGAGTAAAGATAAAGGAAGCTACCCACACCTTACCTTCTAGATGGCTTGCAGAATCAAAAGCTTCACCTTCCTGAGAATACAGTTGAAAGCGGCGTACTTTACCAAAACGTGGCAGTCGCAGCTCTTCCTGCGCGACACTCCTCAAAGACCTCTCTTTCCTAGCACCTTTATCATAAAACTTTGCCACAACTAAAATTGCCGTGATACCGATGGGAACCATATACTTCCACTTTCCAAACATACAATTCTCCTCATGCAACATTTCATCTCACCTAAACAGGCTCAAAAACAAATCCAGGTACACCCCAAGTACATCAAGAAAACAAAAAATGCAACGTAAGCGTAATACCAACAAATATCTGACTGAAAGCAAACTACTTCTTACAAAACGAATTTTATGAGGTACACTAGTGTGTGTTGCTGCACTTAGTACAACCACAGATAAAAGTCCGTGCAATTCACTCGTTTTTGCATTAGATTTCTCAAGGTGCTGCAACTTATAACATGACTCTTGAATGTTCAGAGGGTTCTCTCATGAATTCAGTTCCGGGTAATTTACCCACAATCGTAGCTGGAGTCCGAACTCCTTTTGTGCGTAGCCACGGTGCCTATGCTGACTTATCATCTTTCGATCTCGGTCGAATTGTACTTTCAGGTTTAGTAGCAAAAACCGGGATTGAGACTGGAGAAATTGATCTCGTCACAATGGGCACAGTCTTACACGAACCACGGACTCCAAACGTAGCTCGTGAGTCTGTATTAGGCGCAGGTTTTCCCGCTACAATTCCTGCATATACCGTGTCACTTGCGTGTATCTCATCAAACGTTGCAGCTACAAATATAGCAGACATGATACAACTCGAACGGATTAAAGTAGCCATTTTTGGAGGGACAGACACGTGCTCTGACCCACCCATTCGCTTTTCGCCCAAACTGCGCAAGCTGTTAGTAAAAATCAGTAAAGCTAAAGGTACAATGGGGTACATGAGGGAACTCAAGTCACTCGCTTCTTTCAAAGCCAAGGACTTTGCTCCAGATGTTCCCCAAGTCACAGAATTCTCCAACGGAAAATCTATGGGGGAGGGGGCTGAAGTACTTGCACAGCAGTTAAGCGTGACACGTGAACAAAGCGATCTTTTTGCCCTACGTAGCCAGCAAAACGCCCTACAGGCATATGAAAACAAAGTCTATGAAAATGACCTCATTCACGTACAAGCTCCGCCACGCTTTCGGACGATAGAAAAAGACGAAGGCCCACGAGCAGATACCACACTTGAAGCACTCACAAAATTACGCCCCGCGTTCGACAAAAAGTTTGGAGTTGCAACAGCAGGAAGCTCTTCATTCCTCACTGATGGTGCATCTGCGGTCTTAATGATGAGCCTCGCAGAAGCACATCAGAGAGGGTACACCCCATACTCTATCCTCAAAGATCATGTGTATCGTGCCGGAGACGCTCTCACAGAAATGCTATCTGGCCCTGCCATGACAATTCCATGTCTACTAGCCAAAAACAACTTAGACTATGACGATATTGGAGTCTGGGAAATCCACGAAGCCTTCGCCTGCCAGGTTGTTGCCAACCTCAATTTAATCGCCGATAAAGATTTTGTATCTTCCAGATTACATTTGGATAAGAAATGGGCTGGTCATATTCCAATGGAAAAACTAAATCTATGGGGAGGGTCCCTTTCACTTGGACACCCATTTGGTGCCACTGGAGGGCGCCTACTATGGACAGCTTCAAGAAGGTTGCAAGAAGAAAACCAACGTTACGCAGTTGTTTCTGGCTGTGCAGCCGGAGGACATGGTTCTGCCATTCTTCTTGAGAATCCAAACTTTTCTTAGCGTAAACGCTTAATGCAGATATCTAAGAAAAATATATCGCGCTGAGTTTTTCAAGGAAGTAAAAATATGCCATCAAATCTTGCAACAAAAATCCAACCTATTCCTCTTGACCTGAAGTATATGCGTGTCGAGGAAATCGACAAGGTTTGCGTTGTCACACTTGATAACCCTGATGAAAAAGTAAATACCCTAAACTCAAAATTAATTCCTGAGTTTGAGCAGGTACTTTCCAACTTAAATGAAGATAAACACTTGGAAGCCCTTGTGATCATCTCCGGGAAGTCGGACAACTTTGTGGCAGGCGCCGATATTAGCGAATTGCAAGCAGCAACAACTCAAGAAGAAATTGCCGACCTCAGCCGTAAAGGCCAGGAGATCTTCAGAAAGATCGAAAATCTTGCTGTACCTGTTGTAGCAGCTATTCATGGGAGCTGCCTTGGAGGAGGAATGGAACTTGCACTTGCAGCTAAATACCGCATTGCAAGCTCCTCTTCAAAAACCGTTTTGGGACTCCCAGAAGTCATGTTGGGTCTATTACCTGGTTCTGGAGGGACCCAACGGCTTCCCAAACTAATAGGACTCGAACAATCGCTCAAAATGATGCTAACTGGAGCTAGCGTCAAAGCACAAAAAGCTAAAAAAATAGGGCTCATAGATCATATTGTCACTCCTGAAGGAATCCTCGAAAAGTCTGTTCAAGCAGCGAAAGAACTTGCAGCACGTACACTCATAGTACAGCGCAAAAAGCCCAAAGGGGCCATCATGGGCCTGCTCGACAAAACGAAGGCAGGCAAAAAGTTTATTCTCCAAAAGGCCGCTGAAGGGGTACAAAAGCAAACTCGGGGCCTTTACCCCGCACCAAAAGAAATTATCCATGTACTTGCCTATAGCTTAGACGCCAAAACGGAGGCCGATGCATACCAGAAAGAATCTCAGTCCTTTGCTATGCTTTCCCAAACGCCAGAGTCTAAAGGGCTTATTTCTCTTTATTTCGCCCAGACAGCAGCCAAAAAGAACCCTTACGGCAATGCTCAACACACGGCAAAGCATCTAGCAGTTTTAGGGGCCGGGCTAATGGGTGCAGGCATTTCTTATGTCAGCCTAACAAAAGACTTTGATGTACGTCTCAAGGATATCTCTGATGAGCGCATTGCAGCAGGCAAGAAGTACATTTGGGATATTCTAGCGAAGCGCGTCAAGCGCGGCAGCTTGAATAAGTTTGATGCTAGTGCCACAATGGGAAAACTCTTTGGACAAGTTGGCTACGAGTGTTTTAACCACGTAGATGTGGTCATTGAAGCTGTATTTGAAGACCTTGATTTAAAGCATCGGGTTTTGAAGGAAGTGGAGTCGAACATGCGGGAGGATGCTATTTTTGCAAGTAATACTTCCGCACTTCCTATTTCAGAAATTGCAAAGGCAAGTGCACGACCTGAGAATGTAATTGGCCTTCACTACTTTTCTCCTGTAGAAAAAATGCCACTGCTAGAAATTATTCGCACAGACAAAACTTCCGATAGTACGGTACAAACATGCTTTGATATCGGTATAAGACAAGGCAAGACAGTTATTGTGGTAAAGGACGGGCCGGGTTTTTACACAACACGCATTCTTGCCCCTTTTATGGATGAAGCCGCGCATGTAGTTTTAGAAGGGATGTCTTTCCGTCATTTAGATAACATCATGAAAGATTTCGGCTTTCCAGTTGGCCCTATCTCTCTTATTGATGAGGTTGGGGTCGATGTCGCGATTCACGTAGCTGAAAGTCTTGGAGAGTCTTTTGGAAAGAGGGTAAGCTCTGCAAATGCAAGCTTATTAAAAGAGATTGCTGCAGAGGGTAGCCTTGGACGCAAGTCAGGTAAAGGGTTCTTCATATACAATCAGCCAAAGCTAAATTGGTTACAAAAAACTCTTGCAGGAAAGAGTTCTGCAAAACCTTTAAACCCCGTTGCTCTCAAGGCTGCAGAAAAGTATAAATCTCCTAAAAACAGCCTCAACGACGTGGTAGATATCCAAAAAAGACTGTGCTACCGGATGATTAATGAGGCATGTTACTGCTTACAAGAGGGAATCTTGAGCAGCCCACGAGATGGCGATATTGGTGCTGTATTTGGTCTAGGGTTCCCCCCATTTACAGGTGGCCCCTTCCGTTACATTGATCAAGTTGGAGTCAAATCTATTGTCGCTGACCTCCAACGGTTTCAACAAGACTTTGGAGAGCGCTTCAACCCGGCTCAGATCCTACTTGATCACGCAACGACAGAGAAGCCTTTCTACTCCTGATATCACACAAATCAGCCTGGCTCTCAGGACTTAGAATAAGTAAGCCCTTCAAAAGGGTCCGTCGAACAGGCTCTATAGTCTCAATATTTTAAGCACGTTACTAAAATTCATGGTAAAAATACGATGCTGATGCTAGAATCTGCTCTCTAATTCAAATAATAGAGGGCTACTT
>JAPPOJ010000205.1 GCA_028817975.1 Zetaproteobacteria bacterium | reverse complement strand
GAAGGTGTATTGGACATTGTGGGTGAGGTGGAGAGAGTAGGGTCCGCAGAAATGACGGGTGGGAGAGAGGTGTCAGGGGAAGTGGAGGATGTGGGAGAGTTTGAGGGGGAAGGCGTGGAGCCCGAAGGGGCTGGGAATCTAGAGGGAGAAGGTGTATTGGACATTGTGGGTGAGGTGGAGAGAGTAGGGTCCGCAGAAATGACGGGTGGGAGAGAGGTGCCGGGGGAAGTGGAGGATGTGGGAGAGAGGGTGTAGCCGGAGTACGTAGGAGAAGGGGTGTAGCTGGAAGGTGTTGGTGTGGGAGAGTTTGAGGGGGAAGGCGTAGAGTCCGAAGGAGTTGCGAGTGTGGAGGGGGTAGGTGTAGTGGACATTGAAGGTGAGGTGGAAGGTGCCGGAGAAATGCAGAATTCAGGAGATCTCGATGGAGAAGGCTCGGGAGACTGAGTTAGGCTTGGTTGGGGTGAGCAAGAGTGGCTAGGTGAAAGTGGGGATGGAGAGGTTGAAGCCCGCGGGGTGTCGCTGTGGTCAGGATACGAGGAGTGGGATGGCGTTGGACGTTGTCCGTGGCAGGGGTGGAGGTCCATATTTATATCCCCAAATATTTTGGTGCCCCGTGCTTGGAAATCACAAAAGAACCTCATGCTGGCCCCGTAGTTTTTGTTTTGGAGGTTGGCTCCGTACCCGATTTGGAAGCGATGCTGGTCCAGAAAGCTAATCCGACATGCTTCCCCGTTGAGTGTGATGTCGCCATAGATATCACGCAAATTCAGGGTGGTATCGGGGTCAAAGCTGGTTTGTGGGAAGCATTTTTTGTAGAGGTAAGGCCCTTCGATTAGCGGATTGCGAAAGCGTAAGTCAAGTTTAATATCTTGCTCTTCTGTCCACCAGTTGCCTTGTATATCGACGTTTCCATTGTCTTTATCGATATGCATATGTCCGGAGCCTTGGTGTCCAAAAGCGATACCGTTTGTGTAGATCACGTATTCCCCGGCGCCGTTGCACTTAGCGATCCCCGAAGCAGGTTTGATTTTATAGCAGTCTGCGAGACGTTTTAAATACTTGATATTATCACCGCTTGCCGCAGCCTGATTGGCCTGGAGAAGATATCCAAAGCCAAGAACTCCTAAGATTTTAGACCAGCTGTGAGCACGACGATCTGAGATGGAGGCTTGAGCCTTCGGGATAGCTGTGTAGAGGCAACCGTAAGAAATCAGGAGCGCGAGGATATACTTTGGTTTTTTCATCTTGGTCATGTTTGCTTCCTTTGGTGAAATAGCACGATCTCTGACTGGTCTACCCGAGTGTCCTATGGACTGCAATTGCTAACCGGGTGCTCGAAAGGAACCATATAAAAATTAATCTAAACTTATTTCGGGTGACTCGCCTAAGCCACTTACCCGTTGAAAATGCTTCTGGGGTGAGTTCTATGCTTGCTTAAACTTAATCTGGACTTAGATTAGAAGCGGCTGCTCTGAGGGGAAGCTTTGAAAAAGGACGCTTTATTAAGATTGAGGGCGAAATGACGATCAAAAAAAAGGTTGATCCCGAAGAGATGGGAAAAGAATTAGAACAGTTCATCCAAAGTAAATTTGGTAAACATATTCAGGTTCTTGCGAATGAATTTAACTTTGCGGGTAAGCGTAAGGAAGTGGAAGATGAGAAGGAGGAAGCGGAAACAGTGAGCCCCTCTTCTCCAGACCTTGCCAACAAGCTCTCCTTTGAAATGACTCCCCGCCAGTTGAAGGCTCACTTGGACCGCTATGTCATCGGCCAAGACGAAGCGAAGAAAGCGATCGCAATTGCGGTATGTGATCACTATGCGCATGTTCGAGCAAAGGTAGACCAGCCCGCTGCAGAAGGCTATTTTGCCAACTATTCGAAGCAAAATATTTTAGTTTTGGGCCCCACCGGGGTTGGCAAGACGTATATGATTAAAGAGATAGCTCGACTCATGGGTGTTCCTTTTGTGAAAGCCGATGCAACGCGCTTTAGTGAGACGGGATATATGGGTGCCAATGTGGATGACCTCATCCGTGATTTGGTACAACAGGCCGACGGTGATATCGCTCTTGCAGAGTGTGGCATTATTTACTTGGATGAAGCGGACAAATTGGCGAACCGGGTGAGTGCACAGCAGAAGGATGTGAGTGGCCGTGGAGTGCAGTTGGGTCTGTTAAAACTGATGGAAGATACGAGTGTTGACTTACGTGCGGGGAATGACCCTTCTTCGCAAATGCAGGCCTTTCTGGATATGCAGCAGAAAGGCAAGTTAGAAAAGCAAGTTGTGCAAACCAAGCATATTTTGTTTATTGTATCCGGAGCTTTCACAGGTTTGGAAAAAATGGTTGAGCGGAGGATGCATCATGCGACGATTGGTTTTGACCGTGGTTCTTTAAGTTCTGCTCAGCCGTCCGCGCATACTGCTAACCTTTTGCATCATGTGCGCACAGAAGACCTTATTCAATACGGCTTTGAGCCTGAGTTTGTTGGACGGCTGCCCGTAAAGGTCGCTTGTGATCCTCTCTCGGTGGATGCTCTGTTTGAGATTCTAAAAAAATCGGAAGGCTCTATTCTGCATCAGTATCGTTATTCTTTTCGTATGATGGGTACAGAGCTTGAAATGAGTGATGATGCTTTATATGAAATTGCGAAAATGGCAGAGAAGGAGCAGGTCGGGGCGCGTTCGTTGATGACTATTTTGGAAGGGATTTTTCGTGATTTTAAATTTGAACTGCCTTCTCTGAAAGTTCCCAAGTTAGAGGTTGATGTCCACACGGTACGTGAGCCGCAGCAAGCTCTGCAACGGCTACTCAAAGCTTATGAATCGGTAGATCCAGACTTGATAGCCGCCATTGAAACATTTGAACGATCTTTCTTTGACCAGCACGGTATTAAAATTATTTTGGATGCGGACTGTCGGCAGCGTATTGTAGACAGAGCTGCCCATAAAAAAGAAGGGGTCATTCAACTGTGTACTGAGCTATTTGAGACGTATGAGCATGGCTTGAAGTTGGTGCAGCTCAATACAGGCAAGACGACTTTCTATATTCCTGAAAGCTTGGTGGACTCACCTAAAGAGACGCTAGAGCAGATTGTAATGCGCTCCTATCGTCACTCGGAGGAATCTTGAAAGGCCCTGCTACATTCCACAGCCCAACTGGTTTCTCGAAACCACTCCTGAGGTTTGAGCTGGAGGTACTTAGAGTTCCAGTGGATGTCACCTCGCGTGCGTGCTTGCTCTAAAAATGGGGTAGGTTTGAAAGTGAAGCCCATTGCCGTCACCTTCTCGAAGCAGATTCCTTGGGCGGTTCTTAATCCAGATCCTAAATATTCGAGCATCCAGTGGCTGCGTTCTCTGCGGTCCCAGATCAGGCTGGGGTTGGTTTGAGGAGGGAGGTGCTGGTGTGTGCAAAACTTGTGAATGCGGGAGTGATAAGCGTACCGGATACCTTCCTGCGGTAGACTGGCGATATTGGTGAGAAAGCCATGGGCGCCGGTACCTAGTCCTAGGTAAGGCTCCATCTGCCAATAACAAAGGTTGTGTTTGCAAGCATAACCTTCTTGCGACCAGTTCGAGACTTCTTCTTGCTGCCAGTTGTTGCCTTGTAAATACTTACGTGCAAGATTGTAGTATTCCGCTTCACGATCAGGAACGTGTGGGGTCAAGGCACCACGCCTCACCATACGCCCAAAAGGAGTGCCTTCTGCGTAAGTCATGTTGTAGCAGCTGAGGTGCTGTAGAGGGTAACTTAAGGCGGTTTGCAGGTCTTGCTCCCATTGAAGCAGGCTTTGTTGTGGCCAACAATAGATTAGGTCGATCCCGACATGGGGGAAAGACTGGAGCGCATGCGTGATGGCTTGGTGCGATGTTGTGGGGGAGTGATCGCGGGTAAGGGTTTTAAGTCCCTGTGGATCAAAGCTCTGGACTCCAATCGAAATTCGATTGAAGCCAGATTGACGTAAGGCTTGGGTCGTATGTGGCTCTGTAATATCGAGAGGGTTGGCTTCTAAGCTTATTTCTGCGTCTGCTTGGCAGTCAGGGCCCACGAATGCGAGGAATTGGCAAAGGTGGTCTATGAACAGAGAGGGTGTGCCTCCTCCAAAGTTAACCGTTTTCCATAGAGGTTTGACCCCAAGCTGTTGGAAGTAGTTTTTCCACAGCCCGTATTGCTGACGAAGTCCCGTAAAGTAGCTGTTGACCTCCGTGCTTTGCCAACGTGCGGTTTTAGCAAAGTCGCAATACAGGCACATATGGCGACAAAAAGGAATATGAATGTACAGAGCGGCCTCAAAAGACTTGCCGTAGGTAAGTTGCTGCATATTGTGTATACCTGACGCTTACTATCGAAGGGGATGGACACATGTGTTAAAGATGAGGACGTTTATACCATGAGTCGAGGTAAAACGGCTTATGATTTGTAAAAGTCTTTATTTGTGAGTGACTTAGTCGGAGGGAGAAGCGTCACTGTGGAGAACTTTCCTCTGAGATATAGGGTTCGAGGTACTTTAGCATCAGTCTGCGTGGTCCCATCTGGAGCTGAAGTTTGGCGGCAATAAAGTAAGTCCCCACCATTTTACGATCCATGAAGATGGCTTCCCGAGGAGGGGGGCGTAGTTTGAAGGTAAATACGGCATTTTTCCCAAGCTGGGAGAGCTTTTCAAAAAGGCTTGTTTCTCCCCAGCAGTAAGGGTTGGGTCCTGGGTCAGAGCCGTCCAAGCTAGGGCTTGCGTATTCCTCGGCAAACCCTTCGGCAGCCGTAAAGCAAATGGTACGAAAAAGGTCGAGCGAGCGTTGATCATCTGTGTCACGCAGGAAGCCTAAGTTGTTGCCCGCGGTGATCACTTTCTCTGTATCTTGACGAATTGCATAGTAGACCAGCTCCGCAAAAGGTTGAATGTATTTTTTGGGAAACTGGCGCACAGCACCGAAGTCAAAGAGGATAATTTGGTCTCCGTGAGTGGGATCGAGACGAACCTTGTAGTTGCCGAAGTGTGGGTCGGTTTGTACTTGCCGCCACTCAAAGATTTCTTTGTACATGAGCTCCAAAATAGCTGCGCCTAAAAGGTTTTTACGTGCCTGGGAAATATGCTCTACTTGGTTGCTGTCGAGGGAGTACCCTTCTTCAAAGCTCATCACCAAGATACGGTTGCTGCAATACTCTGGAAAGGGGGTCGCAATCACAAAGCGTGAGTCGTTTTGAAGGAGTTCACGATAATGCAGCATGTTGTTAAGTTCACGGCGAAAATCGGTCTCATAGTGCAGCATCATGCGGATTTCACGAAAAATGGAATCAAAGCTTGGCCCTTTGGGGACGAGTGAGGTGACGTTCAGCATCATTTTGAGTGCCTTGAGGTCGGAGTCGATGGCTTGGTCGACTCCTGGATACTGAACCTTGATGGCTACGACCTGTCCGGTTTTTTTGATCGTCCCCCGGTAGACTTGTCCCATGGAAGCGGCTCCAATGGGCTCAGGGTCAATTTCTAGCTCAGCCAGCTTTTCTTTACCCATTCCGCGTAAGAGCACTTTTTCCATTTGACTCCAAGACACCGGCTCGGAGTCGCTTTGTAGGTTTTTGAGAATTTGATTGATTTGAGGGGGAAAAAAATGCTCTCCATATACAGAGAGCATTTGTCCTGCTTTCATCACACTGCCTTTAAGCTTGCCGAGTTCCCGGACAACCCGTTCTGCTTGGTCGATCAAAAATTGGGTGTAGGCGTCTTCTTGCTTGCTTTTGTCACGAAATAGCCCACCCCACTTCACTCCGGCGTACTTGGCGCCTCCGGATAGGGTCATTTGAAAGAGGGCCATACTCCGTTCAAAAGTTGACTGGCGTATGTTATCGATCTTTTTGGACGGTTGTTTTTCTGACATAGTTAGAAGTCCGTTCCTGTGACAAAGGAGAACATCGTGATGGGCCTTGCGTCCACCCCTGGAGTGTCGTGATACTCTCGAGTATAAACTGATCCTGCGAGTCGAAACAGAAAAAAATCAAATGCGGCGCCGTAGCTTGGGTGTCCATGATGTACTCCTGCAGATAAGCCGAGGATGCCGCGTAGCATTATTTTCACCCCTGCATATACTCTTTTGTATGTAGGCAGGTTGGTGGCACCTTGAATGTCTTTCAAGTCTGCAGCTAAGTGGATTGCATCTCCCGCGGTATGTAAGCTCACCCCCACTCCCCCGTGGAGCATGGCTGGGAGAGAGTTTTCTCCATTGGAAAAACGTAGTCCTCCTGCGTTGGCTTGTACCGCAGCGATACGCCAGTCGAGGTGTTTACCTTGTAAGAAAATTAAGCTTCCAATGTCGATAGCCGTACCGGTGCCAAGCTCTGCACTTTGTGCCAGGCTTTGGGTGAGTGTGGCAAGGTTTTCTGTATTCCCTAGGGACACGATATCCAGGGTTTGATCGACTTCAAGGCGGTAGAGCTGCTTGGCGGTGAGCCCGAAAGAAAGCCAGTCCGCTCCTTGGACACGGCCTGCAAAGCTTGCGACCGCCCCCCCATACGATTCGCTGCGAAAATGGAGTTGGCTGGTACCTCCCCCGCTGTCGGGGGTGCCGCGCCTCCATGCTCTGAGGTCGGGCTCGGCATTCGCAAAGAAAGCGACGCCGAAATTATTGCTGATGAAACTAAACGCTTGACTTGCACCAAGGTGGACAGGGGTTTGGAACAAAGGCTCGATCGGGTTGGAGCTTGTGCTGTCGGAGCTGGAGCTTTGTAAGGTGTCTGAGATGGAAAGGGTCTCTGTACCCGGGGAAAGCGTGGTTTTGCCTCCAAGCCAGCGTAGGAGCTTGCCTCCATAGGGAAGCAGAGCGGGGTTGTTGAACAGTTGGCTTTCTTGGGTGGACCAAGTGAGGGTTGCTCCTCCGGCACCTAAATCAAAGGCGTCTTCGAAAAAAGGGCGTATTTGTCGAATGGCAGCGGCAGCCAGAGGGTCGCTCTTGAGGAGCGACTGACCCAGGAAAATCCAAACCAAGTAGTGGGTGTACTGGTGCATCCGTGGGACCTTCAAGTTAGAAAGACTTCCTTGGGATATCGGTGTGCTGTTGTGGCAGTTCTCGGCTTTCCTTGCCTAGTGGATAGTTATAATAGTTTTAGATCTTGACTTTCATGCATATTCCGATGCATGTTGGGACTTTTGTTTAAAGTCATGCACACACATAAAGAGATAAGACATTGAACCCCCCAACTCTTCGTTTATCGGTAACCTCTATGTCGTATGGAGGTCGTGGTGTCGCCAAACAAGACGGCAAGGTGTACTTTATTCCACAGGCTCTGCCGGGCCAAGTTGTCGATGCAGTCATTACTGTGGACAAGGGGCGCTTTGCGGAGTGTGAGTTGATGGCGGTTGTGGAGCGTGCTGAAGCTGAAGTAAGTCCTGCTTGTGAGGTCTTTGGTCAGTGCGGTGGCTGCCAGTGGCAGCGTGCTCCAATCGCTGCGCAGAGGCAATGGAAGAAGACGTTCATTGAGGATGCGCTGACCCGTATTGCCAAATTGGACTCGGAGGACTTCCGGGTGAGCATGTCTGATGTGGGTGAAGCCTATGACTATCGCAACCGCATTCAGTTGCGCGGCAGGATCGATTCTGCTGGCCAGGTGAAGGTCGGTTTTTTTGCAGCAAAGTCACGTGAGCTGGTGACCTTTGATACCTGTGCGATAGCTGATCCTCGTCTTGCTAAACTTACTTGTTTCTTAAATATGGCCCGGGTGGTGTCTGGTTCGGAGAGTAAGTTTAGGGTGGAGTTGCAGGTGGTCCAAGCTGCCCCAACGGCCGATGCGGGCTATGGCATCTCCGCAGTGTTCCATGGGGTTGGAGGAGTGTCTCCCGCACTCAAGCAGCTCATGATGCAAGTGCGGGATCAACCAGAGGTGATTTGGGCGTGGGAAGAGGGGCGTGTACCGGAACAGCCTTGGCTGCTGGAGCATATTGATGGAATTGACCATTACACCTTACCTGGACAGTTTGCACAGGTGAACCGTGCGCTCAACCGCCAGCTGGTAGATGCTGTGGTCACGGGCTTAACCCAACTGCTCCCACCTCAGGAAGGGCAAGCTCCCTTGAAAATACTGGACCTGTTTTGTGGGAGTGGCAACATTGCTTTGGCGCTTTTACAGCGTGGCATGTTTGTCCATGGTGTTGAGATTAATCCGACAGCGATTGAGCTTGCCCGTCATGCCGTGCAGCAAAATAAGCTAGAACGCTTGGCCAGCTTTACGGCAGAGCCTGTGCATCAGTTTTTGGCTTGGTTGGATACAGACCTTGCGCACTATCATGCCGCCGTCGTGGACCCTCCGCGTAAGGGGATGTCGGAGTGTGTCGAGGCTTTGTTGGAGCATGGCCCTCCCGTGGTGGCCTATATTAGCTGTGACCCTAATTCGATGGCGCGTGATCTGGCCCGCCTGCAGGCTCGTTATCAGGTGGTGCAAGTCATGGGCTTTGATTTCTTCCCGCAAACCTACCATGTGGAAACATTGGTACTGTTGCAAGCACGTGCATAACGAAACCTTCCTGGGGAGAGGTACTTCTCCTTTGCGGTCGTCTGCCTTAGGTACCCGAGATAAAAATAGCCGCGTTTTGTGCGGATTGCTCCTGTTTTCAGAGACTCTGGCTCATGTTTTGCTCCTTTTTTCCGAGGAGATGGATGCCTCGTTTACTGGTTGGAGTAGTCTGATGAAAATCTCAAAAGTATGGATCTCAGTGCTTGTGCTGATGCAGGTCGGCTGGGTGGTGCAGTGTAAGCGTAAGACCACAAGCCCCCCAGTGGTGGGAGGCAATGCTGAGGGGCAAGAAGATGCGTCCCCGAAGTTGGGAAACGAAGTCCCTGAGGATATCTTTGATCCGCAAGATCCCTTTGATACGACTCCGGGTGTGGTGGCGCCGGCGGAACCGAGTCCGGAGCCTCCGGCAACGCCTAAGGTGGAAGGGCCGCAACAGTCCGCTTTTGCCGAAGGTTTGGAGGCCTTGTCCTTAACGGTGCAAGGAACCGACTATGACTTTGTGCAGCTCTACGCATGCCAGAGCGAAGGTGACAAGGAATGTTATCCCAGCAAAGATGCTCCGAAGGTGTATTCGACGGCTACCGTGCTCTTTGTCTCGGTGCTGTCCGGTAAGCTTGATATCGGCTTGCGTACCTGTAAGGAAGCCAGTGGTGCGGGCACTCCGGCGTGTAGTGATTGGGAAGTCCAAAAGGCGGAGGTCAAAGGCCTCAAAGCGGAGCAGGCGCAGCTCCAACAGGAGTACTATGACAAGCAGCAAGAGGCTTTCGATCGTTGCCTCGTGATGGCGCGTAAGGTCGAGGCTAATTTTGAGAAAGTTGAAAAGAAAAGACTCGAAAAGGCAGGGCTAACGACTTTGCCGGATGATTTTGTCGATGTGCACAACTTGGTTGCGACGAAGCACAGCTACTGTGCTAACTTGTCCGACGAAACAGTTGAAAGCTTAGCGGCTTATGTGGATTCGCTCCAGCAAGGTGGGCTGTCCGGGCGGAAGAAGGCGGTGATCGGGGTCGTGGTGGCTTTGGCGGTGGCCGGGCTGGTAAAATTTGGTGCGGAGCGCTTAATTCGGCGGGGGGCGATTCCAGCTCCGGTGGATTTTTGGACGTATCGTGGTCGGCCCGAAGGGGTCACCTTGAAAGAGCATTTGCGAGAGGAGATGCAGAAGCGCCGTCAGGAGTATGCTGCCGAAGATGCGCCGCGTGGTGCGGTTCCGGAGCTAGCGGATGACCTCCGACCCCAGCCCGAGAGCGGGGAGACGAGTCGCTCGTCGGAGGTTCTTGCAGTGGCCGACGAGGCGAAGACAGCAACAAGGAAGAACGGTTTGACAGTGGAAAGCCAGCGCGGCATGTCTCCCGATCTGATAGGTGAGCGTTTGCAGCTTCTTAATATTAAAATAGACGAGGTAGACGCTGCTATTAGGTCGCTAGAAAGTGTTGATAATGCAGAGAGTAAGGCTGTTGCTGATCAAATGAAATCCTCTGGGCAGAGAGAGAGGTGGCAGTCTGAAAAAGATAAGCGAGTCGATCACTTGGCCAGTCAATATCAGGCCTTGAATGAGGAGATTGATAAGTTAGGAGAGTCTGAGCGAGCGCAGAGTGATGAGCTTAAGCGACGACGTGATGCTATTGCTGAGGTTGCAGAAAACAAAGGAGGGCTTTCTAAGGCAGAGTTTTCACAGCGTGTTTCTGGTCTTAGTGGCTCTCAACTGGAAGTCAACATTGGTGGGGGGGTAGACAGGAGACCAGGTGGGGGGAGTCTTTTAGAAGGCTTAGATCTTGCTATTCGTGCTCCTTCTTCGAAATCAATTCAAAGTGTCTCAAGCTTTGATCCTGGTAAAACTATTTCGAAATCGATAAAAAACTCCAGCAGGCTACATTTGACTTCAGAAGAAAAAACACAAACTAATTTCGAACTGGACAACTCCACTCTGGTGATCCTGCAGGAAGGCACAGAAAAAATCTTGCCCCTTTTGGCCGAGATGCGCGCATTGATGTCGCAGATTGCCGTACAAAGCTAAGCACGCACCTTATCGAGAGCCTAGACGGTGGCGTAGGTGGTGGCCATCTTCGCCAGCGTGATTTGGCGGATGTGCGGGGCTTGACCGGCCTGACCGAAGGCAATCATGCGATCCTTGACCACGTTTTTCATTGCCTCACGTGCGGGCTTGAGGTAGAAACGCGGATCAAATTCCCCAGGATTTTCGGCAAACATCTTGCGAATGGTGCCGGTGACTGCCATACGGTTGTCGGTATCAACATTGATCTTCCGCACGCCATTGGCAATCCCTTTTTGGATCTCAGCGACAGGCACACCGTAGGTCTGCTTCATGGCGCCGCCGTGGCTATTGATTAAGTCTTGCAAGTCCTGAGGCACCGTAGAGGAGCCGTGCATCACTAAGTGGGTGTTGGGCAGGCGGCGGTGAATTTCCTGGATGCGGTCCATCGCCAGGATATCCCCATCGGGCTTGCGGGTAAACTTGTAGGCGCCGTGGCTGGTGCCAATGGCTACCGCCAGAGCATCGACCTTGGTCTGGTCGACAAATGCGGCGGCTTCCTCTGGGCTGGTGAGCAGCTGTTCGAGATCGAGCTTGCCTTCGAAGCCGTGACCATCTTCTTTGTCACCTTCGCCGGTCTCTAGGGAGCCGAGGCAGCCGAGTTCGCCTTCTACGGAGACTCCCACCGAGTGGGCAGCTTCCACCACTTTGCGGGTGACAGCACAGTTGTACTCGAAGTCTGCAGGGGTTTTGGCGTCTTCACGCAGGGAGCCGTCCATCATGACTGAGGTGAACCCTTGTTGGATAGCAGAAAAGCAGGTGGCCGGAGAGTTGCCGTGATCTTGGTGCATCACAATGGGAATCTCAGGGTATAGCTCTGCTGCGGCCAGCATGAGGTGGCGGAGATACGCATCTTGAGCGTATTTGCGTGCGCCACGAGAGGCTTGGACGATGACGGGGCTTTCGGTCTCGCGAGCCGCTTCCATAATCGATTGGATCTGTTCCATATTGTTGACGTTAAACGCGCCGACACCATAATTGTTTTCGGCAGCGTGGTCGAGTAGGTGCCTCAGGGGTATGAGAGCCATGTCTCCTCCGTAAAGTTGAATAGGAGTGGGTAAGGCGTTAGGGGGTCTTCTCTCGCTTAGGGAAGATAAGGGTTCCCGCTCACCGTATATGTTGTGGAAAAGTGAGGTTTGTAAAAAACCAATAGCAGCATTGTATCAGAGGGTGGAGGAAAAATGGATCGTTTTATTCGGATATTGTGGGGGACTGTGGATAAGTCGTACGAGGTTATGGCCTTGTGCCGCAGTGTTAGTTGTTGCACCGGGTGACGTCATTTGCTCCAGGAGGAGTGAGTTGCTTTTTCTCGTTCATGGTCCACGTTTCTGCGGGACACCCTCTTAAGACCCGGTTGTCATTGCCGTCTCCAGAAGTTGCCGTGGCTGTAAAGGTTGCGCCATTGTTACCCACCTGTACTTCATAGGTATAACGAATTTTGTCACAGCCATCGAGGAGAAAGCCGAGGGCATTGGGTGCGTCGCAGGCAGCACCGGTGAATCCCATGGCAGGTAAGGCCACGTAAGCATCGTTTTCGCCATAGTAGGCTTGTTCGAGGGTGTAGATCTGTGCCAGGTTAGACTTGGCTTCTGACTGTCGTGCCTTAGCTTGAAAGATACGAAAGCGGGGCAGTGCCATGCTGGCGAGGATACCGATGATGGCAACCACAACCATAAGTTCGACTAAACTAAAACCTCTTTGGATACATGACTTTTGCCATTGTCTTTGCTGCTTGTTCATCCCGGATGCCCCCTAAGAAATCCTAAATCTAACGTCCGCCCTGTGTATCGGTGGCCTTCTCAGAAACTTGAGGCTGTGGGAGCTATGTTTATAGAAGTCCAAGCGCCTGATCGCCGCGGCTGCGTCCGCATGGCTCGGCTTGCCACTGCCAAGCAAGTTGCAGATCTTCAAGCTGTACTTGCTCCTGCTGGTTGAGGTCGGCGAGGGTACGTGCCACGCGGATGCAACGTATGGTGGACCGTGGGCTTGCATGATTTGGGATCACAGCTTCCACTTTTTGGGCTAAGCTTTCGCTCGTCAGCCCACATGCTTGAGCGAGCTGTTTGGGGTTGATGTGTGCATTGCGAGAGGTACCTCGCAGCATGTATTTGGTTTGGGCGAAGTCGCGGGCTTGTTGCACACGTTGACGCATCTGGGCAGTGGCACCTTGGTGTTCAGGTGCCGTGATTTGTCTGAGGAGGTCGGCGCCTGATTTGACGGTTTCGAATAAATTGTAGTGGAGATCGATGCGATCTAGGATGGGTCCTGATATTTTACGCCGGTAGCTAAGGATTTTTTGAGTCGGACACGTGCAACGTCTTTTTTTACTGCCGAGCCATCCACAAGGGCAGAGGTTACAGGCGGCAATTAAAATCGTTCTGCCTTCCCAGGTGACCTTGCGGCGAGCGCGCGAGACTTGCACGACCCCTGTTTCTAAAGGCTCGCGCAGGGATTCGAGAATGTCGCGGCGGAATTCGGGTATCTCGTCTAAAAATAACAGGCCTCCATGGGCGAGGGAGATTTCTCCTGGGGCTTCTGGCACGCCGAGGATGGCTCCTGCACTGGTTTGATGGTGAGGGTTACGGAAAGGAGGTTGGGCAGCCAAAAGGTTTGGGTCGATGTGTTCTGCAAGGGAGCTATGGATGCGTAAGGCTTGGATGTGGGTTTCCTCGTCTAACTTGCAAAATAGGCTGGGGAGGCGGCAGGCGAACATGGATTTACCCGTTCCGGGGGTACCATAAAGCATTAAACTATGGTGGCCGCTGGCAATGGTAAGCGCAAGTGTGCGCATCTGATCGGAGAGTACCATGTCGTCAAAATTGGGCTCGTTCAGCGGTGGGACAGAGGTGTTTTCGATGTGGGGAAGGTCTGTCATGGTCTGAATTACGGGCACTTGTGCACCCGTTAACCAGTCTAAAAGTTGGGTTAAGTTGTGGAGTCCGACCACTTGCAGTTGACTTAACAGCGGGCTATTCAAGCTTGCCAGCGCGTTTGCTTCCTTGAGATTGGCTTCGGAGAGGATGATGCCGTGGCACCCAGGGGTCGCACTCGCTGCGAGGAGAAAGGAAACGATATTCTTTACGGGGCGAAGGTTGCCTTCAAGGTCTAGCTCGGCAACACAGACCCAGCCGTTGAGTGCATGACTGGACGTTTGCTCCAGGGTCAGTGAGGCTAAGCTGGCGGCAAAGGCAAGGTCTATTTGACTCCCATCGATGCGTGCAGAGGCCGGGGTAACGGACATCATAATTTTTTTTTGAGGTAAGATGAGCCCGCAGTTTTCGAGGCTGGCTTTGGCGCGCTCCATCCCAGCCTTACAAATGTCGGTCACGTTGCCAATCAGTTGGATTCCGGCAAAGCCGCGCAAAAATGTACTCTCAACTTCGAGGACCTGTGTGTTGAGTGCGTCTGTGGAGGCAGTCCATATTTTAGGGGGCATATCTGATCCTTATGTAAAAGGTGAATGGGAAAAGCTAAGCATATCTCTTCTGGACGAGGTGTTGTCTTTTTGATATGATGAGCGGTCATAAAAACCTACTGAGATCATAGGAATCCACGCGCATGGAATTAGCACGTTTGCAATATATTGACCCTGCAAAGGCCCAGATCAGTGAAGCCCTGGTTCGGACGTTTACACAGCTGGCCGAGGATGCAGCAAGCGTCCCTCGTGCGGAGTTGGTTTGTGAGACAATGAGTGTTCCTCCGGACGCTGTTTTAGGGCAGCTATCGTTACCCTGTTTCCGTTTTGCCAAATCTTTAGGAATGAAGCCAGTAGATTTGGCGTCACGTTTAGCAGAACTCCTTCAACAAGCGAGTCTTACCTGGGTGGATCGCATTGAGACCAAAGGTCCGTTCTTGAATTTCTTTTATGCGGACAAGACTTTGGCTGAGTTTCTGCTGACGCAGAGCATTTCGGGTGAAGATGTTAAGGCTGTTGTGCGTGCATGTGAAGATCCAGGACGCAAAACGATGGTGGAGTATTCGCAGCCGAATACGCATAAAGAGTTCCATATTGGTCACGTGCGTGGAACCTGCTTTGGAGATGCCATCTCGCGGATTTTGGCCTATGTAGGCTATGATGTGATGCCTGTGAACTATTTTGGCGATGAAGGGACCCATACGGCCAAGTGTATCTGGCAGCTTGAAAAAGACCAAACGCGTTATACGCATAAGCCGCAAAAGGACTTGGCACGTTGGTATAACCAGTATTATGTTCGCGCCACCCAAGCTTTTGAAGCGGCGGAAGGGCAGGTTTTGGACGCTTACAAGGCGGAGGTCTCGGCGATTCTCAAGGGGATTGAGAACAAGTCAGGGAAGTATTATGATTTGTGGCGACAAAGTCGTGATGAGTGCCTCGCGGATTTTAAACAAGTCTACCAATGGCTGGGAGCCAAGTTCGACCATGACTTTACGGAGTCAGAGGTTTCTGAGGCATCGCAGGCTATTGTCGATGAGTATCTTGAGGCGGGGCTGTTTCAGCAAGACCAGGGAGCTATTGGTTTATCTTTAGAAGAGCATAAGTTGGGCTTTTTTATGGCCCGCAAGTCCGATGGCTCTTCCCTATATATCACCAAAGATTTGGCCTTGGCGCGAAGTAAGTTTGCTGACTTTAACGTGGCAGAGTCGATCTATGTTGTGGGGAGTGAGCAGACATTTCACTTTCAGCAGCTCTTTAAAGTACTGGAGCTGATGGGCTTTGAACAGGCGCAGCGTTGTCGGCACGTTCCTTTGGCGCATGTCAAACTCCCTGAAGGTAAGATGTCCTCGCGTAAGGGTACTGCGGTGAGTTTTGCTACTTTAAAAAGCTTGGTTCTGGAGGAAGTGGCTGGTGAAATGACGAAGTACCGTGAGGAATGGTCGGCAGAGGAGTTGGAACAGACGACCTATCGGCTTGCACTTGGGGCGATTCGTTATGGCATGTTATCTTCAGAGCATGAGATTGTATTTGATCCTAAAACGTGGACATCTTTTGAAGGGAACACCGGCCCTTACTTGATGTACAGCTATTCACGAGCGAGTAGTATGTTGCGTGCAGAATGCTTTAAAATAGCGGAGGTGACTGTCCGCTGGCCTGAGCAGTTGTTGTCGGAAGAGAAGCTATTGCTGCTTCATCTTTACCGATTTAATCAAGCTGCCAGGGATGCTGCAGAAAAATACAAACCTTCTGTCATGGCGCATTATCTGTTTGACTTATGTAAGTACTTCAATCGTATGTATGCTCATGTGCCCGTACGTAAGGAGCAAGACTCTGCTTTGCGTGAGATGAGGCTGGCGATTGTTGCTCTCTTTCGTGTGTACCTTGCCCGTGGCTTGGATTTGTTGGGGATTCAGCCTGTGGAGCGTATGTAATTTGCAGTAGAAGGAGCTTGTTTGCGACGAAAATGGCTGTTTGCAATGATATGTGTGCTAGGATGCATCTACTTTGTTGTGAGGCGCGCCATGGTTGTGCCGACTCTGACGGTAGGCGAGACTCATATTATCCGTGATGTAGGTGTAAACGCCCAAGGGGTCCCTCAAGTGGACCTTTTCGTGCTTGGGGATACAGGCTCTGGCTCTCAGGATCAATATGATGTTGCCGCAGCTATGGATGCTTATTGTTCTCAACAGCCCAAGGCTATAGATGGAGTGCTACTCCTGGGAGATAACTTTTATCATATTGGTGTTGCCAGTGTAGAAGATCCACAGTGGCAATCTAAGTTTGAGCGCCCTTACCGCCGTGGTTGTTTAACTCCGCTTCCTTTTTACGCTATTTTAGGAAATCATGACTATCGCCAGGATCCGACTCCTCAGATTGCATATACTGCAAAAAGTGAGCAGTGGACCATGCCTGCCCGTAACTACCGCATAGATTTTGGAGAGATCGTCACCTTGGCGATGATGGATTCTGGGTTTCCCGACTTTTGCTTTATTTCTCCAGCCTGTTCTGTAGATTTTATACGTGCGACTTTGGATGATTCCCAGGCGGTTTGGAAAACGGTGGCGGCGCACCATCCGGTGCAAACATTGAGTACAAAGCCGTGGGGGCATCGTGGAGATGGTATCTTCGGCTGGGCGATGCGTACATTTTCTTGCCAGCGTGCGGATCTCTGGCTCTCGGGCCACTCGCACCACCTGGAGTATCGTGATTTTGAAGACTGTCGGCTTAGAGCGGTGGTTGCAGGAGGTGGGGGGGGGACTCTCGATCAAATACGTCAGCCTGCAGACACGCAGGTGAGATTTGCTGCCAGTCGCCATGGTTTTGTCCATTTACAGTGGACGGCACAACATATGACGGTCAAATTTTTGGGTAAAAAAGCAGAGTTGTTGTTTGAATCCCAGCGTCAGAGAGCAGATTCTCCCTTGGAGTAGGTGAGTTGTCGTGCTCCTCATCTTGAGTGCTTTGCAGAAATAATATTTGTTTTTAGGTGCTTATCAGGTGGTGGTTGCCGGAAAAGACCTTGCCCTGGTGTCGTCACTTGGCGCTTGCCTGTGTTAGGGGAGTCATTCTTTAACTTTTGCTGTCAATTTACCGAGAGATAAGTGGGAATAGTTGTTTTAGATTGAGGAATGGATGCAACAACTCATCCGTGATCTGAATATTTTAGTGGTAGACGACGAACCAGATCTGGTCGAGGCGGTGTCTTTTGAGTTTGAGTTGCTGGGCGCTCAGGTAAGGTGCGCTCATAACGGTGATCATGCTTGGGAGGTTATCCGTGAAGGTGGTGTGGATGTGGTTATCTCCGATATTCGGATGGCGGGTTCGGATGGAGTCGAGTTACTGCGTAAGACGATGCGCGCAGAATCAGAGGATGCTCCGCCGGTTATTTTTATGAGTGGCTATGCGGACATTACGCTTGAAGAAGCGTATGATGAGGGGGCGATCGCTGTTTTTGGCAAGCCGTATAAACGCAATGAGCTTCTTGATGTGGTTGCAGGAGTTGCAGAGAGTTCTGTAAAAAGGTGGTCGACGATAGGTCGCGCGGAGTCGAGTGAGATCAGAGCGCTGAAGGAAGATCGTACTGCAGGAGTACAGGCTCGTGTTCAGGTCGGCAGAGGAGGGGTTTTTATGCCCCTTTCTGAGGGCTTTCCGCATATTTCCGACCTAGTAAGTTTCGAGTTTGAAATAGAAGATGGACATACGGTCATGGGTAATGGCTGGGTACGTTGGGTACGTCGTAGCCCCAGAAAGGGGTTGCTCTCAGGGGTTGGCATCGAGGTACGGGGTATTTTTGGCAACAGCCGCCTCGCTTCTGTGGAGAAGTTTTGTCAACATAGTTGTTCCGTAGCGTTTATCCCGATTGGTAAATCGACATAATCGATGTAGTGGGTTTTTGGATTGAGGTGTGAGCTATATGGCGGATGATGAAAAACTACAATTGGACTCCAAAGATGTTCTGATCCACGACTTAGGCAACCACCTTACGGTGGCGTTGGGCCACGTCAAAATTTTGATCAAGCGTATTGAAAGTGGCAAGGAGCCTTCTCAAGAGGACATCTTAGCAAGGTTGGGTAAGACCCTCGAAAGTTTGGACCGTATTAATGCCAGGTTAGGTAAGGAACGCGCCCAGGTGAGCAAGTCATGAGAGTTCTGCCCATGTTGCCTGTACTCTTCAGGTAACCTTTTTTCACACCTTACAGATCTTGGAGAAGTCTTGTCCGTGTCTTGCGTCCTTTCGCTAGACTCGTTGACTATTTAGCGATAGATTATGGCGAGCTGTTGTCGGTTGAAGTTGTGTAGAAAGGGAGTGATATGGCGCAGGAAAAAGTTGCATTGGTGACGGGAGCGTCACGTGGAATTGGTAAGGCGGTTGCTGCTCGGCTTGCAGCGGATGGTCACCAAGTTGTGGTGCATTACCGTTCTCACCTCGCAGAGGCGGAGGAGACCTTAGCAGCATGTGAGGGGCGTGGGGTGATTCTTCAAGCTGATTTGTCCGAGGAGAATGCTCCTGCTGAGTTAGTGGCCGCGGTTAAAAAAAAGTTTGGGCGCCTGGATACTTTGGTGAGTAATGCTGGGATGAGTGTGGACCAGTTGCTCCCTTTTATCAAAGAAGAATCCTTTGATCGACTCATTGATGTGAATGTGAAGCCTTCTTTCTTGTTGGCGAAAGCTTGCTCGAAAATGATGATCAAGCAAAAAGGTGGCTCTATTATTAACATGACGAGTGTCGTTGGCCATATGGGGAATATGGGGCAGTCGATTTATGCAGCAACGAAAGCAGCTTTAACAGGGTTTACGAAGTCTATTGCATTTGATTTGGCACGCTATAACATTCGTGCGAACTGTGTGGCTCCTGGTTTTATTGAAACGGATATGACGAGTGCACTTCCAGAGCAGGTTCAGGAAGCGATTCTTGCGAAGATCCCTTTGGGACGCTTAGGTTCCACCGCAGAAGTAGCCGCAGCTGTTTCCTTTCTTGCATCGGAACATTCCAGTTATATTACGGGGTCTACATTGCATGTGAATGGTGGAATGATGACGTCTTAGTGGATATCCAGTTCAGAGGTGTTCAATATGATTATTACAGGTATGGGTTTTGCGCACCCTCGCCACCAGATTACCAATACCTTTTTTGAAGGTTTGGGGATTGATGCAAGTGCGGCATGGATAGATGCTCGAACGGGGATTTTAAATCGTTATTCGGTTTTGAGTGAAACGCAGCTGCGGAGGTTGCGTCGTGGTGAGGAGACAGCTCATACGTTGCGGCAAAAAGGAGAAGTCCCCACGATTGCGGACTTGGCTGCGCAGGCCTGGAATGAGCTGAGTGGGCGTCAGCCATCCTTTGAGCAGTACACCCCTGATTTACTCATCTGTGGTACGTCTGTCCCGGATACTTTTATTCCTTCAAATGCATCCTTAATTGCGGACCGGCTAGGGTGGTCAAGTGTCGTTATGGACTGCAATACAGCCTGCAGTTCTTTTGTGACGAATGTGCAGATTGCCCATGGTTTGATGGCTGCGGGAGCTTACACCGAGATTGCCATTGCCAACCCTGAACGCTATACCTTACACCTCGACTATTCGGACCGTAGGAGTAGCTTTTTGTTTGGGGACGGAGCTGCGCTTACGGTTTGTTCTGCAGAGCCGAATGCGCGAGGGCTACAGCTTGTCGATATTATTGTTGAGTCCGATCCTTCGGGACATGGGCTGGTACAGATTCCAGTGCACGGTACTTTTGATCAGAATGGTTCCCGAGTCCAGAAGTTTGCCATTGGTAAGACTCTTGAAGTAAGTCGGAAGCTTTTGGCAAAGCAAGATTTGGATGTTCGCGACATTCATTACTTTATTGGCCATCAGGCTAACTTGCGGATGTTACGCACGGCTTGTGAGAAGTTGGGCGTGTCAGAATCCTCTCACTTGTACAATGTAGATACACACGGTAATCAAGGAGGGGCTGGTGCGGCGATTGTCTTGGCCTCTCATTGGCACAGGTTTCAGCCAGGAGACCTGATACTGGTTGCTGTGGTCGGTTCTGGTCTAACCTGGGGCGCCGCCCTGTTTAGATTTAAGTAGCAGCTGCTTGAATTGCTGGGAGGTGAGATGGCAGATCAAGAGGATATCCGCTTTTATAATGCCGGTGAGATTATCTTTCATCGTGGAGATGTGAGTGGTGACCTTCTCGTGGTCGAAGAAGGCGAAGTGCAGATCTTCACGGAAAAGAATGGTAAAGAGGTCATCTTGACGAAGATGGTGCGTGGAGAAGTCATTGGGGTCACGACATACTTGACTGGAGAGCCAAGAATGGCCTCTGCGCGTGCTTTAAGCTCTTTGAAAGTGAAGGTCATCTCTGGTGTCGCGTTGCGTAAAGCTTTGGATAAGTTGCCTGACTGGGTCAAGGTCGTTTTGAAAGAGTTTACCCAACGTTTGCACAAAATGAATGATGCTTACTCCGTCGCGGTTTCTAAAGGTCTAGGGGACAAGCCGCGCTACTTGCAGGCGCCATCTTATGTCCAAGTGATGAGTCAGCTTGCCAGTTTTTTATTTGCGATGGCACAAGTGCTGTGTGACGAAATGGATGAGACTCGGGGGGCTTTGCCCACCGAGTTAGTGGAGACCGCGGCGGATGCTTTGGGCTATGAAAAGGAAATTGTGGAGCAATGTTATCAAGTGATGCTGGATGTGGGCATGTTGCGCTTGACTCAAGACCCGGAGAAAAAGCGTAAGTACATCAAGCAGTCGGAACTGGAAAAAGTGAAGAGCTTTTGTAGTTTTGTGGCCAGTACGCGCTTGAAAAAAGTGAGAGCAGTGATTAATTCAGGGCTGAAAGCGAAAGATGTCAAGTTTCTAGGTGGCCTCTTTCGCTACTGTGAACAGATGAAAGTGGAGCTCCATCAGCCTGTACGCTTAGATGTGGCCACTCTGCAAGAAGATCTGGAAAAGCAGGTTGGGATTGCTTTTGAAGCTGAGAGTTTGCAAGGTGCGCGTGCTTTGGAAATGCTGAAAGTGGATAACCCTAAGGATATTCATAAAATAGAGTTTATTCCGGCTAAGCTGGCGCGTATTTTGGTGCACCTGGACGCTTATAAACGCTTGCAAAAGCTCGACGAGACCATCCAAGATTAAGTCCAAGAATTAAAAAAGTTAGGCTTTTCGTAGTGTGGGTGTTAAAGTCCACCGTCTATCTATTCAAATTGAGGAGAACTTATGTCCATGACCCCAAACCCTTTGCTGGCGGAGTTTCACCTTGCTCCTTTTGGCAGTGTCTCGGTGTCGCATATCGAAGAAGCTCTGCAGGTTGCTTTGGAACAAGCGGAAGCTGATTTTGGCGCATTGCAAGATAGCAGTCGTGATGATTGGGATGGTTTTGTGGTGCCTTTGATGCAACTGGGCGAAAACCTGGGGCGTATATGGCAGGTTCCTGGACATTTAATGGGGTTGCGCAATACGGATGAATTGCGTGAGCTGGTGGAAAAATGGACACCCAAAATGACCCAGTTTTTTCTGCGTCTGTCTCAAGATCAGGGGGTCTATACCAAATTACTCAAGCTACAAAAGAGTGATGCCTTTACGCGCTTGAGTCGTGCAGCCCAGCGGGCGGTGGAAAAGCGCATTCAAGCGGCAAAATTTGCGGGAGTAGCTCTAGATGGTGTGCAAAAGCAGCAATTTTTAGAAATTGCGGAGAAGCTGAGTCAGCTTTCAAACACTTTTAGCAATCATGTTTTGGATGCCACAAAGCAGTATCGTCTGGTTTTGAAGGACAAAGCAGATATTCAGGGGTTGAGCCAACACTTGCTTGAGATTGCGGCAGCAAATTATAAGCGCGAGTACCCCGAAGAAGTGGGGGTGAGTGCGGAAGAAGGACCGTGGTGCATCACGTTAGACTATGCGATGGTTTCTCCGTTCTTAGAAGAGTGCGCGGTAGCCTCTATCCGTGAAAGCTATCATAAAGCCTTTTGCTCCCGTGCGAGTACCGGAGAGTGGGATAATCTGCCGCTGATCCGTGAGATTTTAGAACTACGTGAGCAAAAAGCGGCGCTGTTGGGCTTTGCAAACTACGCTGAGTTGAGTACGGCCTCCAAAATGGCTGAAAATCCTCAGCGCGTTGAAGCTTTAATGACCCAGCTGACCCATGCGAGCCGTGCAGCTGCTGAGGCGGAATTTAAGGAGCTGGTGGATTACGCACAGGGCAAGGGATATCAGGATACTTTGCAGGCTTGGGATGTGGCCTTTTGGCGGAAAAAATTGAAAGAAGCCCGGTATGGTGTTTCGGACGAAGTGTTGCGCCCTTATTTTCCTTTACAGCAGGTCTTAGACGGACTCTTCTCCCTCGTTTATAAGTTATTTGCTGTGCAAGTCGTTGAAGTTGAAGCTGACGTTGCCAGTGCCTGGCATCCTGATGTGCGTTGCTTTCAGCTGCGCAATGAGCAGCAGCTACTGGCGACTTTTTATTTAGACCCTTATGTAAGGCCTCATGAAAAGCGCAGTGGAGCATGGGCAGATGACCTTGCTCCCTTACGTGAGCAGGCCAAAGATGGAAAAACTCGTCCAGTGGCTTTGGTGGTGTGTAACTTTGCGCGACCTCTTGCGGGCCAGCCTTCTTTGTTGACTTTAAATGAGGTATCCACCTTGTTTCACGAGATGGGTCATGCTCTCCAGCACATGTTGACGCAAGAATCAGTATTGGACTGCTGCGGTTTGAGTGGCATCGAGTGGGATGCTGTAGAGATAGCCAGTCAGTTTATGGAGAACTTTGTTTACGATAAGCCGACCTTGATGAGTTTTGCCAAGCATTACCAAACAGGTGAGCCGCTTTCGGAAGAACTATTTGCACAGATTATTGCAAGTAAGAATTTTGGTGCCGCTTTAGGTATGTTGGGGCAGATTCGTTACGCGACTTTAGATCAACGTTTACATATCCAAAAGATGCAAGGTGTCGATCCCCTTGAAGTGCAGCGTGAGGTGGCAGCCCAATATAGTTTTGTCCCTGCCGTTGAAGGGGATGCTTTCATCTGCTCCTTTGGGCATATTTTTGCAGGAGGTTATGCTGCTGGATACTATAGCTATAAATGGTCGGAAGTCTACTCAGCAGATGCTTTTGCCGCTTTTGAGGAGGTGGGTCTAGAGAATACGGAGCGTGTGCAGCAAGTGGGTCAGAAGTACAAGGACACTATTTTGGCATGTGGGGGGGGAGAAAACCCTTTGGTTGTTTTTAAAAATTTTCGTGGTCGCGATGCCACGGTGGATGCCTTATTAAGGCATAGTGGGCTGAAGGGTTAGGTGTATGCAAGAAATCTATAGAGGACTTACCTCGAAGTTGAAGTGCACGGTAGGTGCTCAGAGAGAAGTCCACTATGAGATCGCTGGAAGTGATGGAATGGTGCTCCAGGATTTGCTGGGTAAGCAGCTGAAAATTGAAGTGACGGGTGTCAAGGCGTGTGTGGCTTGTGGCAAAGCACTGAAGAAGACCTTTCAGCAGGGGTACTGTTTTCCCTGTACCCAGCGTTTGGCAGTCACGGATATGTGTCAAATGAAGCCGGAGACGTGTCACTTTGCGTTGGGGACTTGTCGAGATTCACATTATGCTGAGAAACAGTGCATGATTGCTCATACGGTGTATTTGGCGCGTACTTCCGCGGTGAAAGTCGGGGTTACCCGTGAATATCAGGAAGAAACTCGTTGGATGGACCAAGGAGCGGTGGAAGCTTTGCCCATCGCGCGTGCGTTTTCGCGGCGTGACGCGGGGCTGTTGGAAGTAGCGATTGCCCAAGAGATGACGGACAAGACCCACTGGAGAGCTATGTTGAAAAATGAGGTGGTTGAAGCCGACTTGTTGGAGCTGCGGGCTCAGGTATGGGAGAGAATACAGCATCTTTCTCATTGGCAGCGGCGTGAAGAAGTGCCACGACGATTCTCTTTCCCCGTTTTGCGCTATCCCAGTAAGGTGAAATCGGTCAACCTCGATAAACAGCCGAGCTTTCAAGGTTGCTTGACGGGCATCAAGGGTCAGTATTTGATGTTTGATGCGGAGTTCGTGTGTAATATTCGCAAATACTCAGGGTATGAGATATCGTGGTCGGTGGAGTGACTTGTGGTGGCCGTTATCTTTCGGATAGTGGCCCTGAGAGCATAATATTCTTTAGGTATACCCCATCTCTTGCTACAGAGGTATCGGAGTCTAAGCGAAAACGAATCGTCGTTGCATAGGGTGGGGATGTCTCGATGTCTTGTTGCCACAGCTGGAGATAGAGATTCTGTGTGTGCCAAGTCTCACTTTTGCCTGTCATCGTCTTGAGGATGTTCCAATTCTCCCCATGATCTGTCGACACTTCCACAGTAAATAGATCAAAGTGGAACTCGAGGTCATAAAGAATCTCGAACTCCAGCCGTAAGTCGGCGGAGTCACTGCTTATGGTCGGTAAGGTGAGTATGGCTTCTGTGTCCAGTGGGTAATTTGCTCCAGGAGAATCTGAGATCACAGGCCCATATGGGTCTGCAAGAGTTTCGATGCCCCAGCTTGAGGTTGTGCTGGTGCCTGCGAGGCTATCTCCGTGTAGCAGGTACAGCGTCTGAGCTTGTGGACGGGTAAAAGGGACGCTGGTAGAAAGGGCACTCCAGTTGCCAGAGCTATCACGTGCACGAATGGAGATAAAGCCATGATCCAGCTCTTCGGGAAGAGGGAGGATATAGCTACCTGCTTCTTGAGGTGAACGTTCTGCTTGGATACGTAAGGCTTTCTCCCAGAGTTCTTCGGTGGAAATTTGTTGAGCTGAGATGCGAAAGGCATACTGTACTTTTTTAGTCTTCAGCCAGCCATCGTCTGTGGAGGGGTCGAAGCTTACCCAGATGCTTGAGAGTCCACTGCGTAGGATGCGAATATTGCGCACCGCTCCTGGTGGGGTCGTGTCATTTTCGAGAGCGTTACCGATATTAATTCTGCCCCCGGAGATGGTTTTTTTTTCGAGTTCGTGAGATATATCTACACTCGCCATCAGCTTACTCTTCAGAAAGGCTAGATTCTTCTGAGGATAATGGCTTTTCAGCAGGGTAAGTGCGCCGGTGACGATGGGTGCAGCCATGGAAGTTCCACTTACAAATTGGTACTTTCCCCCGGGGGCCGTGGCTAAGATGTGATCTCCCGGTGCGGCAAGGTGGACACTGTGCCTTCCATATTGAGAAAAACGAGTGAGTTGATCATCCTGGTTGGTGGCGGCGACTGCGACCACATTTGCGAAGGGGTAATTGGAAGGGTAGTGTGCTGTTGTATCATTATCGCTGCCGCGGTTCCCGGCTGCGGCGACGAAAAAGATACCTTGGTCGTTCGCATGGCGAATGGCGGCTTCCATGGCAGGTGAGTATTCCCCTCCCCCCCAACTATTATTTGTGGCGAATACTCCTAGCTGGGTGGTGTAGGCAATTGCTTTGAGTGCATTGGCGAGCGTCCCAGCGCCCATATCATTGAGAAACTTTACAGCAAGCAGTCCCACCTGCCAGCTGACTCCTGTCATGCCGATGCGGTTGTTACCGTGTGCGCCGATGATGCCTGCACAGTATGAGCCATGCCGGTGGTCGTCAAAGGGGTCGTTGTCATCATTTTCAAAATCCCAGCCTCTCCAGTCGTCGACGTACCCATTGCCGTCATCGTCCACTTGATTGTGACGTTTGCTGTGGCCTGTGCTGTCGAGACCGTCCTCTCCAGGGTTGATCCATAAGTTGGCAGCCAAGTCAGGGTGGTGATAGTCGATACCTGTATCGATGATGCCGACGAGGATGCTGGGGTTGCCGACGTTTTGTGTCCAGGCGCGAGGTGCTCCAATCTTGGATAAGCTCCATTGCCGGGGGAAGTGTGGATCATCAGGGGTGGTTTCTGTGATGTGAAGGAGGGTGTTTGCTTCGACACTGTGGATTTCCGGATGCTTGGCCAGTAGCTCCGCTTGCTGCTGGAGGTGAAACTTTTCTGTAGGTGTCGTTTGAAAGGTACATAGATAGGTGTGTTTGCGCAGGCGCTCTATTTGTTGGATGGGGTAGGTTGCTTGTAAAGATTCCAAGTAGTCTGCCTCGGCCGTGAGTTCTTGAGACAAGGTCAAAATCAGCTGCCCGGGGGTGTGGGGACGGTGCAGATTGAATACTTTCGCCCATAAAGGAGTGCTGCAGCATAGGGTGATAAGAAGCGTGAAATAGCGTGGTGCGATGTTCATATGTCCTTCCTCGGCTGCGCAGCGTGAAACATGGAGTTGGCTTTGGGCAGCAAAGCCTCTTCAGCATAGACAAAAAAGGGGGATATCTGGAGGGGGAAAATGTATTAGAAAAAAGGGGGGGGACAATTGTTAAGAAGTTAGGTGTAAACGCCTTACAAAATATTTATATTTGCTAAATTAAAAAATTTTA
>JAPPOJ010000097.1 GCA_028817975.1 Zetaproteobacteria bacterium | reverse complement strand
CTTACCCGACCGCGTTGACGGCCCATCCCTTACGCCCGAGGGCGCACACGCACCTCGAGGCGGCTGAAGCACGGAGCGAGATCTCGGGGGGGGTCTTTGTGTGTAGTGGGTTGTGTTCTCCAAAGCCAGCCTATGAAGTTGTAGATGAAACTGGACGTGTGGTGTATCGCCCCTCTCATGTGGATCGCAAATATTTTTCTGAGAACCTTATGGGGCGTTGGTTTGCAGACCCTACCCCAGGCGAGATTCGAGCCTTTGTAGGTAGCAAGATTAAATACATTCCTGTTCGTAGTCGTGGAGATGGGGTTTTTAAAGTAAAATCAAGCGATTGGAAGCAGGCTGGCCCATCCTTAGGTGCTGTCTTAGCGGCTGCAAAGGTTATTATTTCTATTAAAAAGTCTTAGCTGTTCTTTGATCTTAAGCTAGGTTGGTCTCTTCGCGTTGCTCCTATCTGGTCTCTTTGTGAGGGGATAAGTTTTTTGTTGCAATTTTATCTAAAAACAGGTATGATCCTACGTCTTGTGCGCTGCTATCGTTTGCAAGAATTTAATCCTGCGATAGTATTGTATTTTGCAACACGGTCAATATTGACAAGTTGAGAATAAAGCCTATAATTAGGAGCTTATTCCACATTGAAAGGATTAGGGTACAATGCCTAAATTAAAAACGCGTAAAGCAGCAGCAAAACGCTTCCGAGTTAAGCCTTCTGGAAAAGTAAAGCATGACCATGCTAACCACGAGCACATTGCGACTAAAAAAAGCAAGAATCGTAAAAACAGGCTTAAAAAAGGTGGCTATCTTAGCAAAGCTGAGATGAAAAATGTAAAACGTTGTCTACCTTACGGTTAAGTTTACAGTAAGGTCATTAAATGACAACCAAACTGCTGCGCATTTTGGTAGAAAAGGAAAATAACCTATGGCAAGAGCAAAAAGAGGCTTTAAAGCCCGTCGGAGAAGAAACAATGTTTTGGAGCGCGCGAAAGGCTTTCGTGGCTCCAGGAATAGCCGCTTTAAAACGGCAGTACATGTTGTAAAGCGTGCGCTTGCTTTCGCTTACCGCGATCGTAAAGTAAAGAAAAGAGATTTCCGTAAACTTTGGATTACCCGTATTAACGCTGCGGCTAGGCTAGAAGGCATGAAATATTCGGAGCTTATCCATGGCCTGGATAAAGCTGGGATCAAGCTTGATCGTAGTGTTCTTGCGGATATTGCCGTCAATGATATGGCGTGTTTCCAAGAGCTTGTGGCAAAGGCAAGAACGGCAATTGCAAACAGCTAATTCCTGTGTCTGAGCTGTCAAAAGAAAAAGGGTCGAGCATATATTTGCTTGACCCTTTTTTATACCCTGTGACTGAAATCAGTGAAATCAGTGAGTTAGCGTGATATCACAACTAGCCATTCGAGCTTATCTGTTTGGGCAAACATGTCGTATGACTCGACTTGTTTGACCTGCGCGCCGCTTTTCACGAAGTCAGCGAGATCGCGTGCAAGTGAGTTAATGTCACAAGAAATGTAAATCAGTACACTCGAAGGAGTCTGTTGCAAATAGTGCTGAAGTTGTTCGCGCACTGCAGTGGCCATTCCGCGGCGTGATGGGTTGGCAACAATCATAGATGGTCGTGCAGCCCAAGTTGGGATTTTGGCAGTGACATCTTCGACCCTACCTGCGATGTACTCGACGGACTCTGGGTTTGTGATTTGTTTGGAGTTAGCCTGTCCAGCTGCAACGGAATGTGGATTCTCTTCTATAGCGAGCACACGAAAACCACGGTCTGCTAGAGTCATGGAGATGGCTCCTTGTCCAGCATATAGATCCCATGCAATAGGCTTGCGTTCGTCTCCAAATGCTTGGCTTCCTGCGAGGGAGCCGACACGGTGATAGATGTTCTCGGCTTGCCAGGAGTTCAGTTGAAAAAAGCTTTCGGGGGTTAGTTGATATTCGTAGTTGCCTAACTGGCTATAAAGTTTACTTTTACCCCATAGCTTATTTGTCTTTGGTCCAATGATGGCATTGCCGCTGCTTGATTGAAGATTCACAAACACCCCTGAAATCCGAAATAAATCTCTCATCCCACGGGTAACTCTCTTTAACTCGTTGTCTAATTTGTTATCCGAACAGACAAAGGTTACTTGCATTTCTTGTGAGCGAAAACCAGCTCTAACGATGAGGTAGCGTAAAGTCCCTTGCTGTTCTTTAGGGTTCCAGACGCTTATTTGGTTTTTAAGAGGTATGCATGCGACTTTAAAAGCTTCTATCCATTTGTTAATAATAGGCATTTGTACAGCACACCCTGATGTATCGATGACGTTATGACTGCCTGGTGCATAGAGCCCAATTTGGAAGCCACATTGGGAATCAGAGGACGCTTTGAAAACGAGTTTAGCTTGATTGCGATATCCTAGGACTCGTGGGCTGGCAATAGGGTCGGTGACGGTGGCATTTTCTAAGATATTATTTGTACGGAGTATTTTTATCCCCTCTGCGTGCTTGCTTGCTAGCCCGGTTGTATAGTCTTGATTGACAAAGGTGCAAGAACCGCATGTGGAAGCTATCTTGCAAGTTTGCCTTGGAGTGATTTGATTCCTAGAGGCTTTATTCTTTTTGAAGGAAAATGGGCGGCTACCCGGGGTACGGGAACTGTTGCGTTTGCTGACTTTACGTGGGTTTAGATTCGCAGAAGAAACAGAGTTTCTATGACGCTGCTTGCGTGTGTGGTTCATCTCATTGCCTTAATAGGGGGAGCTTTGTTTTAATAAATCCAGTCTTTCAACGGGGGGCTTATGCGCTTTGTAACATATTTGCGCTTTCTGCGGAAGATCCGAACCCCTAATTTTTTTGAACGAGATGCCCATGTTTTCCATTCTTCTGCAATAGTATGGACTGCGTAAGAAGTACTTGCTGACTTAGATCCTTTCGAAAAGACAAAATCATTGAAGAGATAGACCGCTGCGTGCCTTATCCATCTGAAATAAGGACGGCTTTGCTCCATCTCAGTTTCGGGGACATCAAAGTAAATCATAAGATCACCGTACTTCATCGGGTGTTTTTTAGGGTTGATAGGATAAAACTGGTGGTCAAGCGCTCTCCAGAGTTCGTCATAATTAATCATAGCCCAGTGATAGCCCGGTTCTCGAGTAATGTTAACAGTAGGCGTTTTTGTCCATTTAAGGCTATGAAAAGCTAGGGAAGCGTGGAAGCAATTAGGGCCTCTAAATGGAGAGAAAGAGCCCACTGCACGTTCGGCGAATTTAGGTAGGAGGTGGTGATCAAGATAAAGCTTTGTTTTTGAATGTTTTTTTTTAGTTACTTGTAAGTATTTTTTTCGTGATATGAAGGGGCGGATTTGGTTGAATAGTTGGTTGAGCTTCTCCGGAGAAGCCTTTTTAGGGTCTATACTCACTTGCAGGTGTTTTTTGCGGAATAGATGGATTGTGGGTCCTTTTCGCCACGTTTTTTGGTCGATATTGGCGAGATTAAAGTACCCCGATTTTTTATTTTGTTTTGTCAGCTCATACTCCATCTGAGTTCTTAAAAAAGAGCTGAAGCCACGTGTGGCGATATTTTGTGCTAGCTTGCTAATGTTGGCTTTATGTATCCATATGCGTAGAGGTTCTGTCCCAGGAATCTTCTCTGGTTGAAGTCTTTTTTCGAGCCATTTTTGAGAAGGCTTTATGCTTTTTTTTTGCGCGGTTGCAGGGATTTGTAACCCTCGTTTGCGTTTGCTACGGGAGAATCCCCAGGGAATGAACTGGTGCCTAGATTCACTCCAATGGTTTGCATGGGCGTTGTAGCAGAAGAAGCTGTTCGTTAGGACTGTGAGCAACTTATGATAGGTACTGGTCTTTATCACTGTATAGGTCTTTTCATCATCTCTGTTTTATCTCTTCTGTTGTCGGTTTGATATGTCTCTGCTCAAGTAGTCGAATATCGCCGGGTAAATTTTTCTGGGTAACGGTTTTGTAGCGAAGATTGGTATCTATGTTTTTGAAAGCTTAGGCTCTACCATGTGCTGAGGAGATGTGCGATTAGAATTTTATTACATGAAATTTTGAAATATAAGGAAAGTTATGACTGTCATATTGATTGTGGACTCGTTTAAACCTAGTGTTGTGATGACCTCTGAAATTTGTAAAGATCGTCTGTTGGGTGTAAGAGTCGTGGTTGCGAGTTCAGGGGCTGAAACTCTAGAAGCGGTGTCACGCCAGCCATTTGATTTGATTATCGTGGACTTTGATTTACCAGATGTAGATGGTCCTACTCTTATTCGTCATTTACGCGGTGTTTACACTGGCCCAGTGTTGATGACAGCATACCCAGAGAAGATCGTGGAGGTCGCGGTAGCGGAAGAGTTGTTTGCTTTTAATGATGCTTCTGGTTGGATTCGTAAGCCAATTAAAGCAGAGGACTTACAGGAGAAGGTACAGTTTTTTCTAACAGAGGGAAAACGTATTTACCGTCGATTTGATGTGCAAATGCCTGCAACGATTAAGGTTGCCAATGAAAAGAAAAATGCCAAGACGAGGACCACTGCTATTAAGGCGAAGTTGGTTAACCTTGGTTTGGGTGGTATTTTAGTAGAGGTTCCCGAGGGTTCAAAAATGAAGAAGGGTGAGTCGGTAGCAGTACAGCTGAATTTGGAAGAAATGGGACCTTTGGTTGTGAATAAGGTGGAAAAGACTGCTGTGACGAAGGCTAAAGTGATGAAAAAAGTTGTTGGAAGTAAAAAGAAGGTACTTGCACAACATGCTAAGAAGTCAGATCTAGATAGCTTTCCCAAGAGCTTAAACCGTATTAAAGCTCATGTGGTGTGGTCTGATGCCGATAAGGGCTGCGCTGGGCTTTATTTTGATCGACTTACGAAATCTCATGTGCAGACGTTGAATCGCGTTTTGCGCTTTGTTTATGCAAATGAAGCCTTCACGGTGTCTTAGAGAAATTTTTTTGTTTAAAGGCTTTTTCTCTTGAATAGTCTACTAAATAAGTTGGAAGTCGGCAGTAACGTTTTTGAACTTATTGAGTTTACTCTGGTGAGAAACCTCGCGGATGGTACTGTGACGGAAGGGCGCTATGGAGTGAATGTTGCTAAGGTCCGTGAGGTTGTACGCATGCCGAACGTGAACCCTCTAGTTTCTTTAGTGGATGGTGTAGCAGGAGTATTTGAGCTACGTGGAATTCCTATTCCAGCTATTCAGCTGACGGTTGCTTTGGGGGATAAGAAGACTCCTTTAAAAGAAAGCCAGCAAATTATTGTTACGGAATTTAGTGGGAAACGTGCAGGCTTTGTGGTCGATACAACGAAGCGTATTCGTCGTATTGCTTGGGAGAAAGTCCTACCATCTACTGCAGATAAACATACTTGTATTAGTGGAGTGACTTTGGTCGAGGATAATGAGTTCCTCTTTATCCTCGACTTGGAGCGGGTACTGATTGAAATTGAGGCTAAGTGTGATGTAAGTCATGAAGGCAGTGGCTCTACTTTATATGGGGAAGATCTCAGTCACGTAACGAGAAAAGAAGATGCTTTTGGGGAAGAGATTAAGGCAACCATTTTGCTGGCAGATGATTCTGAGATTATTTTGAAAAATGCTCAAAAATATTTGCAGAAATCAGGGTATCGTGTGATTGCTCGCAAAAATGGCCAGCTCGCCAAGCAAGTTTTAGAAAGGCAACAGGGTGGTTTGCCAGAGGGAGAGCAACCGGTAGATGTTGTCGTCACAGATGTAGAAATGCCTAAGCTCGATGGCCTCTCGCTGACGAAATGGATAAAAAGCCAACCTGATCTGGCGGAGACGCCTGTTATCCTACATACGTCACTCTCCGGCAAAGCCAACCTTGAGTCGGGTAAGCAAGTTGGAGCGAATGGCTATGTTGTTAAAAACGATATTACTATGTTGCTGTCTCTTTTGAGTGAATTGATCGGTAAGTGATTTATATTGCTTGTTGTGTTATGATGACCGCTCTTCAAACGGCTGGTAACTGTTCTACTGCTCCCTCAAATCATTTTAGCGTCATCAGGAATGAGACACTTTGCGGAAGGAAAATTATGGCACAAAGTGAACATGGTAATCGAATGAAAAAAAATCGCAACAAAGAAGGGCAAGCTGCGTCGCAAGTCGTTTTACGTCAAGTTGTATGTATTTGTAAAGGCATTGCTCTAGGGAGCGTTTTGAAGAGTTGTCAAGGTGCTGAAACAGTGGGAGATGTGAATCAAGCCTGCGGTTCTGGTTCTGGAGGTTGCCGTGGTCAGAGGTGTGGTCCCAAAATACGTGCTCTGTTGGCTCGTAAAAATGGTTATGACCCAGGTCCAGCAAGTGACTAGCTGTGCTGGCTAGAGTTGCGAATGAGATATGTTCTATCTACTTCGTATACGGTGTAAGGGCGCAAAATGCGAAATATTTTGCGGTAAATTTCAGTGGTGTCTGCTTGTGGTTCACCAGAAACGATAAGGTAGTCAGCCCGTCTGATTTCATCTAAGGCTTGCCAATAAACATTAATGGGCATGACTAGGTCTATATTTTTTTGATGACCGAACTCGTCCTCTATTTTTGTTGTGGACAAGTAGATATGCTTGCCAACAATGAGAAATTTGCGTATCATCCATTCGGCCTTTCTTAGAGGTCTTGTCGGCGGGTCGTGTGTAGAATTAAGGCTCTTAGCATTTATAGATACTTTTGAGTCGTGAGGTTTTAGTAAGGTCCTATTTATTTAAAGATAAAAATTTTATTTTGAGGTTAGACTTATGAATCAAGTAGAAATGTACA
>JAPPOJ010000021.1 GCA_028817975.1 Zetaproteobacteria bacterium | reverse complement strand
CCTTCACTGTGCGAAGCCTGTGCGCTCAAGTGGCTTGTGTTAGGCTCATGGAGGTGGTGTGGGCTGTAGCTATGAGGGCTGTGAGAAGTCGGTACAGTCCAAAGGTCTTTGTAAGGCCCATGGTGGTGGCAAACGTTGTCAGGAGCCGGGGTGTGGGAAGTCCGCCACTTCGAAGGGGTTATGTTTCGCCCATGGTGGTGGTGTGCGCTGTAGCTATGAGGGCTGTGAGAGGTCGGTGAAGTCGCAGGGGCTATGCTTTGCTCATGGAGGTGGTGTGCGCTGTAGCTATGAGGGCTGTGGGAAGTCAGCACAGTCACAGGGGTTATGTCTTGTTCATGGTGGTAGTGTGCGCTGTCACTATGAGGGTTGTGAGAGGCTTGTGCGCTCGAAGGGTTTGTGTGCATCTCATGGTGGTGGTCGACGTTGTACAGAGACTGGCTGTGAGCGATTTGCGCGTATGAGGGGGAAGTGTGCTACCCATCGTGAAAAGGATTATTGTAAAGCTCAGGGCTGCCAGAATTTGAGTCGCTCGGGCGGCTTATGTGGTCCTCATCGCGGTGACAAGCGTTGTTGTCAAGAGCCAGGTTGTAGGAAACCGGCGATTTCGAAGGGGCTATGTTTTGCCCATGGTGGGGGTGTGCGCTGTGATTATGAGGGCTGTGAGAAGCTTGCTCGATTGAAAGGACGATGCTTTGTTCATGGTGGCGTTAGGCCTTGTGTAGAACCTGGATGTGAGAAGTTTGCTTATGTGAGAGGAAAATGTTCTGCGCATGGGGGAAAACGTTATTGCAAATCTCTGGGGTGTAAGAAGTGGAGCGTATCCTTGGGCTTTTGCATGGTTCATGGACGTATGCAGCGTGAGCAAGAGCAAACAAGAGAACAAGCCTTTGAGCTTCCGTTTGTGGTCTCGCCTCTCCTGGACCCTTTCACAAGTGTAGGCGACTCCGAGGACGCCGTTGTGGCCGCCCTCAGTTTAGAAGCCGAGCCTGATCTGTTGGAACTTATCCGTGAGCTAAATGACGGTGCTGAGGACGTTGAAGCCGATGCCCCTGAGCATGAACATGGCTAGCGTGTGATGATCTGGTCCCCCCATAAATATTAAAAATTTTTAGAGTTGGAAAAATGTTGAAATTGTTTAGCCAGTGGCTGTGCTTAAGAGCAGATCTTTTTATCCTTATGACATTAGGATGTTTAACGTGTTGGGCGAGTGAAGTCTATGCAAGCCCTCAAGGAACGAAGCGTAAGTTCTGTGATGATCTCGCTGGGCTAAACCCTGTGGCATTGCAAGTCGTCAAAGGATGTCAATATCTAGGCTGTGAGCGCGAGGCTCATTTACGTGGGTTGTGTACTGCTCATGGGGGAGGCTATCGCTGTAAGCATGACGGTTGTCAGAGGTTTGTGAGTGCACGTGGGTTGTGTGTGACCCACGGTGGGGGGCGCTACTGTGCGGAGCCTAATTGCTATAAATTGGTCCGTTCTAAGAGGTGGTGTGCGGATCATGGAGGCAAGATCTATTGTAAGTATCCTGGCTGTAAAAAGTGGGACATGCGTGGTGGGTTTTGTATTGTCCATGGTGGGGGTCGTCGTTGTCAGCATGAAGGCTGTGAAAAGTCGGTGCAGTCGCATGGACTTTGCTACGCTCATGGTGGGGGTCGTCGTTGCAAGCAGGAGGGTTGTGAGAAAGCTCCTAGGTCGGGTTCCTTGTGTGTCGTCCATGGTGGGGGTCGTCGTTGTCAGCATGAAGGCTGCCAGAAGTCTGTCTTGTCGCGGGGATTGTGCTTTACCCATGGTGGGGGGCGCCGTTGCAAGCAAGAGGGTTGTGAGAAGAGGGCAAAGGTAGGCGGCCTTTGTATGGCTCACGGTGGAGGTCGTCGTTGTCAGCATGAAGGCTGCAATAAGCACGTAAAACGAGCGGGGTTTTGTCTCATTCATGGGCGCCCGGCGCAGCTCCTGCATGCCCAAGAGCTTCGAGCTGTACCGGAGCAAATACAGGAAGGTGTGCAAACCCTGCAACCACAGCCTCTGCAATCAAGCTCGGACCCATGGCTAGAGTTAGCAGAGGAGTTGAACTTAACCCATGCGATGACGACTGGGTCGGGATTAGAGGTAGAGACAGATGTTTTAGATTTTTTCTGTGAGCGTAACCAGGTCGTCGAGCCTGTAGTGGCAGCTGATTCTGTAGGCTTTGAGGATGCTCTCTCGGATTATTGGGTTCCTGAAGAGTAAAAAAGAATTGAGAGTTGAAAAAATGTTGAAATTAGAAAGCTTATTGTTTTTCTCAAGGTTGAATTTTTTGACTTGGGTTATGTTCTTGCTTTTGAACTCCTTTACGACCAGAGTGGAGGCGAACCTCCAAGGTGGAGTTAAGCGGAAACTTTGCGACTATCAGGATTGTTTGAACCTGGTGGAGGTGAAAAGAGCAAAGCATTGCACGACGCATGGTGGACCGAAGCGCTGTCAGTATGAAGGTTGTGAGAAGGCTGTGAGGTCAAAGGGCTTGTGCTGCGCTCATGGTGGAGGCAAGCACTGTAAGCAAGATGGTTGTCAAAAGTTTGCGAAGGCCCGTGGCTTATGTCACGCACATGGGGGCAAACAGCTTTGTAAGCAAGAGGGCTGTGAGAAGATTGTACAGTCAGGTGGTTTATGTCACGTGCATGGTGGGGCTAAACATTGTGTAGAACGGGATTGTCAAAAGTTTGCCCGTGTAAGAGGGCGGTGTTTTGCGCATCGAATCAAGGCCTACTGTAAGCATCCTGGCTGTGACAAATGGAACATGTTGGGTGGTTTGTGTCACCTTCATGGTGGCAGACAGTTTTGTAACCAAGATGGTTGTGAGAAATGGCCCAAGACGGGTGGGCTTTGTGCGGCCCATGGTGGTGGCAAGTACTGTAAACAAGAAAATTGCGAAAAGAAAGCAAAGACAGGCGGCTTTTGTATAGCCCATGGAGGGGGCCAGCGTTGTAGTTACGGAGATTGTAACAAATATGCGAAGTCAGGTGGTTTTTGTCTCGTGCATCGGCGTTTGTCGCTGCTTCAGCGCGAGCAAGAGCAAGCTTTGGATCAAGCATTTAACTTGGAGGCGACTCCATCCCACTCAGCGCTTGTGACAGAACGCATGAGGGAAGCAGAGGAGCTGGACTCTGCGAACGCTGTGACGGTTGTGCCAGACCTAGAAAGCGAGCGCTACGGTGTTTTAGACTTGATCCATGAGCTGAATCAAGTCGTAGGGGGTGGAGAGAAAGATGTTCTTGAGTTGTGAAGGGGTTCTCAGCCGGGTCAAAATTTGACTTCGTACGCTTCCAGGCTATCCAAGTGAGACCCCATCAGCAGCTGGAAGGCCTGGAGGTAGAGTGCCCGCGCTTCCATGATTTCCGGCAGCTTCAGGAGTTCGGGCATCGTGATCAACTGATCGGCCGCGATAGTAGCCTCTGCCATGGGTGTTTCCAAGTCGAGCAGTGCGAGCTTGAGGGTTGTGGCTAATTTGGTATGGGTGCAGGTCTGACTGTAAAAGTGCCAATTACCGTGGGGCAACTGCACTAACAGCTTATTTTGCCGAAAGTTGGCCTTAATAGCTGCACTTGACAGGTGTGGCCACGGAATTGTGGGGGGGGCTGTGGGGCAGGCACGCCAAATGCGGATTTGGCGGTCGGGGTCTCTGACGGCGACCAGTAAAAAAGATGGTTTTGGGTCCAGGGTTGTGTGCACATTTCTCCTCTCTGGCCATGCTGTGAGTGAGTTAAGATAGGGGTAGCCTATTCTAGCAGTTTATGATGGTTGTCCCGCATGTTTTCTGTACTTGCTAAAACTCGGAGCCTGCTACTTTGCTTCAGTATCGGATGGAGTGTCTACCTGTTACAGGCGTGCCAGTCTATGGATACGCCGGCAGTGTCGGGGTGGCAACAAGCAAATGAATACTTTCGTGATGGTCTGTGGCGAGAGGCCTATCGTGAGTATCTCGCGCTCCTTAAACAAGGCCATCCTCCTCCCCTGGGAATCTACCGTAAACTAGGTGAGGTTTCTATTAAACTGGGGCAGTATATCAAGGCGGAAGAGTTTCTTCAGCGTAGTTCTCAGCGTGCTCCAGGTCATTTTTTGACGCAGTTTTTGTTGGGTGAGGCTTATCGTGGGCAGGGGCGTTTTGCAGAAGCTATTTTCCACTATAAGGCGGGGCTAAAGATCCGTCCCACAGACCAGGAGTCCTTGAAGGCGCTCGCTTGGTCGTATTTTCGTACCCACTACTATTCGGAAGCCTTGCAACTGTCACGCAAATTACATCGTTTGTACCCCCAAGATGGTCAGGGGGTGATTATTGAAGCGCGTACCTTACTGAAGATGAATCGTTTACAAGAAGGGTATCGGTTGATCCGTCGTGAGCTACGTCGTGCTCCGCAAATGATTAAGCCTTACTACCAAAGCGTCGCAGGAGATCTGCTGCTTTCTATGGGGCAGTTACGCCGTGCTTATGCGGCCTACAAGAAGGCGATTCGCCGTGAACCGCTACTGGCTGGGGCCTTGCTCGGGTTAGGGCGTTGTCTTGTGGCCAGGGGTAAGCTCAAAAAAGCTGTTGTGTATATGGAGCGGGCTGTGCGCGCGCGCCCTACCCTCACGGAGGGCTACTTGGCTTTGGCGAAAGCCTATGAAAAGTTGCAATCCCCCAAGGCTCTTTATTTCTACCGTTATTTTCGCCGCAAAGTGGCAGCCGATCCTGAATATTTGAGTATGGTGCCGCGTCTAGATGCTAAGATTCGTGGTTTGGCCAGTGCACGCCAGGGCCAAGGTTAGAACAGTTTCATTTCTGCTTTTTTATAGCTCAGGGTGCTTCTGCGAGCATCAAAAAGGTTTTTGAAGGAGTCGTAGCGAATGCGTTGTCGGTCTGCACGGGCTTTGGCTGCGGCGAGTTGCTCCAGGTAGGCAACGTATTCAGGGTCGATTTCAGCCTTGCGCTTGATGCGTGCTTCGGAGATTTCGCCATCATCGGCACGATCCATAGCAAGCGCTTTTTGAGTTGGCTTGAGTAGTTCGAGGCGGTCAGCTTGTTGCTTAGCCTCCGTATACTCGACCCCAGCCTTGTTAGTGAGCTGAACGATTTCTTCCAAGCTAAGAGAGGTCAGCGCGTGTGTAGGGTCGCTATTTGGTTTATGTGGTTGTGTCGTTTGCCCCATGAAAAGCCTTTCTTGAACGAGGGTCAGGCTAATAATAACTTGAATTTACATAGATTTTTTTGTTGCGGTAAAAAAGCTAAAGAATACTTTAGCTTTTGTGGTAGCCCACCGAATAGCTGTATAGGGTTCGTTTGGTTTGTTGACAGACCTTTGTGCCATGTCACCTTGGGACAAGGAGCAGGCAGGGACCCTCTCTTATATCACAAGTAAGGTTGGATTGGGAATGGTTTCAGAAAATGCACATAGCTTACAGATTGCCGACCCAGTGGAGTTTTTTCGTGAACAGGTCGCAGATGCTCTGCGTCAGGAATCTCTAGAAGTAGATGAACAATTGGAGTTTTATCTAGTCCACTTGCTTGTGGATTTTATTAATCCCGGTAAGACTTTTTCGCCCCTGTTGCTAGGTGGTGAAATCTTGGATACCCCCTTGGCACTTGTTTTGGGCAAAGCGCTCGAAACCGAAGGTGCGGATAAACTCCGTATCTACAAGACTTTAGGTGATACAAGCTTGTACATTACTGGTTACTTTAATGATTACTTCAATCGTAAGCCCTTTGGGATGGATTATTATATTAATTTGGGCAAGCAAGCTTATGCGGCGGTGTGCGACTTAAGTAGGGTGTATCCCGCTCAATGCCCCCATGGCCCTAACCTTTATCAGTCCTTGGCGACAGAGTTTTCCTCCTATGTTGATGTCATTGCGGCGATTGCTGAGCGTCTCTCGCCGTGTCAGAATACCAATCTTTTGTCTTTATACGAACGTTGGCTAGAGCAAGGTGGGGAGCGTTTGCGTAAGAAGCTGCAACAGGAAGGTGTCGTACCCCTTCCGACGCCGACAGGAACATCAAACTGAGCTTATGGTAAGTCATGCGCCCATAGCGTCAAACTACCCCACATGGTTTGTAGAGATCTTGTTGCAGGTTGCCCAAGAGTGGCAGCAGTTTTATGCGTCGGACACCGCATTTTGTATCGGAGAATTTTTGTCTTCCCCGCAGATGTCTGCTGTGCCAGTGACTTCGAGTTGTGTCTTGTTACACCAGCCTACACCTCAAGATATGGAGCTGGCGGTGTACTTTACGGAGGATGTAGTCGAGCGCTGTAAGCCATTGCTGCACATGCAGGTCTGGACTGCGGAGGTACTGCCGGCCTACTGGGTGTTGGTGGAGGAAGTGAGTCACTTTTTTCTTCTTTGTGAACGGGGCTTATCTGGTCAGCAGACCACTCGGTTGGAGTTAGAGTGGCAAGGAGAGGTGGACAAGTTGCTGTTCTCTGCGCGTCGTCTGTATGAGCAAACGGGTGACTATTATTTTCACGCTTTATTCCACCATCTGTTTGAACAAAAGTATTTGTTTGCAGGGGAACACTATCGTACGGCTCACCTTCTTGCGGCGCGATTCTGGCGTAGCTGCCTGCAATCGTGGGAGAATCTTGGCAGGGCGCGCGTTGATGTGGAAAGCCTTTTGCAAAGGTATTTTCGGCGCATCCTACGTCAGCCTTTATCCGACAAAAGGCCAGGGTTTTAAAGAGGGTGGGATTTAACTATCGTGATACCGAAGTTTTTTGGAGGTTGTGTCTGCAAAAAACTTTTAAAATGAGGAAAAAATTCGTTAAGTACATAGC
>JAPPOJ010000242.1 GCA_028817975.1 Zetaproteobacteria bacterium | reverse complement strand
TGCCCAGATAGAGCATGGAGGAAATACGAGTTGCCTCCTGGGTTTCCATTTCGTGAATGTGCTCTAAATAAGGAATGAGCCATAGGGCTTGAAATACTGAAACCACTGAGAAGGCAAGTCCGGAGAAGGCCCCGGCAGCCCAAACACTGCGTAGTGCAAAGGTTTTTCCCAGCTTGGCAAAAAAGATGCGTCCTTGAGAAGGCAAACGAGCCACCCATACCCAGGGTTGGATGCCTCCCCCGACCTTGGATTTGTGCATCTGCTTCATGAGGTTAGGGCTGTTTGTTGAGTTGGCGGGGATGTCTTGGCCAAAAATCCAGAGGACCGTGACAATCAAGAGGCCAAAGAGTGCAATCGGAATCAAACTGGGACGCCAGCCGTAGACCTCGTTGCAACTGGACACCACTTGATTGGCGATACCGACCATCCACATGGCCACACACTCTCCTAGGGCCATAAATAGGGCAAAGTTAGTTTTGGGCAGCAGCCGTTGAATGGTAATCAGCATCCCGACAAATGCAAAAGCTGAGGTGGTCCCCATGGCCATGCGGGCGATGATCAGGGAAGTGAACGTGGGTGCTGAGGCAAACCATATGAGGCTTGCAATACTGGCCACCAGGGCGGTACAAGCTGCATTTTTGAGTCCATAGCGGTCGTAGAGGATGCCCACAGGGATTTGCATGAGCAGATAAGGGAAATAAAATGAGGACGAGAGTAGGCTCAGAGATGCCGAATTAAGCTGAAAATCCTCGCGTAAAGGCGTGGAAAGAATGCCGATGACTCCTTGTTGGAAGAACTGGTACACCACAAAACACACCATACACAGCCAAGATGTGTGACTGGCAGACACTCCCCAATTGATTTTGTTTAGCATGATGGGCTTCATCGATCTTTGATCTCCGCGCAACTTGATGTAGGTTGATATGTCATCTTAGCTTTGTGTTTTTGTGGGAGCTAGATGATTTGCTTTCAAGCTGAATTCTAATCTAAAACAACGCTTTTTTGACACCGACCTTGTGATCGTCCCCTTTCGACAAGAGGGCGGGAGGGTCGAGCCGCCTTTCTTAAGGTCGCGGTGTGCAGGAAGTTAAGAAATCTTGCACGCAGAGAAAATCCATGGTCTTCGTCTTGGGTTCGTTTGGATGTTCGACTTAGAATGGATATTTAAATCATTGTGGAGCGAATTGCAAATAAAAGGTCAGTGCTTATTTTAGGCCCTTGAATTGATGGAGAAATTTTCTCCTGCAGAAGTGATTTTTCTGCACGAATAGCGTCCATCTTTGCAATTAGCTGAGCTTAGCTGAGCTTGAGCAGCTCCTCTTTAGGGATGACGGTGGTCGACTTGGTGGAGATTTCGAACACCAGTACCGCGGAACCATTCTTTAACTGGCTGTAAACCTGGGACTTTTTGTCTTCGAGGGAAATCGGACGTTGTCCATAGTCGGTTCCCTCACGGCAGACAAATTCCTCGATCACAGCATCGAGGGTCAGCGGTTCAATACGATCGGTGGGAATAACAGTAAATTTTGTAGGGCTTGATTCCAAATTTTAAACCTCCGGTGAAGTACGGTTTGTTCTGAGCCACCATAGGTAGGACTTCCCTGTACTAAAGTGTGTCGCAGATATAGACTTTTACTTTTGCCAACAGGGTTTTTTTGAACAGACCGAATATTCTGTTAGTTTGCCCCAAAATGGTGGGTTTTTCAACCTTCGAGCTTCGTTGCCTCCTAAAGTCTACGGCAAACGTCCCGAGGAGGGGGGTAGAGCTACTTAGCAGCTCGCCTGCTCCAGGAAGGATGCAGGGCATCAAACTTAGGTTGAGCTAGGAGGGTCAAACTCTCCTTAGGAAATGCGGTGATGTTCCGCAGCCCGACTCGCCCAACTTAAAACAGGTATGACAGGAGGTCAGATATGGGTCTAAGAATTAAAACCAACATTTCTTCCATCAATGCTCAAAGAAACTTGGGTATCAACACACGTTCTCTACAATCCACCATGCGTAAATTGAGTTCTGGTGAACGTATCAATCGTGCCGCAGACGATGCTGCAGGTTTGGCGGTGTCTGAAAACTTGCGGGCGGATCTAAGGTCGATGTCCGTGGCGAAAAGAAACTCCTCCGATGGTATCTCCCTCGTGCAGACTGCGGAAGGGGGCTTGGTGGAAATCAGCTCGATGCTCGTACGTCTGCGTGAGTTATCGGTCCAGGCGGCTTCGGATACGATTGGGAACCGTGAGCGTGAGTTTTTGGACAAAGAATTTGTGGCGCTCAAAGACGAAATCGATCGAATTGCCTCGACCACGGAATTTAACGGCACCCGTCTTTTGATCGGGAACCGAGAGGTCCCCGATGAACTTAGTACGGGAGCGAACACTTTCCCTTTGGAGATCCAGGTCGCCAAAGACTATTACGAAGGGGCGGATAATATCGAGCAAAGAAACCAAGTCAACATTATTAAAGTAGACTTTGGCTCGCTGAATGCGTTTACTTCTGGAGAAGGGTCCTTAGGCATTGGGGAGGCGCAAGAAGGCACTCGCGTCAACAATAAGGTCTCTGCACAACGTAGTATCGACACTTTGGATGGTGCACTGTTCAAGGTGAATGAATACCGTGCCTATTTAGGCTCGATCCAAAACCGTCTGACCTCTTCGATTCGTAATATTGAAGTACAGATGGAAAACTTAGCGGAAGCGCAAAGCCGTATCCGGGATACAGACTTTGCTTCGGAAACAGCCCAAATGACCCAGAAGGGTATCCTGCAGCAAGCAGGTGCGGCTGTCTTGTCCACGGCAAGGGCGCAACCGCAAATCGCACTCAGCCTCCTCCAGGGATAATCACCAGCATAATCTTCACCATGCCGATTGTACCTGTGGTGGGAATGCCCGGTCAGAAACTTCTGACCGGGCTTCTTTCGTGGGGGCCCCGTTGACGACAGGCTTGTCTGCCAGTTATGTTGGAAGTCTCAACAACATTTGCGGTATGACGATAACCTTTAGTTTGTAGGTGATGTGCATGCGTGAAAGAAAAACGGTGGTGTTGGCTTATTCGGGTGGCTTGGATACTTCGGCAATCTTGGTGTGGTTAAACCGGGTCAAGCAAATGGATGTCATTGCGTACTGCTGTGATGTGGGGAACCTCCCCGAACAAGAACAGCTGCGCAGCCGAGCGATGGAGCTAGGGGCCAAGCAATTTATCTTTGAAGACTTGAAACAGGTGTACCTGCAGCGTTTTGTGATGCCACTGCTGCGTGCAGGCGCCAAGTATCAATCGCAGTATTTACTGGGTACCGCGATTGCACGCCCCTTGATGGCGGAGCGGATTGCATGGTTTGCCAAAGAGTATGGTGCGGATGCTATTGCCCATGGTGCAACAGGCAAAGGCAATGACCAGATACGCTTTGAAAGGTCGTGGGCGTACCTGTGTCCGGATATCGAGCTGATTGCCCCCTGGAAAGAGTGGAGCTTTGGTGGGCGTAAGGACTTGGTCCAATATATGGAAGAGCAGGGCTTCCCGGTGGCCAGTACCACGCGGCCACGCTTTAGTGAGGATGTGAACCTGTTTCATCGCTCGTGCGAAGGGCACGAGTTAGAAGACATTACCTCTCCCTATGCTGCGCATGAAGTGTTGGACTGGATCTCGACCACCATGCACGAGGATCAAGAGGTGCATCGCTTGGAGTTTGTCGCCGGCACGCTCACCAAGTGGAATGAGACAGTGATCGATGCCAGCAATGACGTGGTGATGTATGACGCCTTGAATGGCCGTGCGGCTCACTTTGGCCTCGGCTGCCTGGATATGGTGGAAGACCGCGTCAATGGGATCAAGAGTCGTGGGATCTACGAAACCCCCGCGGGGGTGGTGTTGGACTATGCCCTGCAGCAATTACGTCAACTCTGCTATTCGAAAGATCAGGGACGCATTGCTACCCAGATGGCCATGGAGTTTGCGGAGTTGATTTATGCGGGGGAGTGGCACTCGATGGCAGCTCAGGGGGTACGCGCTTATTTTGAGCAGGTGTGCCAAACCCTGACGGGGAGTGTGGAGCTGCAGTTTAACTGGAAACAGATGCGGGTGCGTGGACGGGAGAGTACACATTCGCTGTACCGCCCGGCGATGATGAGCTTTGAAGAAGACCCCTATGGCTTTCATCATGCCAGTGAAGGCTTTTCGAAGACCTTGCGCTACCGCTCTTGGCTGGAAGGGCAAGTGAGCCAGCAAGGGACATCCGCGGCTTCCAAAGGCGAGGGTTAACTCCGTCTATCGTTCATGAAGTGTCCAGAGGAGGTGTGCGGTGGGACAAGGAATCTTAGGGGTCGGGGTCAATGCGACGCAGTCCCCGCAGCTGTTTGAATATACCCAGGGGCTCGACGTGGACCGCCTGTTTGCGGCCGAAGAAGTGCAGGTGCAGCAAGCTTGGGTGGTTGCACTGGCTGAGGAAGGCACGCTGAGCGCGGAAGAAGCGCGCCAGCTGCACCAGGCACTGGCCGAGGTACTGGCGGAGATGCAAGCCGGGACCTTTCCCTGGCACATCGAGGATGAAGATATTCATATGAATATCGAACGCGCTCTAGGCGAGAAGGTCGGTCCTGAGGCGAAAAAAATACACACGGGGCGCTCCCGCAATGACCTCGTGGCCACCACCCTGCGCCTGTATGTGGCCCGGCAAATGGGGGAGTTGCGGCAAGCTCTGGTGCAACTGCAACAGGTCCTGCAAACCCTGGCGCAGCAGCACCAGGAGGTGTTGCTCCCTGGCATGACCCACCTGCAGTTTGGCCAGCCTACCCGCCTGGGACACGTGATCTCGGCCCATATCCATAGCTTGCGGGCGGACGAGGAGCTGGTGGACTTGTGCCTGCGCCGCTGCTTGGCATACTGCCCCCTGGGGGCCGGGGCCTTTGCCGGTACCCACCTGCAAGTGGACTTGACCCGACTCGCCCAGCAGCTTGGCTTTGCCGCCCCTTGTCCGCATTCGTACCATGCGGTGGGGGACCGTGACTTTATGCTGACAGCACTTTCCGCCATGCAAATGCTGGCCACCCATGTGGGCCGCCTGTGTGAAGAGTGGTTGTTTTTCTCCTCCTCCGCGGTGGGGGTGCTGTGCCTGCCGCCCCGCTGGTCCTCGGGTAGCTCGATGATGCCGAACAAACGCAACCCCGATGTGCTGGAAATCTCCCGGGCGCGGGTCGTCCAGATCCTGCATACCTGTGCCGAAGGCTTTGCCATCGTGCGTGGGGTGATCCCGAGCTATGGGAGTGACTTACACGAACTCAAGCGCACCTTCGTGCGCGCCCATAGCCTCTCGGCCACGGTGCTGCAATACCTCCGTGCCTTTGCCGCGGAACTGGAGGTCAACCCGGATGCCTGTGCGCAGCATCTGGGCCGTGGACATATCCTCGCCACCGAACTCGCCAACCAGCTGACCGCCCAGGGGACCCCCTTTCGGGAAGCCTATACCCAAGTGGCGGCCTGGGTGGCGCAAGCCGAAGCCGAAGGCGTCCAGGTGCATCAGTTGGCCGCAGCCGCTGGGGTAGACTTTATGCAGGCGGTCGAAAAGCGCACCAACTGTGGCGGCAGTGCGCGTGAGCAGGCCCTGCAGGCGACGCAGGCAGAGGTCAGGTCCACCCCCGAGTAATCATGTGGAGGTCAAAAGATGATATTGGGTTTGCTGCAGCGTAAGTCAGGGTGGATGATCGGGGGTGGGGTGCTCGCTGCACTGGTATCCTCGTTTTGCTGTGTGGGTCCTCTCGTATTGACCCTGCTCGGTGTCTCCGGAGCCGGAGTGCTGGCCCACTATGGCTTCTTGCGTATCCCGATGATGGTGCTGGTGACGCTGCTGTTTGCAGGGGCTGGCTGGGGACTGTGGCAGCGGCGTTTGGCCTGTACTCCCGGAACCCTGTGTGCCTCCCCCCGCGTCCGGCAGACAATGGTGATATGCTACCTGCTAGGTCTTTTGTGCGCCCTCGCAGCCATGTCTTCCCCCTACTGGGTGGTCTGGCTGTTTGCGGCCGCAACCTAAGACAGGCAGCCAGGTGCATGCACGCTTCCCTGGCGAAGCCCTCTAACCCCTCACTCAGATCGTGTGAAAGGACTCCCGATGAAAGCTCTCTGCGCTGTGCTGTGCAGCCTTGCCCTGACCACAGCTGCCCACGCGGCTTCGTATCCGCAAAAGGTGTGTCTCAAGGTGGAAGGCATGACCTGCCAAACCTGTAGCATGACTGTCAAAGCGGCGGTCAAACAGTTAGATGGTATCGAAAAGGTGGTGGTCTCGCCGAAAACTGCCCAAGCCACGGTCCTGTTTGATGGCAACAAGGTCACCCCGCAAACCATCACTCAAAAGGTCAACAGCATTGGCGGGTCGTATAAGGCCACGGCCATGCAATGCCCCGCCTAGTGACCTACCTTCTCTTTTTGTTCCTGCTCCCGCAGCCTAGATATGCGGTTTAGAAATGTTTTTTTTTAGCTTTTGGACCCGCTGGATAAGCGGTGTGCTGTTGCTTGTGGCTGTTGTAGTTGGTACTCACTGTCATCTCAGCACCGCAAGGATCGTTGCGACGGCTTCGAGCCCTCTTACAATCAGCTCCAGTATTGTGGCGAAGTTGCATATTTCTTCCATTTTTCTGGCTCCTTGTATTTTAAATTTCGTATTTACATGCTCATTATAACATGATGATTGATGATCTATTTTTTTACGAATCACAAGAAAGATTATAGGATATCATATAATCTTTCTTGTGATAACTACCCTGATAAATTAAACTGGTGGTAGTATTATTATTTGAAGAATGATGGTTTAAGTCGGACTGCTGTATAA
>JAPPOJ010000075.1 GCA_028817975.1 Zetaproteobacteria bacterium | reverse complement strand
AGTTGTTTAATATAGACATCAACATGTTATGCAATGAAAACAAAATCGGCACAAATATTTTTTTCATTTAAAATCTTATTTATTTTAAATCTCCTTATGCCCCTATCTTGGCAAACTTTACAAGCGAGCTATCTAGAGGAAGGAGAGCACATCATTGATTTGATGAGACAATTCGAAAGTATTGCCGATTCGACAGACGAAAATATTAAGAGTATGGTGGAAGAAAATTTTGATGAGGATGTCTCTCCAGCAGAAGTTAGTAAGACTCTAGGTTTTTCTAGAAAAGCCCTTATGGGAGTGCTCGTGAGTATAGGTAGCACAGCATATTCCGCATATAATTGCAAAGATTCTAAAGTAAAACATGATCATCTCAATGAACTTCACAACCTGAAAGGCTCTTTTCAAAAAGAATGCGAGGCAAACCCTGAATGGAGTAAGAGCAACCAAGCTCTAGAGTGGTTATGCAAAAAATGCGATGAAATTTTCACTAGATCCGGCGTGAATCCCAATGATCACTATAAGAAGTGTGTCCTTAGTGGAATCAAATCCCCCAAAAAGGACATGCCCATTCCACAAGAAGATCAGCTGCAATATAACATCGATAGAATCAAGCAGGAGGCCTACGACCAGGTACAGATGAAAGTAGCTATGGCAGATGCAGTGTCACTTGGATTCATGATCCATAGTTTAGTGTCATCTTATAACGATTTTCACAAGCTTTCCGACACCGCAAACAACAATGAACAACTACTTATTCAAACGTTAAAAAAAGTACCTAAACTCATCCCTAGCTTTCTTGAACTCGCTGCAACAAAAAATTTTGCCTACTACGAAGACTTCTTCCGTAAAAAGGTGGCTTTGATAAGAAAAATTGAAACTATTAAAGCCGAGTTCTCGACCACTTTGAATAATATTAACTCACAAGCATCCAGTGCGGACTCTAAAAAACAAACGGCTATGTCAAACGCAGTAGGGCAGGCTATTCAAGGAATATTTAGCATTTATAACGCAAGTACCACCCCAACAAGTCTCTGGCTTAAACCTCTTGGTTTATTTTGCGGTGCCGGAAAGGTAGCTGTAGCTATAGGCGAATGTGACTTAAGCTTTCGCTGTCATGAGTTAGCATCTCGCCTCATGAACACTTTTCGTAAGTTCAAACCTCATGAGAGAGACTTTGATACTTTAAATGACAGCATAGAAGGCTTTTAAACAAATGGAGATGCGTATGTCAAAGTGGTATCTTTTTTTGCTGATTGCCTTGGTCTGGAGCGGAAATCTTAGCGCGAGTTGCAATGTACATGAATCTACCGAGCTTACACTCAGAAAGCTTGAAGATCAGCACACACCCACAAAAAGTACTCCCAAAGCTCGTCCAAACGTGAAACAATATATCCCTATGTTCAAAGAACTTGGCTTGAATGTGCTTATATGCACGGGTGTTTATCTTGTTTCATTTGTGAGTCTACGCAAGCTCGCGCTGCTACTGCTTCCGCCTCTCAGAAAGTAAGTCTGGAGACGAGATCACGCAGTAGCAAGAGCAGGGGTACGCTAACGTATACAAAAGTCCACAATCGCCGCGTTAAAATTAAGCAGCTGCCCATGTACCTCTTGAGACAAGCGAGTCGGACAGTCTCCAGGCTGAGTACCTGTGATATAGACTCCGTCTGCTTCAAGTTCAAAAGCATCTTCAGGCATGATCGCGATATCAAAAAGAGGTGCCAAAGACTGGATCTTTGCACCTGAGGGCAACACTAAGCGCCGCAAGTTTGGGAGACCTCCTAAAGGGCGCAGATCCGTCAGGGTGGGAAACGCGCTCAAATCAAGTTCCACTTGGGCTTGCAATGCGCTCAACAAAGCCTCTTTGTCCGCTACATTCAACAACTGACGCAAGATCACCAAAGTGTGCTGAATACTCGGCTCCTCCATATCCCAGAAAAAAGCCGCATCTCTAGGAAGACATGTTCCCTTCCAATAAGGATTATCACCCTGATCCAGTTGCCAATAATAATTTTGACTGGCTTCACACATTTCGCGTGTTGCCTGGGGAAACTGATGCAAAGGATCACAGGCCAGAGATAGCATCACTACACACAACAGTCCCCCAAATGTACGCCACATAAAGACTCCTCTAAAGACGGTTAAGTTATGGGGAAGAGACCACAATCATATTAAAATGTCCGACCATAGGTATCGATGCGTCCATATACTTACAAACGTCTCCCCAACTCCCACGGTAATAAGAATTGTCGGTATCCCTAAAGTACAGATGATTCGAGTCAAATCACACCCACTCTACTTTACCTAACGATAGCCCCACAAACAGAGCCTTTTCATTCCATACTCCTCAAAAAGTGATTGCATCTTTTTGCTGGTTGCGCTAACGAGTAATTAAAATTTTTTTCATCTAATTATGAGGGAGTTTTTCTATGTATCAACTTAAAATTATTGCTTTTATTCTTATCAGCATTTCCACTCAACTGCTACATGCACAGGACTCTCTCTCAAGCAGCCCTCCGGGTCCAGAAACACCACTGACCTTTTACTTTATGGGGAGCGCCACTTCCAAGCAGGATGTGTTACGCGATCAAAAATTAGCTGCCAGCCAACGTGAGTATTTCGAAGGCGAGCTTATCTATAACTTGTACAAAGACACCGTCGGCGCAGGTCGCAAGCGCTCTTCCTCCACACCCGGCTACGCATTTTTAATCGACGGTAGTGGAACCAAGTCCTTGGAACAAAAGCTCCAAGACCTTTCCATACAGATCAGCGCCAAGGTACTCGGGTTTATGGTGGGCTATCATTGCGAAAAGCGCGCCAAGGATGTTTTTAGGACCATTACCCAAGCACGTTATGGTATCCAGCGGCTCTTTGACCGCAACCATACTCCACACAATGTGCAACAGGTTAACTTAGTCGGCTGGGGACGTGGTGCCGTCACCGCCATTCTGGTCGCCAACTTACTCGCAGCAGATGAGCGTCTGGGCAGCCTACGCATCAACTTGTTTGCAATCGATCCAGTCCCTGGTCCTTTTTTACGCGCACGCAAACACGCCAGCATCCCTGCCAACGTCCAAAACTACATTGGCATTTACCAACTCGATCACCTCCAGCCAGGTGCCGAGCCGATTCTTCCCGAGTTTGCCAGCGCTCACACCCGCGTCGCCCTCTATCCCATGCGTGGACATCATGCTTCACCCGTAGGGAGTGCACGCCGGCCTGAGGAAGGCTCCAGCAGCAATCAAGTACTCTTCCAAACCGCACACATTGTCCGACACCTCGCCAAGCAGCACCTCCACCAGTGGGGGGTCTCCTTTCACAGCACTGATTTTCTCGAAGTTTCCAACGAACAACTGCTCAGCTGGTACGAACAACAAGAAGACACCTTAGATGAGGAATATCGCCTGTGTCGCACCCACCCCTGGTATGGACTCCAGCAAAGCGCCGGACGCGAATATTATTTTGGCTTTCCCACCACACCGAATAGCACCAACGTATGGGATCTTGAACATTTTTTCTTTGGCGAGCGCTGCGACAGCACTCGTGACACTTCCCCATCATTACTCAACTGGCATTACTTTCACTTAGCAGAACAAGCGAAACACACCCAACACGACGACATTCAAGAGCATTTCAAGTATTGGGAAATCAAATTTGATCACAGTGCCTATCCTTCCGCACAGCAGGCGGCACTGTTTCCAGAAGAGATTGCACCCGTATTTAGCACACACACCACTTACATTCAGAGTATCTGTCAAAATCTGACCCAGTTCAGTACGGAAGAGCAAAACTCTTATCTCAACTTACTCAAGGCCAGCAAAATTGACCCATCCACAGACTGTGCCACCGTTGACCAGCAGCTACGCTCGCTACCGCATTTTCTCAGCCCCAACGGCCATGCCTACACAGACTTACGTATTTTCTCTGAACTCATTTCCGTAAACTCTCTCGATATCCGTCTCGCAGAGCACGTTACCGATCTCAGGCCACTCCTCAGGATACAACGCCTGGCGCGACTCCACCTACACGGCGATGGTATTCATGACCTCAGCCCACTGACTCAACTGCCTCATCTCCATGATCTACACCTCGAAGGCGAAGGGTTGGAAGACCTTACCGCGCTTAGCGCCATTCGAGGCTTGCACACGTTACACCTCCATGGAGATGGATTTCACGACTTAACCCCCCTAGCCGATATCGACACCTTGCACACCGTACACCTACACGGAGATGGTTTTGAAGATCTCAGCCCTTTAACCGCGTTGCCTAACCTACACACCTTACACCTCGAAGGGGACAGCTTCCATGACCTTACCCCACTTGGCTCCATGCAAGGCCTAACCTTCTTCCTTCGCCTCGCAGGCAACCGCTTCCATGACCTTACCCCACTTGCGAAGCTGAAAGGACTCCACACCTTGCAACTGGAAGGAGATGGTTTTAGCGACTTGGCTCCACTGGCTGGGATGACCGGGCTGACCTTCTCCCTAGATATCTCTGGCAATGGCTTCGAAGACCTGAGCCCCTTGGCCGACATGAAACTACTCATGTCCCTGTCACTGAACGGCAAAGGGTTTCGCGATCTCAGTCCCCTTATCCAGATGGGCGGTCTACGCTCCCTCAAGCTCTCGGGAGACTTTCACAATCTCAAGCCACTCTCACAGATGCGTCGACTCAACTTTCTATCCATCAAAGGCAAACGTTTTAAAAAAGCCGATAAAGCACGCGTATACAAAGAGCTCACTGCGCTACAGCCCGAGAGTGGGGATTTATTGCAGCGTCCAGAACAGAGCCTGCAAGAAGAACTGCTCTAACGCTTGCGGCTGTTTTGCACCATGGTGTCAAGGTTTTTAGCCATCGCCGCCAAGCGCTCCGCCGCATCTTTCGTATGCTTGGAACCTTCTGTCAATTCCACGGTAGCTGCATCCACCTGCTGGATGTTGTCCACGATCGAGCCAATGTTTTTTGAGGAGCCCTGCATCAGACGTGCCACCTCACTCGTGGTCGCCAACTGCTGCTGCGTGGCGGCTGCAGTAGAACTCGCGTTGTTGTTCACGGTACTGATGACTTTCGAAATCGAGTTGATGGCTCCGGCTGACTCATTACTCATAGTTTGAATCTTTTGGATCTTCGGGGTAATTTCATCGGTGGCCAGTGCTGTTTGCTTGGCCAATTCTTTCACTTCATTCGCCACCACGGCAAACCCACGCCCGGCATCGCCAGCACGTGCGGCTTCGATCGTCGCGTTGAGCGCCAGCAGGTTCGTCTGCTGGGCAATAGAACTAATCACTTTGATGATATTGCCAATGTCTTGCGAGGCAGCATTTAAGTCCTCGATCTGCTTACTCGCCTGCTTCGCCGACTTTTCCGCCTCACCAGAAATGGTCGACGTGTTGGTGGCCTGTTGGGAGATCTCTTTCACCGTCGAGTTCATTTCTTCCGTGCTGGTGGAGATCCCTTGGATGTTACCTGCCACCGATTCGGATGCCTCCACCGCTTTTTGGACTTTCTCCGCCGTGGCTACCGAGTTGGTGGTCATGTCCGTCGCCGTCACAATCATCTGTTGGGATGCACTGGCGATTTCTCGGGTAGCTTGGTCAAAGCTGTCCACCAGGTTGTTATATTGCTTCTTCTCCGCAGTTAAATCGGTAGCAAACTTAACCACCTTTTTTGGCACACCATTCAAGTCCAAAATGGGAGTATAGGTCGCACGAATCCAAACTTCTTCCCCCTTAGCATCGATACGCTTATACTCACCTTGATCGTAGTGTCCCTCATTGAAGCGTCGCCAAAAGTCTTTATACTCCTGGCTATTCGCATAATCCTGTTCGCAGAAAATACGGTGATGCTGGCCCTTAATGTCCTCCAAGCTAGCATAGCCCATGGTTTGTAAAAAGGCTTCATTCGCCGTCTGAATGGTCCCATCCATATCAAAGGTAATCACTGCTTGCGAATGGTCAATCGCCGCGAGCTGTGCCTCGAAGTCCGCATTGCGAATCTTGTCAGCTGTAATATCCGTCGCAAATTTCACCACTTTAAAAGGCTTGCCCTCAGCATCTAAAATCGGGTTGTACGACGCCTGAATCCAAATCTCTTGGCCCTGCTTACCAAAACGTTTGTACTGGCCCGCTTGGTATTCCCCACGGTTGAGATCCGCCCAAAATTTCTGATACTCAGCGCTTTGACCATACTCCGCATCACAAAAAATACGGTGGTGCTGGCCCTTAATCTCCGCCTCTGGGTAGCCCACCGTCTCACAGAAGTTTTCGTTCGCACGGATAATCGTGCCATCCAGGTTAAACTCAATCACTGCCTGAGCTTTACTAATCGCCGCAATTTTACCCTCAAAGTCGGCGTTGCGCACCTTATCTTCTGTAATATTCGTCGCAAACTTCACCACTTTAAAAGGCTTGCCCTCAGCATCTAAAATCGGGTTGTACGACGCCTGAATCCAAATCGCTTCGCCGTGCTTACCCACTCGCTTATATTGCCCAGAGTCAAACTCACCTCGATTCAACCGTTGCCAGAAATCGCTATATTCCTGACTTTCCGCGTACATTGGCTCACAGAAAATACGGTGATGCTGGCCCTTGATCTCCTCTTCCGCATAACCCACTGTCTGGCAGAAATTCTCATTTGCACAGATAATCGTACCATCCAGATTAAATTCAATCACCGCTTGCGCTTTACCAATCGCCGCGATCTTACCTTCAAAGTCCGCATTGCGCACCTTATCTTCTGTAATATTCGTCGCAAACTTCACCACTTTAAAAGGCTTGCCCTCAGCATCTAAAATCGGGTTGTACGACGCCTGAATCCAAATC
>JAPPOJ010000145.1 GCA_028817975.1 Zetaproteobacteria bacterium | reverse complement strand
AACTCTTATTCAATATGCTTAATATCTATTGTTAATGATCATTGATGAAATAATGAAAGTATTTCTCACTATATTTATATAGATTCCACAAAAATTAAGCTCTGTATTTTTACTTGGAAAGGACAGCCGCCAAATCCACAAACTCTCGTGGAGACAAAGTCTCACAACGACGTGTTAAATCAAGCCCTAAAGACTTCTTGTCTTGCTCACTGACTAAGTTTCCTAAGGAATTACCCAGTTGTTTTCTTCGTTGACTAAAAACTTTACGCGTGATTTTTTCCACTTGACGAATCACACTCTTAGGATAAGGGTCAGGGTCTGTCACCAGAGTCACCACGGCACTATCCACTCCAGGCACAGGAAAAAAAGCGGAGCGATCCACCTTAAAATCAAAACGCACATGGGATTGCAACTGCACAAACACACTCAAACTGCCATAAGCTTTAGAAGCTGGGCGAGCTGCCAAACGCTCAGCAAATTCAAGCTGCACCATAAAATTTACGAGACACAAGTTTGAAATCTCAGGCAAAATCCAGTGGAGTATCGAACTAGACATGTTATAAGGAATATTGCCACAAATCGCCAACCTCTCACTTCCACTAGACTGAACCCAAGCATGAAGATCAAAGTCCACCACATCAGCCTCTTGCACGGAAAACAATGGGTTATCACCAAAAGAGTCCTGCAACCTGTTGACACACCTCTGATCTTTTTCAACAGCTGTCACCCGGATATTTTTGTCCAGAATATGTTGTGTGAGTGCCCCGTGACCTGGCCCTACTTCCAATACATGTTGGACCTTTGCCTGCTCAAGTATCGCCACAATCTTTTGACAGGGCCATTTTTCAATTAAGAAGTTCTGCCCAAGGCTTTTTTTAAAGCGGAACCCAGCCGATCTTTGTGTGTGTCTTCTCAAGCTCATATCACGAACACCTTAAAAAACTATAAATTAGAAAAATTAAAATCATATCGAGGAAACTGTTGCCAGTCTAATTTTCTAAATTCGTGTTCTGTGCAACCATGAGCAAGGTGCCAACCTAGAGCAGCAATCATCGCCGCATTATCAGAACAGTACTTCAAACTTGGAAAAACACTTGGAAAAGGCAAATGTTCCAATGCAAGTTGACGAAATCTTTGATTCGCACTCACCCCACCAGCAACAACTAAAGAATTTACCTTCTTTCCACTTTCCCTCAAGCACTGAGTTGCATGCACTACTTTACGAATAATCTGTAAGAATGCTTCATCTTGGAAGCTGCTCAACACATCTGCCAACAAACCAACGTCATGTTCGGGATATTTTTGTTTAAAATATACCATATGCGTCTTAAGGCCTGAGTAACTCATCATACAGTCGTCACGGCCTGCCATCATCCTAGGGATCTTAACAGCTCCTATTTGCCCTTGCTGAGCAAGCTTTTCAATCGCAGGTCCCCCCGGATATCCAAGGTCAAAGAGCTTCGCAACCTTATCGAGACATTCCCCACAAGCATCGTCTAAGCTCGCACCCAACAACTGGAAGTCCGTGGCATTCTCCATATAATACAGGTTTGTATGGCCGCCGGACACCACCAGAGAGAGTGCAGGAAATTCCGGTTTCTGCTTCTCATGTTCAAGTCCTAAAAAAGCTCCATGGACATGAGCATGAATATGATTGACAGGAATTAAAGGTTTTCCTGTGGATGCAGCTAAGCCTTTCGCAAAACTACCACCCACCAAAAGGGCACCCATCAGCCCTGGCCCTTGGGTTACAGCAACCGCATCCACTTCCTCTAATCCCACACCCGATTCTTCTAACGCCAATTTTACAACTGGCAGAATAGATTTAGAGTGTTCCCGGGCTGCTACTTCAGGCACAACTCCACCAAATTTGGCATGCGTATCCACTTGAGAAGATACAATGGAACTTAAAACTTCACTGCCATTCACAACCACAGCCGCAGCAGTCTCATCACAACTAGACTCTATCCCTAAGATAGTCTTCATATGGTTCCTATTTCAGCATCACTGGGACAATTTAACGGAAAGAAAGACGAGTTTTGTATAACACAAAAACAGCTAGAACTAAAGGTCACAGAAAGCTCTCAAAAGCAAACCATTCCGAAGTCACAACAACATTTTAATTAAAAAAGTTCTTTTAATTTAGACTCTGCTTTCTCAGAGGCCTCTGTTTTAGCATACTTATGAATAACTTCCTGATAAAAAACTTTCGCTGCCTTTGCATCACCTAACAAGCGGAAACTATCTCCTAAGCGTAAAGTGACCTCAGCCACGTGCGGACTTGTTTTATACTTTTCTAAATGCTGACGAAATTCTAAGGCCGCTTTACGCAAATCCCCAATTTTATAGAGGCTCTCCGCATATAGGTAAGAAATTTCTGCATGCTGTAATAGCTCTTGTTCAGGTAGCTTCTTCTGCACCAGGGCAAAGTCCTCAACAACATGAGCATACCGTTTCTGTTTAAAAGCTTTTGAAAGACCACTCACCGATTGTATTTTTTTTCTTTTAGTACTTTCTTTTTTCTCATTTTTTTTCTTTAAAATCTCAAGAATTTCCAATTGACGCTGCTCTATTTGCTCCAACCTAGCTTCATAACGTGCCAAAGATTTTGCAATAGAGTCCGTCGCATTTCCCTGATTGGGCAACTCCCCTGTAATCACGCCCATCCTTACAACACCCAGCTCTCCATCTAAACGAGAGATACGGTCTTCTATTTCAATCAAACGTGTATGGGTGGATGCCATTTTCTTCCTCTGCTGCTGCCCCTCCTCCTGAACCTGGTTACTCTCATTACGCAAACGGTTCTCCAAGGTCAAAATCCTCTTCTGTGTATTAAAAAGGTCTTCCTGCATTTGGCGGCCTTCATGAACAGAAACACAACCAGAGAGAACAACCATCCAAACAACTTTGTTCCGCAATAGAATAAGAATTTTCAACATGTTACTTGCTTTCCTTCTTTTGCAATAAAACTCCAGCTAGGCTTTTTTCTTTATTTTACTCAATCTATCTTTATGCCTAACCAACGCCCTCATCAATTTGGCCGAGTGCTGTACCCACAAAGTGTTATACGACGGATGAGCAACATGCTCAACAAAACACATCCGCAATTGCTCATACTCACTCAGAATTTCGTTGTTCGTTTCCATAAAAAGCTCTAAATGGCCAACCACAGTAGTCGGCATTGGGATGTTCAATGACGGAACATAGTCTACCCAAGGCTTTCCTGGAGGAAGTTGCTTGGGTTCTTCTTGGTTTTCTGAAGCGTTTGGTGTAGACTCTTCCGAGGGTTCAGGTGAGGATGCAGCACTAGACTCGCCTTCAGCCATATCCTGCTGAACGTCCTCTTGTGCCTGTAAGTCATCATCGGACATAAAGTTCTAGGCTCCCGTACTTACCGAGTGAAAAAAGGCCACAACGCGCCTCCATATACTCTCGGCTTTTCCGTTGAGATATTAAGACCACCACAGGATGGTATGATAGCCTCGGTATGACTCGACAGAACGCACTTGGGTTAGGGGTAAAAGCTTATTTTTATAGATAAAATAACCAGAAGGCCTAATACCAGATAAAGTGGGGCCAGTATGAAAGTATCTAGCTGGAATAAATCCGCCTCTATGTGTAAACAAACCTAAATTTAAATGGATTGGGAATTATTGCCAATATGACTGAAATAGAATCTGAAAACAAAGCACTATCGACTCCGGAAACACCCACGACGCCTACAACCGAACCAGTCGAAGGTGACTCCACAAGAGAACCTACAATCGAGCAAAATCTGCCTATACCATCAACAGAAACCAATGACCATAACTCCCTAGAGCCAACAGCTCCAGAAGAGGTGTTTACTTCTTTTACGCAAGCAGGCCTCAACGCAAAGCTACTGTTAGCGATCCATAATGCCAAGTGGGAACGTCCCAGCGAAATTCAAAGTCTATGCTTACCCCACACACTCAAGGGCAGAGATGTCGTTGGCTACGCCCAAACGGGAAGTGGCAAAACAGGCGTTTTTCTACTCACCATTGGACACCGACTTTCGCAAAACAACGACAAAACAACACCAAACAAACCCACCTCACCACGCGCAATCATTCTGACCCCAACACGGGAGCTCTCGGTACAAATCCAAGAAGAGTCAGAACGACTGCTCGGAAGCCTCGGTTTAAAATCCATTTCCGTATACGGCGGCACAAACATGGAGCAACAAATCAAGAGCTTGGCAAAAGGAGTTGATCTTGTTACAGCAACACCCGGTCGTCTACGCGACCTCGTTCAAAGAAAACTCATCGACCTTAGCGGTGTTGAAATATTTGTCTGTGACGAGGCTGACCGCATGTTTGACATGGGATTCGTAGAGGATGTCAAGTTTTTCTTAGAACAGACTGCCGAAAGCACCCAACGTCTCATGTTTTCAGCCACTGCCAATGAGAAAGTCGCGGGATTAATCCATGCAAATTTGAAAGATCCAGCACAAATTTCTCTGCACATCGAAAACTCTCTACCCAAGAGCCTCACTCAGATTGCCTACATCTGCTCTATAGAAAACAAATTCTTACTCCTACTTAGCATGCTGCAAAACCATCAGCCCGAAGCGGCACTTATTTTCACCAACACAAAAGTCGTAGCCTCCTGGTTAGACTATAAGCTGAAAGGCAATCAGCTCGAATGTGAAGTGATTACAGGTGATTTACCACAAGCAAAACGGATGAAACTCATCAATCGGATTAAAAAGGGAGAAGTAAAGCTACTGATTGCAACGGATGTTGCCAGCCGCGGTATTCATATTGAAGGCCTCACCCACGTATACAATTTCGATGTTCCTGAGGACCCAGCCGCATACGTACACCGTATAGGCCGCACAGGACGCGCGGAAGCCGCCGGCACAAGTTACACACTTGTTTGTGACGAATACGGTCATGGATATGAGGCCATTAAAGACATTCTCGGGGAAGACCTTGCAACTCCAACATGGCCTGATTGGGACTATAGCGATGTGGAAGATAAAACAGGCAATCCGTTTTTAGACCCTAACTCATCCTTATACAAAGATGTCGTTCCTAGCTCACAAAAACCTTCCGAACGCGAGAGTACATCCTTGCGCAGCCATGGGGACTCCGTTCGACGCGATGGCGCCACAAGCAGACCACGCAATGAACATAGAGGACGCCCAGAGAAACACAAAGAAGAGTCTATTACTGCCAAAAGTAAACAGACTCAGCAAACACCAACAACCCGAGAAAAACCAACAATCCGCAAAGAAACGCAAACCGCTGAAAACTCAACTTCAATCCTTGGGATCGTACGTCATTTCTTCTCATTACTTAACCCTTTCAGTAAAAAAACCAAGGCATCCGCTCAAGATACTCGCAACATGACGAAAGCCACCGGCACTCCTCCAAAGGGCCCTGGTAAAACCAGAGAAGAAGAACGTAAAAGACCTCGCAAAGAAGAAACGCGTCGGGATGCGTCGAAACGTCGGATGTATAACGACAAGCGCTCCACTTCAAACAACCCGGGAAGAAAAAAACCCTCCTCTAGAAACAGCAATCGGCCAGAGAATCACTCAAACAACCGCAATAACAACGAATACCGCCCACGCCGAGACGTGCGCGGCAGCTCAAGACCGCTACCTAAAAAAAGGCCTCGGCGCAACCAAGAAGAGCATTAAAAAATAAAGAAATGCACATAGCTCACAAAAGCCAGGGGAGGCACACAGCCCACCCTGGCTTTTTCATGCCGAAACGTACGAACTACGCATTCCTCGTGTTTCTAGCTATAAGCTCTTTTATTCTATAAGCCACCAACGGTTTCGCAACCCAAAATCGTTGTGCTATGGTGGCAATCAGGTCATCAGCATCGACACCCGCATTCAAATCCGCCCTTAAGAGGCTTTCTGGGAGCAAGACCCTCAAAGCAAAGTTACTACGATAAACCTCCAACAGCTGGGGCACCTTCTCCAGCCCCTGAGCCTCTGGAAAAGAATCCACCTGACAAAGGTAACCAAAAAATTCTTTAACGACGAGGTATCTTACATGCGTTGGAATAGGGTGCTCCGCATGCCGAACTTCTACACGCATAGGCCCTTCCAACCGATCCACTTCGTAGTAGTCTCCACTCGGCTGATGCGACACACGAAACCCAGGGTATTTCGAAGTTATTTCCCCTAAAAAAACAGGAGCTTCGCGCACATCCGCCTTCTGCAAAACACTCGCGACTAAGCGATCCAACCACTCTAAATCTAACTTCAAACTTTGGTGAGCCGTCTCAGGGTTTGATTTTTGACGATCAAACTGTTCCTTTTTAATCTGCTCCCGCGAGGCTTCATCAAGACTAAAAGGCCCATAGCTTGCCATTGCAAAAGAAGCCTCCTCCACCCGTAACTCACCAAGGGCCACTTGGTAAACAACATCTTTATCAATCTTCAATTGCTCTGCAATTTTAAAGATAGACTCTAAGTTATGAATATGCTTTTTACCCTTTTTCCAATGACTACAGTCTGCCGGGTCAAACCCTAGCAACGCTCCTACATCTTGATCAATAACCCTCACATTACCGTCATATTTTTGCTGTAACATGCTCTTGCAAAACTGGAACAATTGGGCCGAATTATGATAGCGGCCCACCTCAATATCTGTCGCAGTCATCTGTTCCTCCCTCTTTCTCTATTAGACGCCTAGGACCCTCCCCAGTTACCAGAACGAGGAAGCATCAACCCAACATTCAGTTGCAAAGAGACTTCGTTGATATTGCTTCAAGTTCTCACCCTGCTTTCACAGAGGGAACGCAAAAACCAAGCTCGTCCACACAAACTACTTATAAAATAGGATTCCTCTGATATTTTAAC
>JAPPOJ010000186.1 GCA_028817975.1 Zetaproteobacteria bacterium | reverse complement strand
CAGTACACCCTTTTGGAAGATAGTCAGGAGCCTGGTAGGAATTCTTGCCATTTCGGGTGGCCTTCTGGTCCCGTCGTGAGTATTCGTGGTAAGGCACGTGTGGTGGAAGGTGAAGCTTCCAATGCCAAACTGAAAGTAAGGTTTTGGCCCATTGGTAGAGAGGGGGACTATTGGATTTTAGAACTGGATACCGAACATTATGCCTGGGCCGTTGTCGGGGAGCCCTTGCGTAAAAATGGCTGGATTTTAAGTCGTACAGAGGATCTTGATGAAAAACTGTATCTTGATTTGGTACAGCGTATGCAAACAAAACATGGATATGATGTTTCAAAGTTAGTACGCGACTAGCTCGTGGTTTATGAAGTGTATTCTTATTTTTATCTTAACGAGGTTTTTATGTTTAGAGAAATTTCCGGCACAGGTCTGCTTGCGTTGTTTGTGAGTCTTTTGGTGCAGTGTGGTCCCATACAGGTTTCCTCTCAAGATTTGGATATAGGCCCTGAAGTGAAAGAAGAGGCGATAAGTCATGTGAGTAACTCCACGGAGTTGCAGATTTCGTTCAAGGTGGAGTTGGACCGAGGGGGAGATCTTTGTGTGGCGGTGTTTGATAGTATGACCGAATACGAAAAGTCTGGCAATTCTAGTTATAAACCGGCGACGGTATATCAATCATGTGATTCGGTGAATATCGGTGAGTTAAGGTTGCAGCTACCTGCGGGGCGTGAGTATGCGATTGTTGAGTTTCATGATGAAAACCAAAATGGCAAGTTGGATACTTGGGGCAGGTTGGGGATTCCAACAGAAGGGTTTGGCTTTTCCAATAACCCTCCTTTAAGACGTGGACGTCCGAGTTGGGATGAAGTGAAGTTCTTTTTGGGTCAAGATCCATTGCACCTAGAGATTGTGAATACTTATCTTTAAGCGCAGCTTGATTACGGTCGTTTATTAAAACTGTACATCATGACTGTAGGCAACTTGAAATGAGGGATTGATGGCGGTTTCCAAAGTTCCGAAGATGTCCCGGTCTGAGTAGAGTTTTTCGATAAAGAGTACCGGCCTTACCAAGCGTTGATGACGCATGAAACGCTGAATCACAGGTCGTACTTGATACTTACCCCAGCTTTCTCCCATAAACCTGCGTCTTTGCAGCTGCTGTAAATCGCCAATAGAAGAAAAGCTGCGCAATAGACCATATACTTGACTCATGACGAACAGGCCCTTTTGGCCTGTTAGAGCTTGTAAAAGCTGTAGACCATACTTGTCCGTTTGCAGCTCGTAAGTAAACTTGACCATTTTCTTGCCAAAACGTTGCTTGGCCTGGAGTGAGGTTTCGGCTTCGAGAGCTAAGGATTTAAGCTTGCTGGCCATCTTTACCAAACGATGGGGCTTGATTTTCTTGTGAAAGTAGTTATGTGTAACCCATGAGGGGGAAAAGTGTGCTTGTAACATGCTGCGGAGCTGTTGAAGATCAAGCTCCTTAAATCCATTGAGGAGGCTATTCCCTTGTAAGAAGGTGTGGGTAATTGCGTAGACTTTAGGGTATTTACTGGCTTCTTCAAGTGGGGGCAAACGGTATCCTTTATAGATTGGGGTTTGGGTATCCATCGAGTAACGGTGATTAAGATGTTGAATGAGTAAATCAACTTTTTCTTTCGTCTTGGATGCAAAGAAATCTTCACTACGAATGACGATGACAAAATTTGTATCTTCTTTTTTCTCCATCTCTAGAGTAAGACGATTCGAGGTGCGATGGTTTACAAAAATATCAAAGGTTGCAAACTCATCTTTCAGTCCCCCATTCCATCCTAAGTATTTGGCATAAGCAATCTCGTAGCGATAAAATTTTTGGATATCATCTTCAGGAGGCTCCACGGTAAACTCGGACTCGGAGATGTATTTTTCTCGATTAAAGGCTAAGCCTGCACTAAAGATGTTTCCTTTTTTCTTACCTTGGGCTTCAAGAGCATAGTTATACTCTTCTCTTGGAGCTACTTTTTCGGCTTTCTGATAGCTTTCTACGTCTTGGAGCCACTCCAATTCTTGTTCGTGGTGTTCGAGGGGTACTGGAGTCCCGCTCTGGACGCGTCTTTTATCTTCCATAGGGTAAATATAATCTTTGACGGAAGTTGTGAAACTCTCGGAGAAGCCAAAAAGTCGAAAAAGAGCCAGCTTGAATGCTCCCAGACTCAGGTGAGCAATGGAGAATCCTCCTCCCATACTGCGTTTCTTTGCCCTATCATCGTAGACATGCAGTTGGCCATATTCGTCACGTGTATAGTGCACAGAGCCTACTTTAAGGGCGACAATCCCCGTGCTGATACCATTTTCGAAAAAAGGTTGTGCGGTGTAGATTCCTCCGTGAGCTTCAAATTCGATACCTACCTTGTCAAAATGTCTGACAATGTCAAGAGGTCCTAACTGATGGGTGGCATATTGCTTGATGTTCGCTGCAATACGTGGGATCTCAAATTTGGATGCATAGCCTTGTTTGACACTATCGGTGTAGTGAACATGACGGATATATTTTTCATAGAACTTGAGTCGGCCCCCGGCCTGTAGGGGAGGTATTTTTTCAATAAGGTGTTCCAATAATGGGGAGTCGAGGCCAATTTGAATTTTGACTTGGTCTTCAACACGGTAGAGTCTTATTTTATCTCCTGTATTTAAAAAATGGCTATTAGGTCGTACACGGCGGCTAAAGATGAGTTGCGTACCGATACCGATGGGAAGGCGGTACTTAGCCTCATCGGCGTGATCCCCACCGAGACCTACTCCTGCTTGAACTCCTTCTAGCCCTGTTAGCGTAGCATTTGTAGAGGCGACGGAGCGTTCGCCCCACCTTTTGACGGGGATGTCAAATGAAAGGAGCGCCGGCAATGCTGTCCACCAGTTGTTATTTAAGTGTGCGGGGATATTTTGACCTTCAAAGGTACGTCTGACGAGACGTCCGTTTTGGATGATCGGTCCTTGCTCGTCCGTGAGTTGTAAATGTTTTAAATCAGCGAGTGCATGCGGGGTGAACTCCTTTTCTAAGCGTAGCGAACGGATGATCTCATTTTGTCGCATGAGTAGTTTATGCACGTATATTTGTGCGATGGGTTCAGGAATGCCACTTGCAGCAGCAGCTTGTTGTAACTTTTCTTTTGTGCAGTAAGTTAAAATTTTACGTGCCATCCACAACATGTCGGAGTAGGTAGTCTGCTGAAAATTAACTTTGCGATTTGCCCAGTCATTCCAGTAAACAATGAAGGTTTTGGGGTCGGGTCCTGGGTGGATAAAAGAGGTGTGAAAGTGGTTGACCACGTAAAATCGGCCCCAACCAAAAGGATCACCTAGCTTGCGTATACTGATACGTCCTCCTAAGGAAGCTCCAGGATCATGTAGGCGATGAATCGGAAAGAGTTTGCCATCTGTTGTTTCGTGAAACAGTTGTTTGAAGTTCGTGGGCTGAACATCATGTAGTCCAATCCAGGCTGCAAACATGATCAAGCCACGGTACTCACGCCGGTTCAGCAAATCCCAACTGGAAATATCGAAAGGTGCAAGTCTATGTTCGTACTTGGGGCGGCCTTCGAAAAGAACGTCTTGGAGGTCCATCCACTCACCGTGCTCGTCGCGTCCGTGCGCAACCGTAAACTGGGCGATGGTTTCGATGCCATACTTATTAGCGATTTCACTGCGATAGGATTCAAAGGAGTCGCCTTCTTCGAAGTATACCCGTACTTTTTTTGCATATCGCTGCTCATCCGTGCTAAATCCAATCATTTCCATCATTTTGCTGGCAAAGAGATCCGTGTGGACTTCTTGGCTATATTTAATCTTCAGGTCGTTTTTCTTGTTATCACGCACAAAAAAAGCTTTGATTTTTGCCGAGGATCTAGAGCGTAGGCTTACTTTTTTAAAGACGATTCTTTCATCTTCTTGTGGGATGGAGGCAAAATTTTGCTCCGCAATAAAAGGCTGTTGTGGGGGAGACCAAAAAGCGCTAATCCCTGGGTCAAGTAAGGAGAGATCAAATGCACACTCTGTAAGCTTGCGGTTTTCGGTGTCACTTAAGTAATGTTCAAGGGGAACTTGGTAGCCGAGGCAATGCGAAATTCTTTTTTGAAAGGTGCGGGTGACATGTAGATTGGTAGCTTCTGGTTTATTGGCATCACGGTGTTTGAAGCGATACGGAAAATATGCTTTGGAAACAATATGTGTGCCATCCGCGTCTCCTGGCCAGTTGGTACGATATCCGTTGGGCATATAATACGTGACGAAACCTCGAAGAAAATCATCGAGAGTTGCGTCGAGCGTCGCTCGCGGCATTCCCAGTTGAACTTGTTGGAGGAGATGTTTAGCTTTAGGGATGACGTATTTTAGCATTCCATAACTAATATCATTGTCTTGGGTGGGGTCGCTATCTTCGAGGGCTTTTTTCCTCGCTTTTTTGAATTTATTTACATTAAGTTCGAGCCTTTCGTAGAGGGTTGTTTCGTAAATGTCTCGTCGTAGGGTCCTCTCCATTTCTTCAAGAGATGCGATATATTGTTGGATTTTTTGGACGTTGTATTCTCCCTCCTCTTGGAGATGTTTAGCAAAATATTGGGTTGTCGCTTGAATATGTCGGGGACTTACTTCACCATGATCTATACCTGTTTTGAGTAGGCCTGGACTCACGACCGCTTGGAGGATATGGGGGGATGGGAAGCAGACCAAGACTACCAAAGTAAGAATGGTTTTAAAATAGTGCATCGAGCTTCCTCCCGGCTTGTGAAAGATGATATTGTCACGATAACAAAGCAAGAGACCTTATTTTTGGAAGCAAATAAGGTCTCTCGTGTGCTGCTTGTCATGCGAATCAAGCTTCATCATATTCAAGACAGCACAGAAGCACTAGGTGGTTGGAAATTTTTATATTATGCGACTTTTGAGAGGTGCTTTTGTGAGAGCTTGTAAGTCCATTCTCTTTCTTTGTCTGCAAAATTACTCTTAGTGGAGTTCTTACAGGTATGTTCCAGGTAAGCTAGAATGAGGGGAAGCGAACGCCAATTTAGCATATCACAGCTGATCGAACGGCCACTATGTTGTACCCAAATGGCACAGTTTGGATCGATACTCGAAATTGTGCAGCGTGAAGACTTTTTGATGGGTTCTGGAAAAAATTTATGGAGCCATTGAATCACATCAGAAAAATTATTTTCCAAATGGGGATTTTGTTCGCGTAGGATTATTTCTTCAAGCACATCTTCAAAAAGGTGGTGTGGTTCTTCAATACCAAGGTCAGAGCTGTGGTGTTTATGTAGGGTCTCAATTTTGGAGAGAGGGTAGGCGTGGGTCAGCTCTTGCCAGATTAAATAACTGAGCCAGCGCGCCCAGTTTGGTGCGCTGCGTGTATAGATGACTGAGCTAGGAAGTTTGGTTTGGTATACGTCACCTGCTGCAGCTATGTGTTCGCAACTACGAGGTGGTTGACGATGCAGAAAAATGCGTGGAGACAGGTTGGTTAGTTTGGCAGGTAAGTGGCTCGGCGCAAGATGAAGTTCCCCAATTAAGGCAAAAACTTGGCTTTCTGGATATGAGGTTAAAAACCCTTTTATTTCGTTCGCGAAGTATGTGTCACGTTCTTTAAGAGTTTTGCGAGTATGCCAAGGGGGGCTTAGAGCAATAACTCGAAGTTTTTTGCGACGACATTTTTCTAAGAGTTTCCCAATAGGCGGCCAAGGGAATCCCCAGTTGTGGTGAAAATTCGTTTTTTTAAACAGCTCGGGGAGTGTCATGGCTCCTACGAGGAAAGAATCTACCCATTTTTGCTGGTTGGTAGAAAAGCATTCGAGGCCTATCCCTGACTGACGTTTGCTGTCTGCATGTTGACAGATAAAGTTTGTGAATTCTTGTTGGCAGCTTGCTGAGCTGTGAAAATCCCCAAAGAGGAAGACCTTATGATGGCTATAAATGGAGGTTTGAGAAGATTGTTTGAGGTTTTTATCAATGCGTAGAAAGTCTTTCTCAAAGTTTTCGCGATAACGTTTGATGGTTCTTGGTTCAGGGCCGAGTTGATCTTGCACCATCCGCTGCATTCTTTCTTCTAACCATAACAAGTGACTGGATGTTTCCACCATAAACGAGGTTTACCTTAAAGAAATGATTTGTTGAAAGATGGCTTTTTGTGTCTCAATGAAGACCAGGCAATATGGGCAGTTCTGTACCTTAGCGCTATAACGCGAGTCAAAAGCAGGCGCTCCGGGAGTGGTTCCTTGGAGAGGTTCATTTTGCTCGGTGAGTTGTACTTTGTTGCCAATAGGTGCGGGAAAAGGCCTTGAAATGTAGGCGATGACGCGTCCTACAGGGTCTGTTAGAATGACGTGACGTACATATGTTTCGACACTGTTTTTGGTCCCAAGATCAGGGAGTAAAACGGTGAGTGTAAAGTTTTCAGGAGTGAGCTTTTCAAAAAAAGCTTTAAAACGGTAGGTTTCTAAATCAGAGACAACAATTTTGTCTGAAATAAGAATAGGTGTGGAGATATAACCTCGGTGCTTTGAATTTTGAATCATGGTGTTGAGGGTATCTGGCAGCACAAGGTTGGTTGTGACTTCTGTGCGTAGCCTGCTGGCCCGTATTTGAGAGCCTGGTGGGAGCACCTTGCGAATGACTTTTTCTTCTTGCCCTCCTTTGAGGAGGTAACGCACTTCAATTTTGTTTTCTGAGCGTGGAATGTAGACGTTGTTAAAGATGACGTAAGGCGGAAAGTGGTGATCGATTTGATCTGCCTGGGAGAAATATTGCACGGCGATTTCTCGATTATCACCCTTGCTTTCATCATAGGCAAGTACGATACGCTCGACAAAACCTTCATTGGAGGTTTGTGGGTGACGAATCAGCAGTGCAAGATTGGCACGCCGGAAGGCACTTGATTCACTTGACTCGTCAATATAGGGCCCATTAATCCAGTATTGTACGGTAGGGATTTCTCCCCCGATCTGGATACTTTTGAGATCCCCAATGGGGTTGGCTCTGTTCAGTAGAGGTTCTGGAGGAGTGCATGCTTGCCCGGGGGCTGAGTCTGTGGCTGGTGTTGGTTCTGAGGGGATGGCTGTTTGCCCAGAGAGAGTCTGTTGGGAGAGTCCCAAGTGAATCCCTACCCAGCTCATCAGTTGTCGGCGATTTGCGAAGAACGACATAGAGCTAGTAGGACCTCACAATGGTGCGCACGTAGTGTTTTTTACGACGATTGGCAATGCGATACACGATATAGTATGGGTAATCAATGATGTTTGCGTAAGTGTCGGGGCTTGAGGGAGATGCGAGTAAAATGCGTTGACCGAGGAGGTCGGTAATAAAGTCGGTGTTTGTATCTAATATTTCGCTATTGTCCAATTTCTTGGACAAGGCAAAACGAGTTGTGGTGGTCGCGTATCGGATGCGATTTCCTCCCCCGGTTGCGGTGCGGTAGTTTGTTCCAGGATCAGCCTGATCTAGATCAGGTGCAAAAAGGGGAAATGTTTGTTTGTAATGAAAATTTTCAGGGATACTCGTGTTAGACATACCTACAGCTAGGCTGTCTGCCGAGATGGGCCGGTCCACAAAACGGATGCTTTCTTCCATTCCTAAGATGTACTTGTGCAGTTCAGCCTGTCCGTGGGTGCCTATCAGGAACACGAGAGAGCGATCTCCTTTGAGGTCGATATTGTCGAAAATGAGTGGCCGTAGCCTGTCGTCCCTCGGGTCGATATCGGCGCTTGCATGGATAAATTTGGTGGCGATATATTGCCCATTCGGGCGGGTCATGATGATGACGTAAATGCCACTGTCCTTTTGGTGAGAATACTGCGGCATGCCGACCACAACCATAGCTGACCTTGGCGTGCCATAGACTTTGACCACTGGTTTGAGATGTTGGCCTACGCCTTTGAGCTTGCTATAGTCGATAACCGCTTCTGGGGTGGGGCAAAAGTTGGTGCTGGATTCGCTTGCCGGAGGATCTGCTGTTGTGGTGGGGCTATCGGGTGCGTTAGCCCCTTCAGGGGGGGCAGGTTGTGCTGCGGTGATCTCAGGGCTACTTTGCTTTTGCTTACAGCAAGTCAGTAGGAAAGATAATGTGGCAAAGAAGCTCTTGCATACCAGGTCGATAAGTTTGCGTCGTGGACAAAGAATATTGTATCCCTAAGTCTTAAGGTTTCGTGGAGAAGCCACCGGTGTAAGATCGTCATGTTCTAGGTACAAAATAAGCCTTTGAAATGGGTAATGCAGTGGTGGCGATATGTTGCCGTGTATTCTATTCCATGGTGTGAGTAGGAACTGTTGTTGAGGAACTCAAATGATGCAGTGGATGAAAACAGCTCTGGAGGTGGTTTATGTCTGTGCGAGCTTGCATACTCCATAGCCTTACACGTGCAACGTATGTGTGTGGCAAGTTATCTGTTGATTATAAATGAGGATACTGTTTGCGATTGTCATCAACGTGTTCGTTACAAAATTACTGCTGTCGCAGGCCCTCACTCTTTGTGGAAAGCCCTCATGTGGAGGTCTATCGGGAAGAAGTAGACGCTCATGCTGAGGGTGTTGGCTCTGGGTCAAAGGTGCTCACCTCTGTCACATATGGACGTATGCCTGCCAGGAGTGGGTTGTGGGTGTAGTGTTGCTGGAGCTGTGTGCTGCCTGTGGCACGGGTCGAGAGTAGCTGAATGCGGGTTGGGGTGTGCGATTGTACTTGGAGTAGGCTGTCGATGCGTGCCGCGATCGCAGCGCCGGAGTCTTGCCACTGATAGTGCTTGCCCTGGCTTATGGAGAGTTGGTTGAGTTGGGCTTGAATCAGGGGGAAATGCGTACAGGCAAGTACCACGGTGTCGACTTTGTCGAGTTGCCAAAGGGGGGTCAGAATGTGTTTCAAGGACTCTATAGAGATATGGGGAGATTGCAAAGACTGTTCGCACAGTTCAACAAGGCCCGCTGGGGCCAGTAGATGTACTTGGCAGTGACTGGCGAATTGTGTGATGAGGTCTTGGGTATAACGGCTTTGTATGGTGGCTTCGGTTGCCAGTACGGCAATCGTGCCACTCCGGGAGAGTTTGGCTGCTGGCTTGATGGCGGGTACAACACCAATGACAGGAATCTGGAGCTGCTGACGTACGGTGTCAAGTGCGTGTGTGCTTGCAGAGTTGCATGCAAGTATGAGTGCATCGAGCTGATAGTATTGTGCAAACTTTGGGCACAGCTGCTGCAAGTGTGTGCTTATTTGAGTGCTAGGCTTGTTGCCGTACGGAAAATAGGCATGGTCCGCGAGGTAAACACAGTTGAGCCCGGCTGGAAAACGCCTGCAGACTTCTTGGAGGATCGAGAGTCCGCCGATTCCTGAATCGAGGACACCAATATTGATGTTGTGATCGTCTTGAGCACGAGGGGTTCGCATGGTGCAGGTCCTAAAATGTCAAACTTTCCCTACCCATACCATTTTTGGTGGGGTCTTTCTAGCAGTAAATCCCGCTTAAACCTTAAAATATACTTTGTATCGCAAATATCTTTGCAAACTTTGTCCATTCCAGGTATAAGGTACGCAAAATCATGTATAAAAGTGGGCTTGCGGTAAACATTTCCCTTTTTCTAATTTAACCTTAAAGCGGGAGCTGTTGTTGTTGGAGGATGCATCATGTCGTGGATGTCTCACCCTTACCAGGATATTTTGACCCAGCAGTTACGGGCCTTGCAGGCTCCGTTGCTCGAGTATGGGGCGCCCCTGCGCTCACGCTTTGCTCCAAGTGTCACGGGTCAGCTGCATGTTGGTCACTTGGTGCACATTTGGCATTTGTGGACGATCATGGAGGCTCTTGGGGGCAAGGTGCGTATTCGGCTTGAAGACCACGATCGGCAGCGCTATCAGCCGGCTTTTTTAGACCAGCTCTTTGAAGATCTAAATTGGTTGGGGTTGTGGAAACACCCTGTAACCCTTCCGGATCTTTGGGTGCAGTCCGAACGTCAGCACGTTTACGCACAACATTTGCATACTTTACACCTCCAGCAGCGCAGCTATGCTTGTGCTTGCTCACGTAAGCAGGTCGCGCAACGGATGGTTTCAAGCAGGGCTGCATGGATGCACTACGACAATGCATGCCGTGATTTGAGCATGCCATTTCAAGCGCAAACCCATTGTTGGCGGGCTGCTCTGGATTTGGTAGCTCCTGAAATAGATCATGAGGTGTCTCTGTTTGGCTTAGATGCAAGCTTGCGGTGGTATTCTCGTGCCCATGTGTCTCACCCTTGTTATGGAGACCCAAGCTTATATGACCGTCATGGCCAATATACTTACTTTTTTTGTGCGGTTGTGGACGATCTTCTCGACAATATTGGGATCGTTGTGCGTGGGCTAGATTTAGAGCACCATACTTTAAAGCAGTTGCGCTTACGCAAGCTGTTTACCCAGGACTCTTGGGTGCCTCTGTTTGTTCACCATCCCTTGTTACCTGATCCTAAAGCATCGCGAAAGTTGTCTAAGTCTCTTTTGGCAAAGTCGTTGCAAGCCTACCGTCGTGAAGGCGCTTCTCCTCAGGGTTTGTTAGAGCAAGGGCTGCAGCAGCTATACCCCGACCTTTCCTTGTGTTGATGCATGTAAATAAAAGTATTGACTTATTTTAATGGAGGTGGCAAAATGCAATGTAACCTACTTCACAAGGATTTTTTGTATGACTCAGCTAGGTAGCAAAGTCGACCCTATTGCACAGAAGATCGAGTATTTGCGTCAGGTGGAGATCCATCTCGGTAATATTCCTAAACAACAAGATAATTGGCAGTCCAATCATCTTGAGAAGTACCATGTACAAACTTATGTACAGTCTTCCTTGCCCTTGAATGATTCGGTGGCGGAGATGTTATTTGCAGAGATTGCTGTTGCGCTTTACCAACAAGGTGCCGCCCCGGAAGAAATCGCCAGTCGAGTGAATGCTGTTTTGAGTTACAGCAAGGGGCCGAGGTACTGTGATCTTGGTGAAGTCGAGGATGCGTTACGTATGCGAGGTCACGATATTTAGCCAGCTGTTTTGAGAAAAGAGGAGGCAAAAAGCCATGGTTATTATTTTGCGTCACCCAGAAACAGGTGAGTTAGTACTCTCTCCACAAGGGTTTAGTTTCACTACGTTGATTTTTGGCTCTTTCGTTCCCCTGTTGCGTGGCTGGATGGTCGGTCTTGTGGGGATACTTGCCTTAGGACTTTTCTCTTCTTTTTTTTGGGCCCACCTTTTGGGAGGCTTTTTTCTGAACTGGTTTTATACTCAGTATCTCCTTTGGCGTGGCTTCTTACCTGGTTGTGAAGCAGACTATGAGCTGTTACGTGCTCGGGGCATTCAAGCTCGTGGTATTTGCGATGAGAATGGCAATTGCTCTTTATATGTCCACCGTGCTGTGGGGCATAAGGCTTCTTTCCGTGATCGTCCACGCCTGTGGGTCGCCTCCTTTATGCGGAAAAAATCCAAGTTCTGAGTATCATCTCTTTCAGTTTGTAAGTGTGTGTTTAGATAAATGCATAAATTCTGGATAGCTTAAGTGCTGAAAGAGTTGCCGGTTGCTTGTATAAAATCGGTTACGTTCGTGTGCTGTACGAACTTTTCCAGCAGAGCGTAATAACTTTGTTGTCGGAATATCTTCCATCCAATCTAAAATGTTTTGTGTGACCTGCTCTTTTTTGCTTTCATGGGAAGCTTTTTGTTGTCGCCATATTTGGTGTGCAAGCTTGTTCCTCGCTTTATGGGGAGCTTGGTATACCTGTCTTTTTTCTTCTGGACTAAGGGTAAAATAGCAACACACATCGGGGTAAATCGCTTTTAGTTTGGAGTCGATATGGTTGCAGTCGGCACATAGCAGTGTGGGAGCAAAGCGTAAAAGAGGTGTGATGAGATACGTTGGCAGACCGGACTTCCCTAGCTCTGTACTTATGTCGAGGGCATAATCGGCAAGGTGATCATGATCGAGGTGTAAGTGTGCATAGAGTGTGTTGCCACAGGATCTAGTGAGATAAGGTTTGGTGCGTTTGCAGCTGTAGCAATTAAAATTTTGTGGCGCCCAAACCCATGAATTTGAAAAAATGATTTGGGTAGCCTTCTTAGCACGCAAAATAAGTTTGGAAAGCAGAGACCATTGTCCGTCGTAGCCTAATTCTGTAAAGACTTCCTCAAATGTTGCATCCATATTTATTTTCCTTTGTAGTGTCTATAAACGCAGGGCCTGTTTGTATGAAAGCCACATCATAGCCGTCAGGTTTAGCATCGACAAGAGCTGAGAGCGGAGAATTGCGTTGAGCCTCTTCCATCTGCGTTCCCTGTGTTGCATCATCGTCTATGGGTTGTGCTTAAATAAAGTGAGCGAGAATCATATCTTCCAGACTGACAAGGGGAATAGGTGTGGGTAACTCTCCGTCCCAAGTTGATTTAAGGGCTCTTCAGCATACTTATAGGCAAATACGTCATGATACTGTGCAAATATGTGAGCCTCTCGCGCGAGAGGATTATGTTGTCCAGCCAATTCCAGAGGTGAGCCCCCCTAAATGGCACCTTGGCCATACGACCTGGTTTTTTGAGGAAATGATCTTAAAAAAGTATGTCACAGATTATAAGCCTTTTGACCGCTTGTATCCTCTGTTGTTTAATTCATATTATAAGTCTGCGGGTAAGCATTGGTTGCAAGGGAAGCGTGGATGCCTTTCGCGTCCTTCGGTGAGCGAAATTTATGCATACCGCAAATATGTAGACGAAGCGATGGCTGATTTTTGTGCTTCACCTTTTGCAACTGAAGAAGCCGCAATCACATGGGAGATTGGGCTACATCATGAGCAACAGCACCAAGAGCTATTATGGATGGACATTAAGTTTATCTTATTTCAAAATCCATCGTTGCCGAAGCATGTTTCTCTCCCTTTGCTTCCTTGTGTTTCTGCTGAGATAGCCTGGCAGGACTTCGAGGAGGGGGTCTATGAAGTCGGCTGTGGTGGGGATGGCTTTGCCTATGATAACGAGTCTCCTCGTCATAAAACCTACCTTTATCCCTTTGCCTTATGCTGTTCACTTGTCTCCAATGGTGATTATCTCCGTTTTATGGAGGCGGGTGGTTATCAAAATCCTGAGTATTGGCTGAGTCAGGGTTGGGATTGGATACAGGAACAACAGGTGTTGGCTCCTTTGTATTGGTTTCGAGACTCTAAAGGCGTATGGCGTGAATACACTTTGCATGGAGATCATGCTTTAGATTTTCATGCACCTGTTGCGCATATCAGCTACCATGAAGCTTATGCATTTGCACAGTGGTGTGGCATGCGCTTGCCAACTGAGTATGAGATAGAAGTCTTTTTATCGCAAAGGTTTTCAGAGTCATTACCGAGTTTACCAAAGCGTTTGCATCCTTCGCAGGATGCAGCTATGGGCCAGCTGTGGTGTTGGACAAGTAGCTCTTATGGGCCTTATCCAAGGCAAAAAAAGTACTCCGGTGCTCTCAGTGAGTACAATGCTAAGTTTATGTGCAATCAATTTGTGTTGCGAGGGGGATCTTTTGCGACTCCTCCAGGTCACTATCGTCCGAGTTACCGTAACTTTTTTGATCCCCAACAAAGGTGGATGTTTTCAGGTCTTCGGCTTGCAAAGGATATATAATGGAAATCATTCGCTTAAATCATGCATCGGTGCAAGATGAAAAGCTTGCTTGTGACCAGTTTGCAGTAGATGTGTTGACTGGGCTATGTTCGACACCGAAAAAGATTTCATCGAAGTACTTTTATAATGATCTTGGGAGTAAGTTGTTTCAGCAGATTACACACCATGAAGATTATTATTTGACCCGTATTGAACATGCCATTTTGAGTGCAGCAGCTTCCGAGATTCCACAGCACTTTACCCATGATGCTGTGGACATTGTAGAATTAGGCGTGGGCGATGGCCACAAGACAAAGCTTATTATTGATGGGTTTTTGTCTCGGGGTATTAAGGTTCAGTTTTTTCCAGTGGATATTTCTGCTCAGGCGATGTTGCTGCTGGAAAAAAACTATCCCAGCCACCCTAAACTCAATATTTTTGCGATCGTAGGTGAGTACTTGGATGCCTTAAAGTATTTACGTGATCGCTCCATGAATCCTCAGTTGTTATTATTTTTGGGTTCCAACATTGGCAATTTTGACCGCGTACAAAATCAAGGTTTTTTAAGCTTGTTACGACGTAATATGCAGCCTAGAGATCGCTTGTTAATTGGTTTTGATTTAAAAAAAGACGTCCAAGTCTTAACGCGTGCGTATAATGACTCAGCTGGAATTACACGTGAATTTAACCTCAATATCTTGCGGCGTATCAATGAGGAGTTGGGGGCAAACTTTTGTCTGCACAGTTGGGATCACTTTGGCTCTTATAACCCCATCTTGGGGGCTATGGAAAGTTTTTTGCTGCCTGATAAACCCCAGGAGGTGTACATTGCACAGCTGCAGAGGAGTTTTTCCTTTGCAGCTTACGAACCGATTCATTTGGAGTATTCTTTTAAATACCTCATGACAGATATTGATTTTCTTTGCTGCAATACGGGTTTTGTGCCGATTACTCACTATCAAGATGAACAGCGTTGGTTTGTGGACTCTTTATGGCAGCCTGAGGCGGATGAGAATGTTTAAAGCACAGCAAGTTATGGTCCAGACCTTTTGCACTGCACAGCTTTTAGGCACTCGTCAATACTTAAATGTGTATACGGATCAGGAGAGTTGGGAAGTTGGTTATGCAAGCCAGGTTCAGAAGGACGGAGACCATGGCTTTGTCTTTTGCCTTTCCTCTGTGCAAGCTAGAGTCAGGTGGAAGAATCTTGATGGTGAGATTCAGCTTTGTGGGAGTGGTGCGTATGCAATTGCTTGGTACTTGAACGTGTGCCTTGGTGCACCTTTAGAGCAGCTCCATAGTTTGCATTACCCTTTGCAGGTGTACTGGGAAGGTGAGCAGTTGTGTTTATCTTTACCCAATGCCACCTTTCATGAGGTGTCTCAGTGGCCTGGGTGCACTTTGTATTATGACCCGAATAGTGGTATTTACTACCTCCATCTCTTGACTGCAGAGGGCTTATGTGCTGACGATTTAGCTTTGTGGGCATTCTTGCGTAAATTTCCTCCGGAAAGTGTGCATGGTTTCTGTGTCTTTGTTTGGAATGCACAACAAGGTTTTGGTGAGTTGCGTTATTTCACCCCGATGCATGGACGTAATGAGGATGATGTTACGGGTTCTGTACATCGTGTATTATCTCCATTGATTTTTCAACTCTATGGTGTTTCGCAACAGCACTGGTATCAACGTTCACGGCGTGGTGGGTATGTGCTGAGTTACCAGCGAGAAGGGGCTACAGTGTTAACCGGCACTTGTCGCTTGTTTTCTCAGCAGGGTGTATCCCAAAGGCAAAGGTGATTTTAGCTTGCACGAGAGTTCTGCCTTTCTATATCCTTTGTATGGACTTGTTTTTTTGCGGTGGCACCTGAGTGCAAAGGAGGGAGGAGTGGAGACAGCATCCTGTGTTGGAGAAACTTTAGTTGAGGAAATTAGGCAACAAGGCTTTCAAAAGGTTAAGGTCGCGGTCACAGATATAGATGGTATCTTGCGTGGCAAGATGATGCATTTGGATAAATTTGCCACAGCACTCGAAAAAGGATTTGGCTTTTGTAATGTGGTGTTTGGGTGGGATAGTGCAGATGTTTGCTATGAGAACTCTTCTTACACCGGATGGCACTCAGGTTATCCAGATGCTTTGGTTGCTTTAGATCCAGGTACCTATCGTCTCTTGCCTTGGGAGCAACGGTTGCCTTTTTTCTTAGGTGACTTTCTTGAGGCGGACCAGCGGACGCCGTTGCCGATTTGTCCGCGTGCTGTTTTAAAACGTGTAGTACAAAAAGCGGAGTCGATGGGGTACTCACCTTGGGTTGGATGTGAGTATGAGTGGTTTAATTTTCAGGAAACTCCACAAATCATGGAAGCAAAAGGCTTTCAACAGCCCGTTCCTCTTACGCCAGGTATGTTTGGCTATTCTTTGCTCCGTGCAGGGCGTTATCGTGAATATTTTAACGATTTGATGGATTCTTTAGAATCTTTTCGTGTGCCCTTGGAAGGCTTGCATACGGAAACCGGACCTGGAGTCTATGAAGCTGCGATTCAATGTGCTCCTGCAGTGGAAGCTGCGGATCGTGCGGTACTTTTTAAAACCGCTGTCAAAGAAATTGCAGCGACGCATGGTGTGATACCAAGCTTTATGGCCCGTTGGAATGAACGTTTGCCAGGTTGTAGTGGGCATATTCACCAAAGCTTACGTGATGAGCGGGGGCGTAATGTATTCTATCAAGAGGGTACTTCGGATTTGAGTCCTGTTTTCCGCTCCTATATGGCGGGGCTTGTCCATTGTGTACCTGAGCTTTTAGTGATGATGGCACCTACGGTGAATAGTTATAAACGTTTGGTGCCAGGATTTTGGGCTCCTACGCGTTCGACTTGGGGAGTGGACAATCGTACTTGTGCTTATCGTGCTATTGTGGGGAGTCCGCAAAGTACACGGGTGGAAGTTCGTGTTCCAGGTGCGGATATGAATCCATACTTAGCGATTGCGGCTGCACTTGCTGCAGGACTCTACGGTATTGAAAACGAATTGTCTTTGGATCAGTCTCCTGTAACAGGCAATGGTTATGCGTGTGAGTTGGCAAGGCCGTTTGCTTCTACTCTGTTGGAGTCTGCGACACTATTTCAGCAGTCTACCTTGGCGCATGCACTCCTTGGAGAAAATTTCGTGCAGCATTTCGCAGCAACACGCTTATGGGAGTGGCAACAGGCTCAGCAAGTGGTTACCGATTGGGAGATGCGGCGCTACTTTGAGATTATATAGGCTCGGACGATGATGTGACCTAAACCTTACAACGAAAATGAGTATGAGGAAAGCTCAATATGGAGCAGTTTCGTTTTCCTACAGATATTCGCTTTGGCTGCCATAGTTTGCAAAAAGCTCCACAATGGCTCCACGAAAAGGGTTTTTCTCGTCCACTTGTGGTGACCGATCAAGGCCTTGTTTCTCAACCGTTTGTCCAGGACTTTGTACGCTTGTTACAACAAGTGCACATGAATCCGGTCCTCTATGCAGATGCTCAAGGTAATCCCGTGAAATCTTGCGTGATGGATGGCGTCAAACTGTATCAGGATGTGCATGCGGATAGTGTGATTCTGATAGGTGGAGGCTGTGCTATGGATGTAGGGAAAGCGATTGCCTTAATGGTCTCGCACCCTGGTGATCTGTTTGACTATGAAGACGGTTGTACAGATGCGCGGCCGGTGGATCGAGATATTCCTTTTATGATGGCGATTCCTACCACAGCAGGAACAGGGAGTGAAGTGGGGGGGAGTGCTGTTATTTCAGATGATCTGACCCGTGCGAAAGTGATTGTGTGGTCACCGCGTTTAATACCTAACCTGGTTGTTGCAGATCCCGCATTAACCATTGGATTGCCCACACAAGTGACGATTACTACGGGGATAGATGCTTTGGTCCACAATATTGAAGCCTTTTTGGCGAAGAGTTACCACCCTCTCTGTGATGGTATCGCCTTAGAAGGAATTTTTCTCATTTTTAAGCACCTCCCAACAGCGGTAGAGTACCCACAAAATCTGGATGCACGTCAAGGAATGCTTATGGCTGCAATGATGGGTGCTGTTGCTTTCCAAAAAGGTCTTGGAGTTACCCATTCTTGTGCGCATGCATTATCGACGCGCTTTGACCTTCACCATGGCTTGGGGAATGCCTTGATGTTATTGCCCTGTCTCGAATTTAATTTATCCGCAGCTCCGGATAAGTTTGCGCGTATGGGCCAGTGTATTGGTTTACAAGGGGATACCGAGCAACAGGCTCGGGGGTTTATAACAGCCCTTGCGAAGTTGTATGACAAGATGAATGTACGTCAGATGATACCGCCTTATGACATGACTGTGGATGATGCACTGGTGCAAATAGCTTTCGAAGATCCTTGCCATCAGCATAATCCCCGTGTGTGTACTGTAGATGATTTTCGTCTCCTTTTTGAAAAGGTGATGCAGCACTAAGTTTGGGAAAGGGGTATCCATGGCAGCACCACTGCGTATTGGGGTTTCCGCATGCATGTGGAGTGGAGATCCTCATAAAGTTATGTTTAACGGACGTCCGTTGATCTACATGGAAGCTTCGATGGCTCGTTATCTGATGCGGCAAAACTGTGCGGTTTATATGATTCCACCTCCTGCGGTGACAGGCACCTCTGTAACCGACCTGGTAGATGGTTTGGATGGTTTGGTACTGCATGGTGGCGTGGATGTTGCCCCGGAGAGTTATGGAGAACGCGCCTTGCAATCACAGTGGGCAGGAGACGGCGTGCGGGATCGTTATGAACGTGAGCTTATCCATGCCTGTTATCGTCAAGGTAAGCCTATTTTTGGTATTTGTAGGGGCTTACAGATGATTAATATTGCCTTTGGGGGGACACTTTATCAGGATATTGGTTTCTTTTGTCCGGATGCTCTGGTACACCGGGATGCACAGCTTTACGAAAAAAATGAACATAGTATTGAGATGGTTGCAGGCTCTCGGTTGAGTCTTTTGTATTCTGGACAAACTCAGGCACGGGTGAATAGTGTTCACCATCAAGCGGTGAAAGATTTAGCGAAGGGCTTTGTGGTGGAAGCACGTTCAACGGTAGATGGGGTGGTGGAAGCGATTCGTAGGACGGTGACCCATGAGCAAGACCCTTTTGTATTTGGGGTGCAGTGGCATCCTGAATTTCAATCCTCTGAGAACACAGCCTTGTTGAATCCGGATGTTCTGTTGGCACATTTTGTGGAGGCTATGCGTCAGCGCAAGCCTTAGGGGGCCTTATGTTAAAAATCATTAATCCTGCTACAGAACAGCTCATTGCAGAAAAGTCAACCAGCAGCCTGGTAGATGTCAAGCATGCTTTTCGCTTGGCCGTACAAGCTCAGCGAGATTGGGGAAGTTGTAATTTTCGACAACGGGCGCAGGTGATTTGTACGTTCCGTCAGCTTCTTGCTGGGGAAATAGATGCAGCAGCGTGTACCCTCAGTGCTGAAATGGGTAAGCCAGTACATCAGGCGAAGAGTGAGATTTCGGCCGCTTTAGCGCGTGTGGATTGGTTCTTGCAGCATACGGAAGACGTGATGGCAGTGCGTACAGTGTATGAGCAGGGTCCGTTGTGTGAGCAGATTTCTTTTGATCCTTTGGGGGTTATTGCCAATATTTCTGCGTGGAATTTTCCTTATTTTGTGGGGCTGAATGTTATCATCCCAGCCCTCCTCACGGGGAGTGGGGTGTTATACAAACCATCTGAGCTTACGACGCTGACAGGTTTAACACTGGATCGTTTGTTACAGCAAGCAGGTTTGCCAGTGGGGCTGTTTCAAACTTTAGTAGGGGGTGCTGAGGTCGGTGCCTACGTGACCCAAATACCCGTCGATGGGATGTTTTTCACGGGTTCCGTGGCCACTGGGATGAAAATTTCAGCTCAGCTGGGGGCGCGTTTGCTGGTGCGTAATATGGAGCTTGGAGGAAAGGACCCTGTCTATGTTTGCGAAGACGTGGACCTTGTCCCTGTTGTGGAAGCATTGGTGGATGGTGCGTTTTATAATGCTGGACAAAGCTGTTGTTCGGTAGAACGGATTTATGTGCACGAGGCTATATATGAAGATTTTGTCGTCGCTTTTGTGGAGGTAGCCTCAAAGTTGCAGGTCGGTGACCCGAGTGATGGTGCAACGTATATGGGACCTTTGGCGCGTAGGCAACAGATGGATCTTTTAGATGCGCAAGTAGAAGATGCTGTCCAAAAAAAAGCCAAAATTGTCTTACATGGGGGACCACGCCGGGGCCCTGGATACTTTTATGCGCCCATGGTCCTGTCTGAAGTCAACCATGATATGGCTGTGATGCGTGAGGAGTCTTTTGGGCCCATTGTGGGGATTCAGAAAGTGGCAAATGACGACCAAGCTGTGTGCCATATGAATGACACTGATATGGGATTGACCGCAGCCGTATACAGTTGTGAACAAGCACGAGCCTATAACATCCTTCAGCAGATGTCCTCAGGCTCTGTATATTGGAACTGCTGTGATCGTGTCTCGCCTCATCTACCTTGGTCAGGAAGGAAAAATTCAGGGATAGGTGCAACTCTTTCGACTTTGGGAGTGCAGGCATTTTTGCGTCCCAAAGCTTGGCATCTTCGTGTGCCGAATTAGGGTGGGTTGTTGTGGGCAGAAATAACGGTGTAGAGAGGCCTGGCCCTTTTAGGGCCAGGCCAAGCCTCGGAATACTAGCGGCTATGGATAACTAACAGCGCCTGTTGTTTGGGCGTCCGAGATGTCTTTAGTGGACATTTCGGGTTGTAAAGCCCCTTGCTCGTCGCCGATTTTTGGTGTTTCCGTAGATGGGGATGAGCTGTCAGTAGGGGCTGATTTGGCTTGAACAAGCTCAGCACGTTTGGCGCTGGTAAACTTGTCGATACCATACGCGGGTACTTTAAATGCAAACCCCTGGTCTGAAACTTTGAGTACATAGTGATCGGGCTTCGCTTCTTCCTCTTTGTCCTCTTCTTGGCCCTTCTCTGGATTGCTTTGCGCTGGAAGGTGGTAGGTGTATTCACGTACTTTACCATCGCTTAGTGTGGCCAGAAAGCTAACCCTTTGTGCCCCCGTCGCAACCTCGGCACTTGGTCCAAGGATATCGTCATAGGTGGGGCTTAACATGGCTTGAGCCAGTGAGCTGACTTTGGTGGTATTCGACTCTTCCTGATCGCTTAATCCGGCGAGGGTGAAGTTGCCATCTTTCTGTTCGATTTCAAGGTCGCGTAGGGTGAGTTTGGAAATGGCTGACATTTCGAGCTTGAGTAAAGCTTTGTCAATCCACTCGGACTTCTTAAGAGGTGCTTCGTAGTTGTTGAAGTTGACAGCATACGTATTGGAGGAGTCACCTGGAGTTTTGGCGTAGACTTTTTTAAAGCTTGGAGACTTGCCGAGGTAGAGAGTACCTAGATTTTGCTCTCCTGCATGGAGCGTGATTTTACGCTCATAGCTGTCTTCGGTCACGCTAAACTGTTTGGCGGCAAGCTCTGTCTTGCCGACTGGGTAGGATTTGCGAAACCCTCCTACAGTCGTGAGTAAGGTCTCTATTTTAGAGTTGGCAACAGGTACCTGATGAAAATCAGGAATGCTCCAGCCCTGGTCACCTTTTACCATCTCGATGGTTTCTTCGGCATCTTCCGACTTACTTTGAATGGTTATTTTACTAACTTTATCGGCTACAAAAGTTAGCATGGGTTCGTTTGGCGTAAACACTGCCATTGGATCGTTTTTGCTGTAGAGATAGAGTGCCAGTGCCAGTTGTGCGACTAGAAACCCTATCATGAGTCCTATTTTATTTTGAGTTGACTGCATATCTCGAAACCTCCTAAGACATGAGACCGTGAGCACGGTAAAGCTCGCGGTTACGACGATGGTATATGGTGTAAATGGCAAAGATAGCACCAAGGCCGACCAGTGCAATGGCAAAATTCACCCATTCCCAGAGAGATTTGGTGTCATCGCTCATGGGGATGAGTGTCTGCGCAAAGTGCCCACGGCTACGAATGGATAATAGCGTGCGATCTTCGGTACTCCAATCCAGTGAGTTTTCTAAGGCTTGCAGGGGAGAAAGCAGCTCGTTACCTTGCACAAAGTTGGTGACATCGAGTAGGTTGTCTTCGGCGAAGTCATTGCTGGAGAATAGGATAAGTCGGCTGATTGCAGGTGACTTTTCGATGACTCCAGTAACAATGGCTTTTTGCTTTTCATCTTCTGCTGTGGGCTCAGCTGTTTCTGCTGGATTTGATTTCTCCTTCTCGGTTTCCACGAGTGGGGAGGCCTTGCCTTTAAAGTAAGAGGTAAACTCACCTTCTAGCATGGCGACAACTGTACTTGGTTGCGTCTGTTCTCCTACCTTAAAACCAAACTCAGGGTGCATAGACCGATTGGACTCGACGGTAAGGTCCTCACTTATCCAACTATCTGAGCTACTCTCTGCAAGTTTGGTGTAAGTGAGCTTAGAGTCTTTGGGAGCAGTGTACTTGATGGGGGATGCCCATGCCATGGTGAGTTGGCCTAAGGAAGAGGAAATGGCACTTTCTTGGTTCAGACCATTGTCACGGATATCGAGGAATAAGGGATATGGAGACAGCTCGATATTGTTGATCATCACCCCTTGTACGTTTCTTTTGGTGAATTCCGGAAACCCAAGGTTTTGTTTGTCCATTACAAAGTTTCGCGTGATCTCGATGCCTTGGTGTTGAAGCCATTTGGCAACACCACTGTTGTTTTCGGTCATGGTGACTCCCGTGCGTGCGATGGCAATCGACGCAGGGGAAGTAGCCATCACCACAGAGCCACCTTTCATCATGAATTGATCTATCGCAAAGATCTGCTTGTCATTGAGATCCTTGGGAGCAAGAACCAGCAAGACATCGACTTCACTCGGTACAGCACCTGATTCAAGATCAACACTGGTTGTGGTGTAATTTTCGCCTAATTTTGCTTCAAGCTTTTGGAATTTTTTGGAGTCTCCACCATGGCCGAACTGTGCCATCATTGGATTGGTTGCTCCTCCGGGAGGAGTGTAAATGCCCACGGTTTTGAGGAATCCTGGCATCATGCGCTGCAGGCCTTCTTCCAAGGACTTATCAAAAGTCTCAACACTCAACTCTTCGAGGTTCAGTGGAATGATTTTGTCCTTCTTCTGTAACGTAAGATAGAAGTAGAAAGTCTCTTGGGAGAAAATACTCAAGCGTTGTGGACCATACCCGTACTGGGAGTAGATTTCTTCGGCAACTTGGCGATTTTGTGTCGGGTCGACGACTTCTACGGAAAATTTATCACCACCTTTGGTGGACATTTTTTCTGCAGCTTGCTTGAGGTTCGTCCACACACCTTTAACTTGTTGTGGTAGGGTGTTTTCACTGACGTATGCAACCATTTTTACCGGTTCGGTCATACGGGCGAAAAAGTCACCGGCATTTGCAAAACTCTGAATGGTTTTCTTCGCCGCACGAGTGATGTCGTATTCCATGTTGCGTAGTTTTACGTCCAGAGATTGTCCCGCTTTACCTGATTTGATCTCTACGAGTTCTTTGACACCGAGTACTTCGTGTTGGTCACCGTATTGAACGACGATATTAAAGTAACCACTGATGAGCTGTGCAGAGTGGCGGTCTTGAACTTGAAAAGGTACAGGTTCGATGCCATACCGGCGGTTTGCCTCGGCTTCGATTTCGGCGTCGGATTGTGGGTTGACGATCTCTACTTGAACTTTGCCTTTGCCTGCAAGTTGGTATTCCAATAAAAAGTTCTTGGCAACAGGAATCAGCGGGGCGAGCAGAGGGTGTGTTTTTTCGCTGAAGTAACCACGGACGAGGAGAGGTTCCTGGAGTTGGTCCATGAGTTGCTCGGTCGCTTCTGAAATCGAGTAAGACTGGTTTTTGGTCATATCAATACGTGCGGACTGGATACGATTGAGCCAGATGTTGCCTACCATGAAGTTGGCGACAGCAAGGACCGTAACGGTGGTGATTGTTTTAGATGCACTGCGTGGTGAGTTAGCGGACCATTTCAGTTTCTCAAGAGAGTAGATATTGAGGCTGAGGAATGCGGCTGCAATACTGACATAGTAGAAGATATCCCGTAAATCGAGGACTCCACGGCTGATGGACTCGAAGCGAGATCCGATCCCAATTTTGGCCAAGATCTCGGCGCCCGTGCCACCAAACAAACCTTGAATCGTCGAGGAGCCGAGGGCATAAAGAATGCTGCAGACGAGGGCGCTGACAATCAGGCTGACAATTTGACTTTCAAAACGTGAGCTGACAAAGAGGCCTACGGCGATGTAAGCTGCGGCAAGCAGGATAGATGCCAGGTAGGCTCCCATCACAGGGCCCCAGTCTAGACTTCCCATCATAGAGACCGACAAGGGCAGGCCCAGGGTGAGTATCAATGCCATGGTGACTAAAGCAAGGCACGCCAAAAATTTACCTAAAACTAATTCATGGGTTTTAACTGGTAAAGTGAGGAGAAACTCAACCGTGCCGGTACTCCGCTCTTCACTCCACATGCGCATCGTCAGGGTGCCGATGAGGAAAATGAGAAGGATGGGCATCCATTCAAAGAGGGGTTTGACATCCGCAATGTTGCGTGCGAAGAACTGCTCCACAATAAAAAAGGTGTAGAGGTTTGCGCCAAGGTAAGTGAGTAGAAAGATGAACGCGACCGGGGACGAGAAATAACTTTTAATCTCGCGGCTCATGACGCTGAGTGTTTTATTGGGCATTGGTTTAGACATTCGCAGTACCTCCTTGTCCCGCATTGACATCACGGAAAATGGATTCTAGGTTGCGCTTTTCACGTGAGAGTCCGTATAGATTCCAGCCTTTGTCGACCACTGTTTTGGCGATGACAGCACTAAGGTTCTGGTCATCTGCAGCAGGCTTGAGGCGATAGTTCCACGTGTTACCACTTGTGGGTTGCTCGTGAGATATTTCAGCGACACCGCTGATGGCGCCGAGTACAGAGCGCGCCTCGTCAGGATTACGGTCGAGTGCAATAGAGATTTGCCCTTCTGCGCGTAGCTCTTCTAAAGTCGCATCCACCGCAACGCGTCCGTCCATGATGATAAGGACGCGGTCGCAGATAGCTTCGACTTCTTGCATGATGTGGGTCGAAAGAATAACCGTTGTGGTTTCACTTAAGCGTTTGATGAGATTACGCATGGCCAAGATCTGAGTAGGGTCGAGACCATTGGTGGGCTCATCTAAGATGAGAATTTCAGGCTGGTGGATGATGGCTTGTGCAACGCCGACCCGTTGACGGTACCCTTTGGACAGGGTTGCAATTTTATCACCTGCTTTGGGTTTTAAGTCTGTAGCCTCGATTGCTTTTTGAATGGCAGCCACTTGGCTTTCGCTTGCGATGCCCCGCATATTGGCGACGTAGGATAAATATTCGACGACGGTCATTTCGGGGTAAAGTGGCGAATTCTCGGGCAGGTAACCTATCTTGTTCTGAATATCGAGTGTGTGGTCTCCGATGTTCATGCCACTGATGAGGACCTCACCTTCGCTAGGTTCAAGGTAGCCCGTCAGCACTTTAATGGTGGTTGTTTTTCCTGCTCCATTGTGTCCAAGAAGGCCGATGATTTGGCCTTTGGGGATATTGAAGCTGACCCCCTTCACGGCGACAAAGTTTCCATACCGCCTTACTAAATTCTTAACTTCGATCACAAGTATAACCTCCTCTACATCTCAACTGTTTGGGTGCTGTTCTTGTTATTTGCTATATAACAAATTAAGATAGCACACATATACACTCAGAAGTATATTCTGGATTACCTTTTGAATGAACTGGCATTTGACCTTGATGTGCAAATAGTTCATTTCACAAACAGTGACAACATAACGACTGGTGACTAAATTGCAAGAAATTTCTCGTGTGTGCTTGACTTGGGGATGTCAGTAGTTCTTGCTGGAACCGGTGCCTTTCGGCGTATGCTGTTGTTTAAAGAAGGTCGGGGCGTTTGATAAAGGTTGCTTGTTCGGATTGTGCTTGGCGCCAATCTCGAATATGGGCGTGGTTACCTGAGAGCAATGTTGCGGGCACGGATTCCCCTTCAAAGACTTCTGGACGTGTATAGGCTGCGCCTTCCAATCTGCCGTTCAGTTGTGTTCCAAAGGAGTCATGCGCACAGCTTTCTTGATTGCCTAAGACATCAGGGAGTGTGCGTAAAATAGCCTCCGTGATCGCGAGTGCGGGTAGCTCGCCGCCGGCAAGAACGAAGTCCCCTAAAGAAAGCTCTAAGTCAACATACTTGCGAATCCAACGTTCATCAGCCCCCCCAAAGCGGCCACAGACGAAAATAAAGTGGGTGTCTGGTTGTTGGCCAAGATCGGCTGCTTGGGTTTGGGTAAAGACTTTTCCTTGAGGGGTTGGAAAAATGACTTTGTTAATAAGGTGTGGGGTACGCGCTTGGAGTTCCCGTGTAGCCTGTGCAAGTGGCTCGGGGCGTAAAAGCATGCCGTCGCCTCCACCGTATGGACGATCATCTACACGGTGGTGTTTGCCTGAGCCGTAGTCACGTAAGTTGATAAAGTTGAACGTTGCCCGGCCTCGCTTTTTCGCCCAGTAGAAGGTGCCGAACTCACCGTGTGCGGCGAGGAAATGGGGATGTATAGAGACAAAGGAGAAGACATGTGCCATTGTTAGGGATTCTCATCGCACCACAGGTCGTCGAAGTGGGCCAAGGGAAGGCGGAGGAGCAGTACCTGAGCATTTGCCTTAGCTTGGAAGTAGTCGTCTACAAAGGGTAACTCTAAAGTTTTTGTTCCAGAAGGATGACGCATGACGATGCAGTCATGAGCGCCATAGTTTGTGATGGCTTCGACGGTGCCGATGTGCTCCCCTGAAAGAGTATCGACTGCTTGGTCAAGTAGGTACTCCAGGTCTTCAGTGCCATCGACAGCACCATAAATATGAAAGCCATGATGTTTTTCGACAGAAGTACGATCTGGATAGCAATCGAGTTGGAGGAGGTCGCGTCCTTTCCACACCCGGTGGCTTAGGACACGCGCACTGCTATCGTCTTGTGTGCCATTGCCCGTGTCGAGGAATACTTCATCCGGGCTTGGCGAAAGAAGACGGGTGCGCCCAGACAAAAAAAACTCACCTTTAAGACCGTGAGCTTTGCCCACGCGACCTATAAGTGAGTTTAGATGAGGACGATGACGAGACATTCGCAGTCGTGCCTTACTTGCTAGGGGTGCGAGACAACGCAATGCTTTTGATTTTCACCAACTTAGCAACAGCATCAGATAATTGTGCTCCTTTGCTGTACCAGTGCTGAAGACGATCTGCTTTTACCTCTACAGTAGAAGGCTCTCCTTTTGGGTCGTAGTACCCGAGCTTTTCGATAAAGCGACCATCTCTTGGACTGCGGCTGTCAGTGGCGACGAGGTGGTAAAAAGGACGATGCGTAGATCCTCTACGTTGAAGACGAATATGAACTGCCATGGATTCTCCAATAAGAACCAAAATTTACTCTACCGCTCATTTTAGCAATGACGACTTCTTAGTTTAGAGCGAAGTCGTTAGCGGCCTGTTTTTAAAGATACAAACGGGATTGTACCCATACCGAAACACAGGTATAACATAGTTTTAGTAGAATAACCAGCACAAACGAAAAATACAATCTT
>JAPPOJ010000120.1 GCA_028817975.1 Zetaproteobacteria bacterium | reverse complement strand
GCTCTCATTTATGAAGCCCATATCGCACAACGTTTTTATCGTATATGGTGTGCCTGGTGCACTCCCGAAACTCAACTTAAACGTCTCATGCGAAGAGATAATCTTGCTGAGAAACAAGCTCATGCTCACATTCGCAGCCAGATGTCTGCAGATGAAAAAAAATCTCTCGCGGACTTATCTTTCAACACAGACTGCTCATACAGCACACTTATGCAGTCTCTCGAGCAAGCCATTCAAAACTTAAAAAATGAAAGGTAAGGAATCCTAATATGCACCGACTTAGCAAACGGACTACGAAAAAAAAATCTTCTTTTAACTTTAGGAAAAAAAAATGGGATGGGTTTAAAACTCGTCGCCATTCAGAGTCTACCTCGCTTACAACTAGCTACCAACAGAAAGAATTGCACAAAGCCGCTGAAAAAACAAAAGAATGGATTCAAGAGCAGCTTACTGAAACAACACCTTTTCCACAGGACAAGGTTCACTCTGGATTCAGCTTAGATCCATGGCAAAAAGAGGCCGTCGACGCTCTCATGGAAGGTGCCAATGTTGTTGTGGATGCTCCTACAACTGCTGGAAAAACAAGAGTTGTAGAAAGTTATTTTTCTATGCACCTGCAAGAAGCAACTTTCCGTGCATGCTATACGTGCCCTGTCAAAAGTCTCTCAAATGATAAAGTGCTAGAGTTCAGACAAATATTTGGTAACGAGAATGTTGGCATCGCCACGGGTGACATTAAGGAAAACCTCAACGCTCCCATCGTAGTCGCAACTCTAGAGACATACCGCAACTCACTCCTAGGTATCGAACCAGACTTAGGAAGAAGCTTAGTTGTCTTTGATGAATATCACTTTTTAGATGACAAAGAGCGTGGCAACGCCTGGGAAGAAGCGATGATTCTTACTCCACCACATTGCCAAATGTTACTACTCTCCGCATCTGTTTCCAACGGACAAGATATCGCGAGATGGATTGAATCCCTCAACAAGCGTAAAACCCAATTTATTCAAACCTTATTTCGTCCCGTCCCTCTAGAACACCTTACCTATATAGGAGGTTACTGGATATCACTTCAGTTTCTCAAACACCCTCCCAAACCAATCCCCACTCCTATAAATGATACAAAAAGGTTTCAGTCATTTGCACAACAAATTCAACAACTCAATATGCTTGGTTTAACTCCTACTATTGCTTATGCCGCCAAAAGAAGTGATTGTGAAATCTTTGCCAAAGCTATCACTAAAAGCTATGGCCCTTTAGATACCGAACAGGCTGCGGAAATTTTAGAAATATTTAACAACGCAGCTAAAAAATTTCATGCCAATACCTTCTTACCAACGCGTCTAAAACATTGGATTTTATCCTTTGGAGTGGCATATCACCACTCTGGTCTCGCGCCTAAGGCACGTTTACTTATCGAATATTTACTAAAACAAGGAAAACTCAAGTGCTGCACCGCAACCATGGGGCTGAGCCTCGGCATCAACTTCAGTGTGCGATCAACATTTATCGCAGACCGCAAAAGACCAAGTTCTGCAGGGTTTCAAAAATATTCCTCTTCAGAAGTACTTCAAATGACTGGACGGGCCGGGCGCCGTGGGCGTGATAAGGTAGGATTCAGCTGCTGGCCGGACTTAAAAGCATATAAAACCCTTGCTAATGCAAATCGTAAAGCTTGCGCCCCACAACTGAACTGCGACCATACCACCTTTTTAGGATTAGTGAGTCGTGGCTATTCTTCCGGACAGCTCGAAAATTTTTATCGTCGCAGCTTTTATGGCTACCATCATGACGCAGAACAATTTAACTTACCTTCCAAAAAGCGTTGGACACGAATACTCGACGCTCTAGTTCCTTGCAAAGACCCTGGCGAAGAGTACTCTCTATTTCGTTCACAGAGAAATGCACTCTGCTACGATTGTGTACTGCAAACAAAGTGTCATCGAATCTTTCAACGCAAGCATAGTCCTCTCACACAACTGTATGCCTACCTCCACACGATAGGAGCTCTACATCAGGGAACAAAGCTCACTCCCTTTGGTGAGGCTGCACGTTACTTCCCTCAGTTTGGGGGACTTTTAGTTGCGAATATGATCGTGCGACAAGAAGTGAGACCTCAAAATTTCGTGACGATTGTACACCTCTTCGCATGTTTATCCTTGTCAAAAGCTAAATACCCAAAAGTTCAATCCACAGGTAAATTGCCGGCGAACAAAGAAACTCTGATTCAAGACCTGAAAACATATTACCCGATTGATGTTTTTCCCGAGCTTTATGACACAGAAGTTGGGTACCAGGACAAACATGGAGAGCCTCAATTCCGGGAGCTGAATTTTAATGGATCTGGAGTTATTGAACTATGGCTGAAGCATGACGGAAGCATAGAATGGGAAGAGTTCATTCTCACAGTATCATCTAAGAATTTTGGTGCGGGAGATGCCACAGGGCTGATTTACCGCACTGCCAGCATGTTACAATCGATTATCCAGCTTGGACGCAAAGACTTAAAAGAGTCAGCCATCTACTACCGCAACTTGCTTTTACGCTCTCCACTCGACCTCGGGTTGCCAACATCAGAGCCTGATCACCATAAACAGACATTTGAATAGTATAGGAGTTTCAATAGGATAGGGCTGGAGAGACCAAGAACGACAAAAAACACCCACCACAATTAAATTGTATAACATTCTGTTTTTATTAGATTTTGTCACTGACCGCAAAAATCTACTTAAGATAACCTCTAAAAAATCTCATATGGTCGTTGACAGCGACACCCTAACTCGATTACAAACTACTAAGGGGGGCGCTGAGGTCACTTTTAGGCGCGTAACGGCTATTGCAAATCGCAATCTGGCAAGTGACTGTTCGGAAGAATTTAGCTTCTGATCTGTACTCTCTTAGAAGCCCGTTGCATCGCTTTGAGCTCCACCGCTGCATTTTTTGGTTTTTTGACCTTCCCTTGTCTGTAAACTACAAGTAGTTGCTTTTCCCATTGATCATCACACAAAACGCAAATCACTTTAGGTGGTGGAGGCTCGGAGTTCCCTCAATAAAGGAGAGTTTACATATGGCAAAGAAGCATGTCTCTGCCATATGTAAACTCCACTTCCTATTCGGACCCAAAGCACCTGGATTTCAATGGACAAATAAGCAGGAGAAAACTTTCAAGATTTTCTGTTTTTTTATGACTCAAAGTATTGACTTCCATACCCAACTGCGATAAAACATTCTTCACAGGTCGCGGGGCGTGGCGCAGTTGGTAGCGCGCGTGCTTTGGGAGCATGAGGTCGCTAGTTCGAGTCTAGTCGCCCCGACCAGTCCAAAAGTTAAGTCTTTGATATCATTCCTTTTTTCGACGAAAAAATCAAAAAACACTATTATTTCAAGCAATTACATATATTTTGGGATTCCCGAGAATTTGACTGCAATATCATGTGGTTAAGTCGTTGAGACAAGTCGTTTCACAAAAGACTAGTCTCACCCCCGCAACGGGTTTGGAGACGTTTTTTGAGGGGGAGTACCTCGGCTAGGGTCCGAGGTCAAACGGCGCTCAGAATCGCTCTGAGGGATTTGCCTAAATTTTGTGCAGCTTATTTCCATGTCCACATCCATAGAGTAGAAGACATATGTCACCCCAAAAAAGAGTTCTCTTCACCAGCCTCCTTTGCCTTTTTGGCGCTCTAGAGCTGCTTGCAGACCATTTCCCTTGTGACCAGTGCACCAAAAAGTATGCTTCCCGTGACCACCTGAAGCGACATGTCCGCACCATCCACAAAAGGAAGCTGAAAGCACAGATACGCTGCCCTCTCTGCCTGGCCACATTTGCCACCAAACTGAGTATGAGCTTGCATGTCAAAGCTGAGCACAAAGGAGCAAGAAAGCATTGCCCGCACTGCCCGGCCCTATTCAAGCAAAAATCAGGTCTGAACACACACATCAAGGCGCAACACAAAAAAGAAAGGGTTCCCTGCCCTGAATGCTCCGCCACCTTTACCCAAGCCTCGTCCATGAGAAAACATTGGAAAACCCAACACCAAGGAGAAAAAAAGCCTTGTCCTCATTGCGCAGCCACATTCAGTAGCCCTTCCAACCTCAGCCGGCATCTCCAATCGATGCATCGCGCATCCCTCGATGACCCTCCAAACCATCCGGCGCAAGAAGAAGCAAGTGCACGCGAAAACCTGGCCGCCAACCCCGACAGCACCGACACCGCTTGTTTGGAGATGCCTATTCCCGACCTTGACTGGACCCACAACGAACTCTCCCTCGTGCACAGCCTCGAAAAGAAAGAGCCAGAGCCAGACCAAGTATGCCATGATACCCTCCCAAACGACTTGCCTTAACTATAAAGGGCCAGAGCTTGACGACGCTGAGGAAACCGGTTGGGGGTGCGCCTCAATTTTGTGCAACTCCCCGGCATGGGTCACACTCTTCTTCAGCGCCCGCACCATCTGCTCGTGCACATGTACATAGCGCTCGATCACCTTGGTGGACTTGTGCCCCAACCACATCCGCGCCAACATCAAATCGCCGGTCGCCCCCAGCACATTGGTGGCACAGCTATGCCGGCAACAGTGCCAACTGCGTGGCTTGAGGTGTAAACGCGCATAGACCTGCAGTAAGCGCCGCCCTGCCAGGTTGCGCTCGATGTCCCCCAGCAGTGCATACTGATCGAGGTTCGCCCCCCAGACCTGGTGCTGGTACGCCTCCACCTGCTGATTGTATAAGTGGATCAGCCGTTGCCACAGATCGGCATCGGTGATGGGCACCACCCGCGCCGCCTTATCATCCATCACCCGCTGGCCTTTCAGCGGCTTGCGGCGGATCTCCCCGCCCTTGCGGCGCAAGCCACGGGTGGCATGGTCCGGCTGACTGCGCAGCACCAAGTAGCCATAACAGCGCAGCCCATGGGTCGCCAGCTTATCCCCTAACAGCGTGCCGTCCAGCTCACCCTCGTGCAGGTCTTCCACACTCAGCCCCAAGGCTTCGTTAAAGCGCAGCCCGGTAAAGTAGAGCAGCTTAAAAAACGTCGCCTCCTGGCGCCACCCTGCCCGGTCAAACTCCGCCACAATGGCCTCCATCTCGGGCAACGTAATCACATCATCCGCCCCCCGCCGGCCACACTGGTGCTCGGGAAAGCGCTCACACAGGTGCAACTCGCGGATCTCGCGGCGGCGGTAGGCGTGGCGCAAAAAGGTATTCAGCGCCGCCACACAGTGATTCATCGTCCGATAGGCCAGCGGCCGCTTGGCATTGCGCACACTGGTGGCTTCGTTTTCGAGCCAGTTGCGAAAGCCCTCGAAGTGGTTAGCCCACTTGCTCAGGTCCTGCACCCCGCGCTTTTCAAAGAAGTACACAAACACGTAGCACTTGAGGTTGTGCACACTGACCTGGTACGAATTAGGGGCCACCTTGCGCTGACGCTCGGTATAGACCTGGAGCAGCTGCTGCCGGCGTTCGCTGCGCCGTTGCCCCGCGGTGACCTTCTGTATCCGCTGCTGCCGCGATTCGTACTCGGGCATCAACGTCTTCGCCGCCCGCTCCGCCTCACGCCGGGTGGTCAGCGGTCCCCCAAACAACATCTTGGTGCGTGCCTGAGAAATACGCTTGCGCTGACCGGTCACCTGGTCGGTGTAGGACAGCGAATAATAGCACGTTCCATTGCGCCGTTCTCGATATTCCACATGCATCTTCTGGCCTCCTTCATCCGCGCGCACGCGGCTTGTGATCTAAGTTCGTTGCGTAAACTCTAGGGGCAACGTTTTAATGTGTGTGTTCACCTTGGGGTAACACGGTATCCGCGGTAACAGCGGTAACCTCCCCTCCCTCCATTTCCTCTGCATACGGGATGTTCAGCGCCCCCGCGCGAAAGTGATACATCCGTTTGAGGCCCTGCCCCGGACAGCGCACCGGCTTCGTCGAACGGTTGTCTTGCAGGTACAAGCAGTTGTGCTTACGCAGCACCTTCGTCACCTGACGCACCTTCAGTCCCTTGCACACCTGGTCACTAAAACAGGACGCCAGCACAAACCACTCCCACTCCCCGTCCGGGTTTTTCTCCCGAAAACCGGTAAACTTGCCCTGATAGCCTCCCAGCCGCAAGGTATTGGCTTCGGGGAAATGGCTATAGGCGTTGTTCTCTAAGAAACTGCGCACCTGCTCTAAAGCCCTCGTCTCCTCAAAGTCCTCTGCCGGCGGCTGCTTCGCCCACCAGTCCTCAAAACAGGCCTGCACCGCCGCCATGTTTTCCTCTGCCGACCAGGGGAGAATCCCCTGCGACGCCGCATAGCAGCCACTGGCCGCAATCAAGGCAAAGCGCTTGGCCACCCGCCGCGCCTGCCGCGTCAGCCGGGTATGTTGCACCTCATGCAAAAACGCCTGCTCATAGCGGGTCAAGGCCGCCGGAATGTCTGTATCCTGGGTCAACAGCTTGAGGTAGGCGCGAATCGGCGCCCCGCCATAACGGGCGGTCTGCAAACTTAAGGTATCCGCCAGCTCGGCCGCCGTGGTTCCCACCGGCACATGGTCAAACACCCCGTGGCCTTGGCCTGCATCCGCCTCAATGTCCACCAAACGGATGTGCTGGCCCCCGCGCATCTGCTCGCCGGTTTCCCCGAGGTGCTCGGCCAGGCCGATCTCACCGGAGGACAAAAACAAGGTGCGCCAGCGCGCACATTTCTTCGCCTTCCCGTCTTTGTTGAGCCGCTGCTTGCCACTGCCATTGGCCAGCATGTACGCCGCCTGGCCCGCCGACTTGGAGCCGATCTCCGCCAGTTCGTCCAGCACCAACAGCGAGTCATTGCTGCTCTCGGCCAAGTGCTCCAGGCCATTCACTGTGGAGCGCCACTTGCGCACCAGGTTTTGGTTGGGGCCGCAGCCCCACACACTGG
>JAPPOJ010000049.1 GCA_028817975.1 Zetaproteobacteria bacterium | reverse complement strand
ATTTTATACTGGACATAACATGCTGGATGTTGTAATTGTAACTAAACTTCACAGGGCCTAGATACAAGTAGATATTAGTGGTAATCATCAAGGTATTTAGGTCTCTTTTATAGGATTGACTCATGCAACTCATTATCCAACTGATTGAAAATTTGACCCCGTACGGAAGCTATGCCTACCTTATTATGTTTGGGATTCTCATTGCTTGTGGATTTGGCTTTCCTATGCCTGAGGATATTATTCTGGTTACGGGTGGAATTCTTTCTGCGAGAGGAGTCGTAGACTTTTGGGTTACAGTGTCTGTCTGTATGGCAGGGGTCCTTCTGGGAGATGGCACCGTATACTCGATTGGTCGGATTTTAGGTCCGAAAATAAAAGGAACTTATCTTTATCAAAAAATTGTAGGTAAGCGCGAACATAAAATTCAGTCTTGGTTTACGAAGTATGGGGACAAAGTTATCTTTTTTGCACGTTTTGCTCCGGGTTTGCGTACACCACTCTTTTTGACTTCGGGTCTTTATCGTGTTTCTCCTTGGAAATTTTTGGCTTTAGATGGCTTTGCTGCAATCATTTCGGTACCTGTATGGATATGGGTGGGGAAGATTTTTGGGGCTAATTTTGAACTTTTAGAGCAAAAAATTACTCAAATGCAGATCGGGATTTTTGGCATTATAGGTGGACTGCTACTATTCTTGATTGCTTTTGTCTATATTAAAAAGAAGCTAAATCGTCAGCTTGACGAGTAAACTCCTTTTAACGTAAGAATCCAGATGAGGGAGACAAGTGGGCCGCTGAGCCCACAGGTAATGTCGCGGAAAATGCGCGTAAGTTTGTCTTGTACAGTCAAACTTATTGCAATCAACAGACCACAGAGAGTGGCATATAAAGCTGTTAATTGTGGGTATGTGTTGGGTGCCATACACAGTCCCGTTACCATGAGGCCAAACATCATCCCACAGGTAACCCCTTCACCAAGTCGAACGACGAAGGTTTTCTTGTTTACTTGACGGTCCGCAGTTTGGTCTGGAAAAGTTGTACTGAGGGCTGAAGCGAAGTAAGCTGCGAATTGTGAAGGTACCCAGTCTAGGGGTGGGGTGGATGCTGGCTGACATATGATATAGGCAAGTACTGGTAGGATGACTCCTGTGCCCACAGCCTGGAGTAGTTCACCGCGGCTTTTATAGCTCCATCTGAAGTAAGGGTGATGGTAGAGAACCGGGAGAAAGAGCATTGCCGCAAAGAATATCCCTATCACCATATTTTTCAATACAAAGCTTATCATGACTCCTAAGATGAAGAGTACTGTGGCACTCAGGTATGTCACGTAGCCGAATGCTGTCTGCCATGCTGGATAATGGATTAATGCTGTGGAACCTCCCGAATAAAATGTTCTACTATTATTGATTTTGTCTGCTTCAATATCCGCAACATCATTGCTGAAACAAATATAGATTTGATCGATGCAACCTATGAAGATGAGGAGGCTGTATATGTGCCACTCTTGCTGATGTGGGAATGCGAGTGTATACCCAAGCAGAAGGGGGAGTTGAATAATAACACAAGCAGGCAAACGCAATGCTTTGAATATGCAAGCAAGCTTAGACATAGGTTGACCTCAACGGCTCTGGTGACACTCTAAATTAGCTAAATTATTACGCAGTTTGGTTGGGTGTATCGCCCACCTCCCCTGACTGTTAGGGTTCCACGCTTTGAGTGGCAAGAGATGATTTTTCGCTAAAAAGCGTAGCATGCGAGTTTCTGCGGGAGGAGAACGGTCAAACTTATAGCGGTTTCGAGGCCGGTTATTTCGACTTAGGTCTGGATACTCGCAGTGATTAACCGCGATCAGTTGGAGGATTTCTGCTTTGCGGTTTGCCATGTAATGTAGGAAAGGCAGCCCAAAAGGAGGCACATGGCTTCTTGTTTTAGGATCATCTGCGACCCACCTTGCCCAATCGAACCCATAGATAAAGTCATGGAGAAACTGAAATTTAATTTTGCTACGTACGCCATATCCTGTGAGCAACTCATGAATAAGTGCTTCATACTCAGTCCCTTTTTTCTCTAGGTGAGCATTGGCAAAGGCTGTGATAAGGTATTGTAGATCCCAAAAAATATTTTCAGGATAGTGGTCTATGGCATTTTGTAGCATTTGGTAGCAAGAGTCTTCAAACCGGCTTATTTTTGCAGGACTTGCGTGATGTGATTTTAAAAAATCGACTCCAACTGTACACAACTCTAAACTTGAAATCCTATCGCTGCGCTTGGGGTCGAGTGAAAAACAATATTTTAAATTTTGCCACTTTTTTTCGAGTTGACTGCTATACACGGGTCTATTTAATGGGTTTTGCGATGACTTCATGCTACCCCCACATTAAAAAGCTGGTAAGACAAAGTAAGGACATCGCCAGTTGCCATTTCCATAATAAAAGGTGCAAATTATATTTAAACTCTTTTTGGTATTTATAAGCTCTTGTTACGGCTTTGGGCGCCAGTTGATGCAATTTCTTCCAGTGGTGGAGTATGCCCAAGCATGGGACGACATTGAGTGCTGGGTGCCAACCACCATAGCAAGAGCACATCCATAGGCTAATAGCTATTCCACTAGGAACACAGCTTAGTACTGCCTGTCGTACCCAGGGGTTACCCCATTGAGTGGTAAATGTAGTTTTACCACCAACCTGGTCACTCTCCTCATCACTTAGTCCACTTGCGAGTGCGCTGGACATAGCTAATGGAAGCCCCCCTAAAAAGACCCCGTAAAAAGAGTGCCAAGCTAACCCCGATTGAAGATAGGCGGCGCTATATGGCATGAGAAAACCGACTCCGACCATTTCAAAAATTTCTCCTCCCCCTCGGTAGTTGAGTCGGAGCCAACCAAATGTGTAGCTATGTAACACCAGCACAGAGAGCAGACAAATCGGCAAAAAAAAAGGTCGGTGCAGATAACTTGTAAGGACACATGCAATTCCTAGGTAAAGGCATACTGCGCCTATACCAGCTTTGCCAAGAGCTGCTTGTGTCAGAATTCCATCTGGAATGGTTTTAGCGGACCCAGAAAGGGGAAAGAGTTTTCTTTTAATGGTGTCGACTTTATGGTCGCCAAAATCGTTAAGGTAGACAATAGCTAGGGTAAAACTGAGTGTGGAGAACAATCCGCAGAGAAAAGCTAAGTGGTGCCAATTTCCTGTCAAACTGGCACCTGTGCAGTGCCCAAACAAAAAAGGAACAAAAATTTTGGGCCAACTGGCAATTTTGCTTGCGTATATCCACTTCTGAAGTGGACTTGCTTTCGCAGTAATCATCTAAAAACCATACCTTTTTCGGTTAGAGGTGCGTCATATCTCAACTAATTCTGCCACAAGCCGATCGTGAAGGCGGTCTGTGTATCCGCCTTTAGTCGTTATTGTACTTCTTTTTTAGGTGAAGTATGCTAAAAATCAAGGATTTTTATGTTCTGTTACTTAGTTGGATAGGTCTTGTGCCCTACGGGTGTCATGGTCCATCCGATGAGCAGCTGAGTGAAGCGATTGCGAATGACCGTGTTTCTAGCGACTTGCATTCAGGAATATCCGCTGTTGAACCAGAAGACTTTTCAGGGCAACAGGTTGCGCGCTTTAGAGTTCGGGTACATTCGATGAATATACGTTCTGGACCGGGGGTCTCCTTTAAGGTCGTGGGGACTGTAGCTCAGGATGATGTTATCACTGGAAAGTTCTATCAAGGTTGGCTTCAGCTTGGAAAGAAGCGGTATCTCTCCACTAAATATCTTGAACGTGTGCCTATGAGTCAAGATGAGCAACTCCTAAATCAGGTTCCTGCTCCTTTACCTTCTTCCAGTCTTCCAGACTTAAAAGGTAATCGGACAACAAGTGATGCCCAAGGTTCCCATGCTGAAAGTGTAGAGAGTCAGCTTGATTCCTTGGTGAGTCCAGCTGAGTCTATGAAAGGTGATTTGGATGCCAATGATAATCCTTTTGAGGACTCTCCCCTGCAAGGAGAAGAATAGCTTATGTCAGCTCAACTTCCCGAAAAAGTATTGATCGTGGATGATGACCCTACGGTTGCTCAGGGGCTGATGAATCAACTTAAATCTCATAACATAAAGTCCGTCATCGCACGTAACTACCAAGAAGGGCTTTACATTTTCAATCAGCAACGGTTTGACCTCTGTTTGGTATGTTTAGAATTAGATGAAATGCCAGGCACTGTGGTTGTACAGAGGTGGCGCTCTTCCGATGTTGTGAGCAAGAGAGAAACACCTGTGGTCATGCTCACAGCTGCGACAGTACCCCCTGAAAAGAAGGCTTTGATTGAGGAAATGGGGCGTATGAAATTAATCAGCAAGCCCATTAAAATCCCTCCTTTGCTCAGTTTGATGGCGGATGCACTACTGGCACGTATGCGTAAAGAAAAACTAGATGAAGCTTATGAGCGTGGTGTAGAGCCTGCCATTCGTAAGAAAGATTTTGAGCGTGCGCAAGTTACGGCAAAGGGTAAGTTAGAGCCCCTTGGAGAAGAGGGGCAGTGGTTAAGTGTCAAAGCTCATTTGGACTCGGAAGGTTATGAACATGCGGAGACTTTGTTAAAAGGATTGTGTCAAAAGTATCCCAATAACATGCGTTATCCGAATGAGCTAGGTGCCTTGTATTTAAAAATGAATCGTAATGATGACGCTAAAGCAATGTTTGAACACGCGGATAAGATGGCTCCTGGCAATTTAGAACGGATGGAAAGTATGGCTGAGATGTATCTTAGCCTGAGTATGCCCGATGAATCTGTGGATAAAATGCGTGACTTACTGAAGTTATCTCCAGACCAACCTGAACTTAAATACAGTATGTATGAACGCCTGGCTGCAGCAGGTTTTGAACAACATGCACGCTCTTTTTGTAAGGAAACGTCTACTCCACGAGAGCTTGTGAAGCATTATAACAATAAAGGGGTCGTGTATTCCAAACAAGAGGAATATGTAGATGCCATTGATGAGTATAAAAAAGCTCTGAAGCTTATTCCAAAATCGAAGGAAATTCACCTCATTTTGTTTAATATGGCTTTAGCTCACTTAAAGCTTAAAAACACAGCACATACTATGGAAGCCATGGCTCACCTGAAGAAATGCTTGGAAATCAATCCTAAGTTTGAAAAAGCTCAAGAAAAACTGGCTCTTATTGAAAAAGCGATTCAAAAAAAGTAGTTTCCATCGCAGGTTTGTTCCACCGTTTTGTGGAGCTGTGACGTTGACTTCTGCTCTATTAGTGATTACCCTAGCGGTGCTGAAGCTTGTGGTGTCGAGGTAGATCGTTTTTTTCTACCTGAGCTTAGGCTGGAAGTATATTTTCTGAAAAGTCTAGTTTCACACACCCACACATAAATCCATTCTTTATAACTTATTGGAATAGCCTTTTATGTCTGATCATTCTACTCCTCCCCTGCATCCGTTGTCTGCAAATGGTGTCGACCTGAAAGACCCGGATGTTGCTCTTGATTTTTTTATGGAGTATGTTACTCGACAGGGCCTCGATCTTTATCCTGCCCAAGAAGAAGCTATTCTACAGCTTTTTTCCGGTGAGAACGTCGTCTTAACGACCCCGACAGGTTCAGGTAAGTCTCTTGTAGCTATGGCGATGCATTTTTGGTCGCTCGTGCGTTATCGCCGTTCTGTCTATACATGTCCGATTAAAGCATTAGTCAATGAGAAGTTTCTGAACTTATGTTCGGTATTTGGTGCTGAAAATGTAGGGCTGATTACGGGAGATGCCAAGGTTAACTCAGATGCCCCTATCATATGTTGTACAGCAGAAATTTTAATGAATGAAGCTCTGCGACTGGGAGAGCAAACCGATTTCGTCGATGTGATTATGGACGAGTTTCACTACTACGGTGATGAAGAGCGGGGAGTAGCGTGGCAGGTTCCGTTGTTGCTGCTACGTCAGGCCCGCTTTTTGCTCATGTCTGCCACGATGGGAGATCCGCATTTTTTTGTGGAAAAGCTTACGGAACTCACCGGTTCTCCTACAAATATTGTTTCCTCTCTGGATCGTCCGGTACCCTTGGAATTTCAATATGCAGAAAAGCCTCTTGAGGACTTTGTACGAGAGATCGGCCGTGCAGGCAAGACGCCGGTATATGTCGTTGCCTTTACGCAACGTGAGTGTGCAGACAATGCGCAAAGTTTTCTAAGTAGCATGGTGCTGACGAAGGAAGAGCGCACAGAGATAGCCTCCATTTTGAAGGGTGTGCACTTTTCTTCTCCTTATGGCAAAGACATGAAACGTTACTTAAGTGCTGGTATTGGCCTTCATCATGCAGGTTTGTTGCCGAAGTACCGTATCTTAGTTGAAAAGCTCGCACAAAAGGGGTTTCTGAAAGTTATTTGCGGTACGGATACTTTAGGCGTAGGGGTCAATGTACCTATTCGTAGTGTTCTGTTTACGAAGCTGTGTAAATTTAACGGTCAGAAGACAGCCCTATTGCAAGCACGTGAGTTTCATCAGATTGCCGGACGTGCGGGGCGGCGCGGGTATGACAGCCAAGGAAGTGTTTTTTGCATGGCTCCCGCTCATGTGATTGAGAACAAGAAACTAGAGCAAAAAGCGGCGTTAAATCCTAAGCTTAAGAAAAAAATGGTCAAAGCAAAGCCGCCGACCAAAGGATATGTACCTTGGAATGAGGAAACATTTCAAAAGTTGATTGCTGCTGACCCTGAAAGGTTGCGCTCCAAATTTACCATCAATCACAGTATGATTATCCAGATTTTGAGTCGCCCTGGTGATGGCTGTCAGTCACTTAAGGAAATTGTGCGTTCGAGTCATGAGACTCCTGCTATGAAAGTACGTTTACGCAAGAGAACTTTCCAACTTTTTCGTGCGTTGCGTGATGGGGGTATTAT
>JAPPOJ010000058.1 GCA_028817975.1 Zetaproteobacteria bacterium | reverse complement strand
CCCCATTTAGATGAAGAGGGTGTCTCATGGGCGCTAAAGTTATAAGTGACCTCAGGAAGAAAGGTAAACAAGTCATGGTACTCTGGATCGATAGCCTCATGTAAGTAAAGGTCTTTTGAGATGTTCTCCACAGCCTTATTATTTGAGGATGCTACAATGACTTCAAATCCTTTGAGTTCTGATCTCAAAGGATAAATATAATGGCTATCACTTGTGTTGTTAAGGCATGTCTGATGGAAAGCATCTAAAGGGTCTGATAATCGGCTTAGAACCTTGGCTCGTTTCACGCAAATATCAGCAATGACATCTTTGATCAGTGTTGTCTTACCTGTACCAGGTGGCCCATTTACGGAGTAGAGTTCTCCGGACTCTAAGTTCACACATTGATTAATGGCATACTGTTGCATCAGGCTCATGGCAAATGAAGGATTTGTGGCCCAACGTCCATGTGGAGTTTTTGCAGGGGAAGTCGACTCAATCAAGCGATTGCGTGATGATTTATCGAGCAAGTTAGAGCTTGTACTTTGCACATTTAGAAAATGCTCCAGCAAAGGAAGATTTTTGCCTTTTTCCACTGCGTTGAGAGCTATTTGCAAGTCATCGATATAGAATGAATTGAGGATATCAAAGCGCTTAATGCTGAAAATTTTTCGAATGATCATATCGACAACCGTGTTGATATCACCATCATACTTCGAGATATTGGATCTGATGAACTTAACAATCTCCTGTTTTTCCTCTTCGTGGGAACTTAATAGGTATTTCCCGACTTTCTCAGCTATGGGGCCACTCAAAGCTTCAGCCTGGGCTTGTTGCATAGAAAAGGTTTGACACAGTACGGTCTGAATATAAGGTTTTGATTTCTTTTGGCGTATGCAAAGGATTTGATAATCATGGTCGTCCGGATACCACACTTTCTTATCGTGTAGAAATCGGTAGGTAATCTTATGCAACTCTTGGGTTGTAATATTTTTAGGATGAATCTTACGAAAGTGCTTCGTCATTTGTTCAAAATGCGCTTTAATTTTTGCACCGTAATCACGAAAATCCGATGACGAAGGCACTTGATTTTTGTCAATAAGCTCCGTGATTGCCCAATGCAAAGAAGAAATGCCGACCATATCCACCTTGGTCACACCGCATTCTTGCGTGAATTCAACTTTTCCCACGCAAGTCAGCCTGTTTCGATCTGAACGAAAGCATTCTGCATGGTTCAAACTTCCCAGCTTATCGATCACTGCTGACATATCGGTCACACCAAAAAAAATGGTGAAATTAAAACGATCAAAATCAAAAAATCCAGGTTTTAAGTCGGTGAGGAGCTGTGCTTTGAGGATAGATAAAGGCTCTGTCTGCTGATGGCTTTTAATATCTTTCAACTCTCCGCTGAGATCATAAGGAGTAAGAAATTCATGTGTGTTCCAATAAGAGAGAATCGTTGAAAGCTGAGCCTTATTTATCTTCTGAACTGCCATACTTATTTCCTTCGAACTGGATTGCAAACTTAACCTTAAGGCCGACGATATTGGGAAGTACACCTACCGTTTGGGATGCAGATAGAGACACAGAGCCAAAATATTCATTTAGGTTAGCCTTAAATGCGCATCTTTACCAGAGCAGCTCTATCTAAGGCGCTTTTTCTAATGTGCTCGTGAAACAATTTGATGAATCACCTTGACGACTGAGTTAAGCACGTCTTCGGGACATGTGTCTACTTTATGCCACTTGCGGGATCTGAAGTCTAGACTCTTGGTTTGTTCAGGCATCACAAAGCCTTTTACCACGCAGTTGTCGGGTACCGAGCAGTGAAAAGGATTTTTAGGTTTCTCTCCCGGCGTGTCGCCTTGAATATCGCCCTGAAAGAGATATTAAAACAAGCACTTAGAGAAAAACCTCGTTTTTAGAACGGTTTTGGGATACGATGCGCAGGAATATATCAAGATCATGCGCACCTTTGGACTTGCTGTAACGCTTTTTTGCCTGAAATTTCCTCTGCTTTGAAATGATCTGCAAACGCTATTTTCTTAAAAGAGCAAAGGAGTTTTGAGATGTGGAAGCGTTATTTAACGGTGGTCATCCTTGGGGTGAATGTGCAGACAGCCGTCTGGGGAGCAGCAGGATCTGCGGATTCTTTCACAGCCTTGCCTGTGCCACCTTCGCCACCACAGAATGGAGAAGGGCAAGCTGGCCCGTTGGACTCGGCCCTATTGCAGGAAGCCTTGCAGGAAGGTCCACAAGGCGCTCCGGCGGTAGCCCAACCTGCAGCGGCAGCTCAACCCGCAGCGGCAGCCCAACCCGCAGTCGCTGCGCAAGTGGCGCCTTGGCGTCTGCAGTTGGCGCAGGTGTGCCGTGATGTCGAAGCGTTGTCAGGAGGGGGTGCGGTGGGAGCAGCTTGTGCTCAGGCAGGATTTTCGCGCTTGGCCACCAGCTATCTGGCAAGTAAGCAGGTAGATTGCCCCTTCGACTTGGTGAAGGGCTTGTCCACCGAGCAGATGGAGCAGGTGCAACAGGTTTGTAAAAAAGTTGTTGCTGGCCAGTTGGACATGCTCAAAGACAAAAGCGGGATTGCGGCGGGAAGCTTAGGACTGGTCTCTTCGGCTGCAGCGGTAGCCGCCATGGGCCTGAGTAAGGGTCCGGCCTACTTCCGTGGTGAGCGTGCCGAACGCTGTATGCTGTTGCTGGCTACAGGGCTTGATCTGGCGTCCCATGTGTTCTCGGCTAAAGCTCGGGTGGCCGCGGATTCGGCGGAGGTTGCGCGCAACAATCAAGTCAAAAATCATCTCGGCCTTGGCGCCACTTCCGTGGTCGGCTTGTTCCTTGCCGCGTGGCAGTTGCAAGGGCAGCGGTCTTTCTACAAGTTCGTGGCTGAATGGAAGGGAGAAGAAGTCGGGGAACTCCCGCGTCGCCGCATCCGGCCGTATAACACCGACACACAGGTCGAGTCGGTGCGCCGTCATGTGGGCTGGGTGGCGTTGGTTTTGGCGGGCTTGTCCAACAACGCTTCTTACGGCGCCGATGAGGCCGAAGAGGGGCAGCTCGACGATGCGTGGAGCCGCGATAACTTGGGGCTGAGTGCGGCGGTCCTGGCCACTGCGGTGGCCAGCAAGACCGTAGTCAAGTATCTCCTCAAGCTCGACTCGGTTACCCTTGGCATCTACGAAGATCCGGGCAGCAAGCTGGTACGCTGCTTGCCGGCAGATAGCGGTCTGCGTAATTGGCTGCGTGCGTTGCAAAAAGCCTACTGGCAAGACGGCGAGAGCAAGATCCAAGCGGAGTTTTTGAGCCTGCCGGGCCAGCCCTTGGCGATTGTGGGCCTGGAGCTGCGTGATCCGGACAGGCAAGACAGCCGCGTATGCCTGCTGTTTGGCCAGATCGAGGTGGCCGAAGGCCAGGACAACCATTGGACCTTTACCCCCCAGCCGTTGAATAGCCGCTGGTGGAGTCGTGCCACGCTCTTGACCCTGCCCGGCGTGGTGGGGGTGCCGTGGAATAGCGGTTTGACTGACGCGCCGCTGCAACAGGCCTTGAGCATGTCTACGGGGGCCGTTAGACGGGGCAAGCAACGGATGCACCAGCAGATGCGCACCAGCTTGGCTTTGCCTGAGGACAATGATGTGTTTGCCTATAGTATTGAGTTTTACCAAGGTGTCGAGGTTGCCCTCGAAGATCGGCGCGCGATGTATCGAGTATCCCAAGATGATGCAAGACGTCGGAATAAGTTAGATATGTTGGTGCTGTTTGCTACTGAGGTTGAGAACTAGTCACTATTCTTGTCCCTTGCGTGAGTAATACCTTAGAGATGAAGGATTGAAGGATCATGATGAAGACGAATATTAGATTTTCCAGTTGGTTGTTGCTCTGGAGTTGGACCACTGCAGGGGTGGCGATGCCTAACTTTGCTCGCTTGCTCGAACAGCTCACGGGCCAGCTGCCTGTGGCCGAGAGTGTTGACTCGGAAATGCAGCGTGCGGTGATGTTGCACTTTCTCCACCCGGCCCCGCGTCCCTTGCAAGATGCAGCAGGGAATTACCTGCCGGCAGTGCAAATGTTGTTTAAGCACTTGGGGCAGATCCGCAATACGGAAGCTTCTGTAGCAGGTGTGATACGCGATCATGTTCCCGTTGTATATAACCCGTTTGCGTTTAAAAACTTTGTCAGCTACCGTGACTATAGTGACAACCTGCGCATGGGGCCGCAGACGTCCTTTTACTTCTACCTCAGCATGCTCGCCTTGGTGCGTGACTTGCAGATGGATGCAGAGGGTACTGCTGATGTACTCACCGCGGCTCCTTTCTTTAGTGCAGAGCAGCCGCTTACCTTACGTAAGACCCTGATGCGCTGGGCAACGGATGGATCTTCAGCGGATATCGAAGAAGAAGGCGAATTAGAGCGCAATACCATCTACTCCCAGATCCTCGCCCACCGTGCCGCTTACTACGAGTTGCTGGCCCATCGCTTTATCGCCCGCAATGGCCGCCTCGATGGCTGGGGCAGCCACTACCGTGGTACAGGTCCAGAAGACCATGAGTTGCGTCGCTTAGGCAGCAGCCAGGACAGTTGGGATAAGGTCCAGGCCGAGTTGGTCACCACCCGTGCGGCCTTCGGCAACCAGGGTTTTGCCTACAACGTGGCCTCGCAGCTCAAGACCTCCCTCGACAAGCTGATTCCGGCTGCGCCAGCGCCGAAGCAGCCGGCAGCCTTTGGCTCACCGGTGACGGTGTATGAAGAGGCCTATTCCTCCGAAGACGAAGCGGACAACTTGCTGCGTCGCCGCACCGCTGCGGGCCACTAGTCCGCCCCCAGCCGGAAAAAACCTCCTGCCTGGATTTTCACCTGCGGCAGTGACGGTGTGCGTCCCCGCTTTCGCGGAGCCTTGGGTTGTCACAGCTAAACCTAGCGTCCTAGATTTTTACAGAGATCCATCACCGATGGAGGGTAAAAAGCCGGAGGCGCAGCATTGTTCACGAATATGTGATCTACCGTTGGACAGTCCTCAGGGCGTGTGCCGGTCACGGTCAGATTCGGAGCTTCGAGTACCTCAAGCTCTGACTGGAGCCCCCACAAGGTGTTCACCTTGGCACCGTCTGGGAGATAGATCGCCTTCGTTGCCTTGTAGTTTCTAGAAATCAATGGCCTCAGGTCGTGGATATCTGGGTAGTCTCTAAAGTCGAGTACCTCCAAATCACTTAACTTACGACGTGCAGCTTCAAAGGTGTTTTCACCGGTGAGTTCTTTGAGAGCATGGATGGTGTACTGGGTATCCGGATCAGAGCTGTCCCAAAGTTGAATGGTTGAAAGAGGAGAACAACGATTATTTTCTCCATCGTTCTTGCCACCAAGGGGGCCTTGCATTTCCCACTCAATTCTCGTTGCTTCACGAGCTGTATAGTAAGTATAGTAGGGATGGGAAAGACATTCTTGCCTCCACTCTTCTGTGGTCATTTCCCTGTAACAACTGGGAAGGGTAAATATCATAAATGACAAAACAAGCAAATGTTTCATATTTTTTTTGCCCCCGTGAAAACAGCATATAGAGCACCTGGAAAAAGCGTTGCAGATCAAGGAATCAAGGATACCAATCTAGCGTCCTAGATTTTTACAGAATTCCATCACCGATGGAGGGTAAAAAGCCGGAGGCGCAGCATTGTTCACGAATATATAATCTACCGTTGGACAGTCCTCAGGGCGCGTGCCGGTCACGGTCAGATTCGGAGCGTCGAGTATCTCAAGCTCTGACTGGAGCCCCCACAAGGTGTTCACCTTGGCACCGTCTGGGAGATAGATCGCCTTCGTTGCCTTGTAGTTTCTAGAAATCAATGGCCTCAGGTCGTGGATATCTGGGTAGTCTCTAAAGTCGAGTACCTCCAAATCACTTAACTTACGACGTGCAGCTTCAAAGGTGTTTTCACCGGTGAGTTCTTTGAGAGCATGGATGGTGTACTGGGTATCCGGATCAGAGCTGTCCCAAACTTGCATCGCTGAAATCACCGAACAACGATTATTTTTATGATCAAACCTTCCACCAAGGGGGCCTTGCATTTCCCATTCGATTTCCGCTGCTTCACCGGCTGTATAGTAAGTGTAGTAGGGGTGAGAAAGACACTCTTGCCTCCACTCTTCTGTGGTCATTGGCCTATAACATCCAAAAAGGGTAAATGTTGTAAATAATAAAACAAGTAAACGTTTCATATTTTTTTTGCTCCCGTAAATATGCTATATAGAGCACCTGGAAAAAGCGTTGCGGATAAAGGAAGAAAGGAGATTAACCTTAAAAGATCATTTTGAGAGGGTTCCTTTACCTTGTTAAGCCCGAATTGTTTCGAAAATGCAATGGGAAGTTTCCAACAGTTAAAGGTAGATACTCGGTATTTTTTATTTTTCGCCCAGTCACGCGCCCAAACCATCGCTTCCCGAATGGAGAGGTCAACATCTCCAAGCTTTTTTAGCTTCTTATTCATTAAAGGCATTGCATCAACTATTTCACCATCCCAACCTAAAAAGTAATCCTTATGCATAAAATGAGCTTCCGTAGCATTTTTATTCCCATCTTCAGCATAGTTATTCCCATCTTCAGCGTAATTATCCACAAATAACAGTCCACCATGCTTCGCTGCAGGGAAAAAGGGGATACCCCCCTCAATCAAGTACACCCCCGTGGAAACTTTCCTTTCCCCATATCGCCACTCTAAATCAAATAACTCCCAGTCTCGCAAATGAGGTCGGGTGCGCAGCTTGCCCTCAAAAGAGAGGTAGCGGTTAAACTGTACGTTACGAAAGCCGAATCTACCCCCCACTCTTTCCCTCTCAAATATTTCCCAAGGTCCAGGACTTGACTTCTGAACCACCTCCTCACCTTCAACCCCAATATACACCCCTTTATCACTGCGTAAGTAACCCAAAGCGCTCGGATGAAAAA
>JAPPOJ010000107.1 GCA_028817975.1 Zetaproteobacteria bacterium | reverse complement strand
CGCGCTTCTCTCGATTGACCCAGCCAAGCGCATGGCTGCAGCACTGGGGCTGAAAATTGGCTTGGATTTAACCCCTTTGGATTTTGATCTTCCAGGCCGTGTCGATGCGACCATGTTAGACACCAAAGCAGTGTTTGATGGGATGGTTCGCCGGCATGCGCCGGATGTGCAGACCGCGGAAAAGATTTTAAAACATTCTCTGTACCAGGCGGCGAGCACCCAACTTGCGGGCCCTGCTGAGTACATGGCCTTGGCCCTGATTCAAGATTTGATTGAGAATCCTAAGTATGACCACATCGTGGTGGATACCCCCCCGGATACCCAGGCCTTGGAGTTTTTGCGCCGCCCCAATATCCTTTCTGGTTTTCGTGATCACAAAGTTATGTATTGGCTCGTGAAGCCCTTTGCGGTGGCAAGCCGCTTCGGGGTCGACCGCCTTTTTTCTGTCGGGGAAAAGCTGATGGGTGGGCTGTCTAAAGTGACGGGATTTCAGGCACTGCGTATGGTGTCAGAGTTTTTAGTGTTAATGCAGCAAGTGATTGATGGGTTTCAAACCGCGGGAGAGGCCATCACGGCAATTTTGGGGGATGCAAAAACTGCTTTTGTCTTGGTTGCCAGTGGTCGTGCGGATTCGGTGCGCTCGGCAAAAGTTTTGTGCCAACACTTAGATGAAATGGGTTATAAGTTAGAGTGGCTGTTGCTGAACAAATGTATTCCCGAAGATATTCGCGAAGCTTTGCAGTATCTGAAGCAACAAGATCTACCCCAGGACGCATGGAAAAAGGACGCGTCGCTGCTTGTACTGCAAAAAAGAGTGGATGCAGAGGATAGGGCTTCGCAGATCTTGCGCGCCGAAGTGCAAGGGCTTTCTTCGATGGGAGCTGGTATGTTGATGCTGTCGGAGTCTCTGGAAGGGTTGATTGGTAAGCAAGATTTTTTGCAGTTTTCGCAGCAGTTCGAAGGGGTTTCTTAAATCTCCTGAGTAAGGTAAGCGCGTGTGGAAGCAAAAATTGAATACTTAGGACGATTGACGATTTTTGTCAGGCAAGTTTTGGGTAAGATGTTTGCCCACCCGTGGAGGAGGCATCTATTCTGGCAGCAATCTCTGTTCATTGGCTATGACTCCATCTTTATTATTATTCTGACGGGCAGTGCAACGGGCGCTGTATTTGGGCTACAAATCGGGGGTGTTTTTAGCTTTTTTAAGGCCGAAGGCTTTATTGGTGGGGCAACTGGGCTAGCTTTGGTGAAAGAACTGGCTCCACTGGTAAGTGGCTTCGTCCTTGCAGGGCGTGTGGGATCTGCGATTACGGCAGAGTTATCGACGATGGTGGTCAATGAACAGGTGGAGGCGATGGAAGCCATGGGGATTGACCCGCTGCACTATCTCGTGGTGCCACGGGTGTGGGCCGCAGTGTTCACCATGCCTTTTTTGTGTAGCGTGTTTATTTTCGTCGGTATGTTGGGAGTATACTTTGTGGGCTCGGGGATCTTTGCGGTTTCGGAGGGCCTATTCATGGCTAAAATTGTGGAGTTAGTGAAGACTTCGGATATTTTGTTTGGACTGCAAAAAATGGCCCTGTTTTCCGCCATTATTGCACTTCTGGCCTGCTATCATGGTCTCCATCCGTTGAAAGGCGCGGAAGGAGTGGGGCTGGCGACCACCACTGCTGTGGTGCAGATGCTGCTCGTGATTCTGATTGCGGATGTGCTCATGAGTTATCTCCAAGTGAACTTGAATTTATGAGGTTGTTGCAGGCTCTGTCATGATTACCTTCGAAGCTGTAAAAAAAAGGTTTGGTCAGAAGGTGGTCTTGGATGGCCTCTCCTTCCATGTGGAGCCAGGTAAGATTACCTTCATCTTAGGTAAGTCTGGAGAAGGGAAGTCGGTCACCTTAAAGCATATTTTAGGCTTGATGGAACCTGATGCGGGGCGTGTAGTGGTGGATGGGCGTAGCGTGGCTGAGATGAACCCTGAGGCGGTCAAAAATTATCGTCGTCGCTTTGGGATGTTGTTTCAACACGCCGCTCTTTTTGACAGTTTGACGGTATATGAGAACATTGAGTTTCCTTTAATTGAGCAAAACCCTTTGCCGCGGCGCCAACGTCACGCCCGTATTGTTGAAGTGATGCAGCAGGTCGGGGTTGTGGGTAGCGAGCGTGCTTACCCGAGTGAGCTTTCTACAGGTGAGAAGAAGCGAGTGGGGTTGGCACGAGCCTTGGCTCCGCGCCCGGATTTTCTCCTCTACGATGAACCTACCACAGGTATGGACCCGTTGATCGCGGAAATGATTGATCGCCTGATTGTGAAGGTGGCACGAGAAAATCCTCACATGACGTCTGTGGTGATTTCGCATGACTTAAAAGCTGCTTTGGCTACGGGAGATCACCTCATTATGTTGTACCAAGGTAAGGTTGTACTTGCTGGTGCCCCCCCGCTTTTTCGCGAGTCGGAGGACCCCGTGATTCGGCAGTTTTTCTCAGGAAGTGTCCATGGCCCCATGCTATTTATGTAACTTTCTCTTGAAAGTCGACTTTGTACATTATATTAGTGTCTTGTGGGACTGCGGGGAGTTTAGGATTTAAATCTCTGTCCTATGTAGCCGATAACAGGAGAGGACTCTTGAAAGTATTGGATGGCCCGTCTCTCATTGTGGTTCAAAAGGAACTCTGTTGCGCAATTCAGTAGAAATGAAGGTGGGAATCTTTGCTGCAAGTGCGCTTGCAATCCTTGTTTTTATGATTTTCACCATTAATCCTGACTTGTGGTCTGCAGGTGAGGTCAAAAGTTATTATACTCTCGTCGACAATGCTGCAGGCATTGTGGAAAAGACTCATGTGCAGACGAATGGTGTGGTGGTTGGGCGTGTGGCGGGGATTCGTCTCGATCAGGGCAAGACCCGTATCGATATTGAGATTCGCGCCGATGTACCCATCCCTGTAGGCTCGACCATTGCGATTAAAGAAAAAGGCTTGCTGGGAGATGTCTTCGTGGACATCATGCGTGTGGCAGCAAATGGAATGCATATTGATGCAGGAGGCCTTATCCCCCACAACACGGGCTATTTGGGGATGTCGGGATTGATTGCGAAAGCAGGAGAGATTGGCTCCGATATCAAGTCGATTACCCAGTCACTTTCCCAGGTTTTGGGTGGGGATGAAGGTGAGCAAAATATTCGTGATATTGTCATTAACTTCCGTGACTTTTTTGGTAACGCTAACGACATGATTGCCGAGAATCGCAAGTCTATCCGTGAGATGATGGCTAATTTGCGCTCGACAACAGCTACTTTAGATAAACTGATTAGCGATCGCGAAGCGCAGCTGGGTCAAATTGTGGACAATGTGCAGCTTGCGAGTGCGGATATTCGTGAGGTTAGCCGGGGTTTGCGCGACATCTTAGATGATGAGAACAAGGCCAAAATTGAGCGCATTATTGCTTCTTTTGATGGCACGATGCAAGATGTGCAGGCAACAGCAGGGGATTTTCGGCTGGTTGCTGAGCGTATTCAAAAAGGTGAAGGTACCATAGGGCGCTTAGTGAATGATGATCAGGCCATTGAAGAATTACAGGCCGCTATTGCGGATGTACGCGAAGTTTTGGCGCCGGCGACTCGCTTGCGTATTGACGTGGACTATCATGGTGAAGTGCGTCGTGACGATATGGCCCAGCACTACTTTCGTGGTTATTTGCGCACGCGCCCCGATAAGTTTTTTCTCGTGGGGGTGACTAATATTGGTGAGCGTATCCGCGAAACAACGGTGAGTGGTATTGAGCCTGCGGAGTCGGATGGTACGGAAACAGATCCTGCTCCATCTGCTCTGCGTGAACGTATTCGTGACCGTGGCCCGGTGCTGTTTGATATCCAGTACGGTAAACGTTGGGGCAATCTGCAGTTGCGCTTTGGTCTCTTTGAGTCGACGGGAGGTTTTGCGGGGGACGTGTACGCTTGGCATGATCAGCTGAAACTCACCGTAGAGGCTTATGATTGGTCGAATGCAAGCCCCTATCGGCGTATGGCTCGGGTGCGTGCGTATTTAAATGTGGTGTTCTATAAGCATCTGTACGGCATTATCGGGGTCGATGATATCACACGTAAAGATCCTTTGACAGGTGCGAGTGATCCCGAGATAAATTACTTTATTGGCGCTGGACTTTTGTTTACCGACGACGATATGAAAGCGGTTGTCGGGACTGCGTCCTTGGCCCAGTAGATCTCTTTATAAACCCTTGAAAATAAAGCACTCTATTTGCAATTCACTTGAAGATGGATATTTTCTGTCATTCAGGTATTTTAGCCCTGAGAATTCTTTAGGGAAAGACGTGATTGCAAGAGTTGTGGGGTGAATAAAAAGGTGCAAAGTAATTCAGATGAGACACCGTATAAATGGTTTTGGCGCGCTTTGGACGACTATTTGGTCAAGAATAGCCTAAAGCAGACCAAGCAAAGAAAAGTGATTGTGCAAGAATTTCTGGCGATGAATCCGCACGTAGATGCAGAGCAGTTGTTTGAGCGCCTGCGTAAGATGGGCTATTACTTTGGTCTCGCCACTGTATATCGCACTTTAAATTTGTTGAAGGATGCTAATTTGGTCGATCAACTGGCTTTTTCGGATGGGCGTTCGGTATTTGAAGTCAATACACCCGACTCGCATCATGATCACTTGATTTGTACCCATTGCCGCAAGGTTGTAGAGTTTGAAAACGAAGAAATTGAGAAGTTGCAGTTGAAAGTAGCCCAACACTACGGATTTTCTCTGGAGTCCCACCGGTTGGATTTGTTTGGCCGGTGCCCGGACTGCATGCCTGTATAAGTGAGTGAGCATGGGCTTATGGACTTCCGCGCCGGAGATCGCTTTGTCGATTCATAAAGTTAAGAATACTTTTGGTAAAAGGTGCCCCGGAGCGGTGCACATGCTTCTGCAGGTAGGGGACCATAACACGTAAAACAAGAATAGCGATACACACGGTAAGTGCAACAATCAGTAAGTTTTTGAAGAAGCGTAAGTCTAGACTCGGGTGGCGAAAAGACTCGATGAGAGCCTTACGATGTTTTCTTTCTCCTTGGGAGGTATATACTTCTTCTTGCTCTTCCTCAGGCTCTGCTTCACTTGGTTTGGAGTCTTCTGGTTTGGAGTCTTCTGGTTTGGGGTAGGTGCTGACCTCGACTTCGAGTTCTTTTAAAGGCGTGCCTGGGGGTTGGGTAAAGTCATAGTCTGTTTCACTGAGTGGTTTGGCGATGACTGTCTTTGTCGGGTAAAGGTCGCGAATACCTAGGCTGGTGCCAAAGTAACGTAGCAGGGCGTGAGCGAGCACATGGCGTTTGCGTCCGCTTAAGTCACAAAAAAAGCAGTAAGTCAGAAAACGCTGTGTTGTGGCATCCTGTTTTTCTGCTGGGGTAGGGGTCGGTGTGGGTTGTACGGACATCACTTTAAGCATGGCACTGGATTGGAGCCACTCAGAGAGCAAGGGAGAGGTCATCTCCATGATGGCGTACTTGCGGACGGGAAAGTCAAATTCCAAGTATGCCGAGGATGCGTTGACTTCAACCATCCGTGCCGTCGTTTTCAGGTAAACACAGGACAATTCATCCGCACGTTCCAGAAAAATTTTGTTGAGGTGATCATCTGCTGCCCTCGAACGCTCCAAACCAAGTCTGAGTTGCCTCATGTAATCTTGCGTCAGCAGTGGGACTAATTTAAGACGCTCGCTGGTGAGGAGGTGTTGGTGGTGTTCAAGGTCCTTGCTCTGTAGTTGATCGCCGACAATAATCATCGTGGCTTGGGGGGGGAGATGTTCTAAGCATTCGTGGAGGTATTCGCGTTGCTGGGGGGGTTGCATCAGTCCTGCATCGAGAAAAATCAGGTCGGGGGAATAAAATTGTGGTTCTTTGACAATGTTTTGGGTTTGTAAGGCGTACTGCAGATCATACTCGTGGTTGGAAAACCCTGCTGTAATGTGCTCGCGGATGCTCTTTTGCCGCACCACGACATAAATGCGTCCTTTTTTGGGCGCAGAAGGCTGGCGGTGGATATGCAAATGATGCAAAGCTTCGTCTTGAGTGAGGCCCGGAACGCGCCAGCTTCCCTCAACCGCATTTGAAAAACGGTAGTTGAGGTGCTGTTTTTCCACTTTCTCGACTTGCACGGTGATCGCCTGGGAGAAGGCTTCGCGAATGAGTCCGCCGGCGAGGATAAGTTCACTGGCGAGGGGTGGATTGGTGTACCCTTCGATCCGGATCGACTGGCGGTCGATCCACACGAGTTTGGCCGGTAGAATGATATTTGTGGACTCGCGTATGTGCATGCGTGTGGTTTGAATGTTGGGAAGTACCCCTTTACCTGCAAGTGCAAAGCGTAAACGATCTCCCCAAGAGCGCATATCGAGTTCCATAGGAATGCAGTCACGGAATTGGCAGCTGGCAGCCAGGCGGAATAAGGAGCGCCTTTCGCGGTGGTAGAGCAGAATCCATCTGGTTTTCCGTGCGACATCGATGCCGCCCAGCCTCGTGATGTAGGTCGCAGGAAGCTCGCGGGTGGGGGTATCACTGACCAAGATAGATAAAGGCCGTTTAGCATGTAATTGCGCGGTAAGCTGTTCGATAGAGTGCACCCAGGTGCAGGCAATATCGAGTTGGGCTAAACGCTCGGTTGCGCTCTGCTGAAAGGCGTCTTTTTCCGGAGTAAGCCATAGAATAAAAATGGATGCCATCTGTGTCTCTCACAGGGGTCGACTCTTGTATACTGCTTCTATCGGCAGTGTGGACAAACTTTAACGGAACTCTTATTGGGAAAAAACAGGCCGAGGCTAGTTTGGCTCTTTTTTGCCTTGTGAGATATTTTAGAATGGGATGGCGGCCATTTATCTACTATGGTGGCTGAAAACCTTGTGTTATAAAACACCAACGCACAAGCACTTGATTTGGTGCGGATATTCTCTTTTTTTCGTTCAGGGGGCTTCTGATTTTGAATTACGATACAAAGCTGTGGACTAGTTAATTGATCTGCTTGTGGTTG
>JAPPOJ010000155.1 GCA_028817975.1 Zetaproteobacteria bacterium | reverse complement strand
ATCTTTGGAACGGGAGCAGACGGAGCTACAAAGAAGTATAGAATCCACGGAATCACGATGGATGGAGGCTCAAGAGAAGTTCGAAGTGGAGTCTTCAGTATCTTCATAATATGTTCTCTGGATATTGTCAGCTGTTTAGATATCAAGTATCTTGCCTAAAATCCTTTTGCGAGCTGTACGTATCTGAGCTGCTTTATACTTGTCATGGCACGCTTCTCCTGTCTGTGTCTGACGAAACGTCTGCCCATCAATGATCTGAACTTCGAATGGAAAAAAAATAGAGTCTTGCTGCATACAACCGTCTTCTAATTGTGCGGTTAAGAACTTGATGGCTTGGTGCATTCTTTTTTTATCTTGAGTTGCTAAAGTCGAGTCTGTGACGGCCTTCGTCATACGTGCATACAAGTCTTTCTCGGGGCGCTGAAAGAGTACCCGTTGTCGACAAGTTAATTGAATGGAGCGAAACTTTTTTGAGGAATGTGGGTTTTGTTTTGTATGATGCTCAGGAAATAAATGGAGTTCGACTATTTTGCTGCGCCCCTCTTCGACAGACATTTTCCCTCCGGAAACTTTTTGAGTGATTTGTGAGATGTTTTTTTGGAAATGTTCTACCTTGATGAGAGTGTTACGTGTTCTGGTTGGGTGGAGATTCGCAAAGTCGATGATATGGTTTTGGCGTAAGAGAGACAGCAGTTGTATGGTATCAGCCTGTGTATGCGTGACAAAGCGTACACCGATATGGTCAAAGATAGTTTCGGCGACGTTGGCTGGTTTGTGTAATAGCTTGAGTAAGATAGAATTACGTTCTTTATGCATTTTCCAGTCGAGTTGCATTAACACGACGTGATTTTCAGGTGAACCAAAACACAAGTTTTCTTCCGTATCACGAAATAATGAAGGTTGAAACCTGGAGAGAATTTGTTCTCGGGCTTCTTTAAGGTGGCTTGTTCTTTCTGGGTTATCCAAGTGCGAGATCGTGTGCATGAGTTTTAGTGTGGCACAGGACCAAAGCTGTAGGTGCTTGTGCTCTTTAGAACGAACACCTTGGGACATGGATGCCCAGATGAGCAGTTGGCGTAGATCTTTACAATGAATAAAGCGATGAGGAGGGCGGTTGCCAGAGCGCCATTCTTTTGGCATGAGCACTGATTCCATAAAGTGAATCGCCTCAATGAATAACGAGTGGCAGCTTTTTTGATCTTCTGCCAGATCGAGGTTATACCCATAGCTTTTGAGAAATAAATCAGCACTTGCTTTGTCGTGGACATGGAAGCTATTGAGGTCGATGGAGGACTTGCCACCTAGCACCACATCCATCAGATGCCATGGAACTTTCCATTGCTCGGCAAAAAGTTCACTTGGGTTGTGGGTATCGGTTTTCACGTTGATTCTGCCTCTTGAGAAAGGATGATATTTTAACGATATTGAAAAAGAGATGTTTGTCCCTTTTTGAGATCGTTGTATTGGTGTACTTGATTTACTTTTTTATATTATCAATGACATGGGGTGTTGTGGACTCGGTAAGAATGTCAAGGGTATGGGTAAAGTGGGGACTGGTCTTAAATTTGTGTGTCTGTTTGTGCCCGTCGTTTGTGTTTGCAAGGACGCTAGAAGAAATTCATAAAGAGTCAAATGAAAATCGCGCAACCAAAAACTATGTGCACAAGTGGCTTTATTTTCCAGCTCTTATAGGTATGGATTTATCTGGAGCTAGAAAAGTCATTAAGGCACGGCCTGGAACTCTAGAAATTTACGTGTCTTTGGCATCCTGGTGTGTCCCCTGCCAAGATATGGTGAAGGAGATGATGCGACTTGAAGAAAAGTATAAAGACCGAGACTGCCGTTTCACCTATGTGTTCTACCATGATGTTCCTGCAGACGTAAAAGGGTTTCTGCGGCGTTATCCAGTGAGGCGTTATATTCTTGCGTCAGATCAGGTGCGACAGGTGTTGCATAACCCCAATTTACCGGGAGTGTATGTGGCGGATCGTTGGGGCTGGATTATGGCACGGAGGATGTTCCGGCAAAAGTCAGATGTGGAGTTTCTGGACCGTCTTATTTATCAGACCACCATTTATTAAAGAACTTATTGCAGTACTGTTTCCTGTGGTGTGATCGGTGTGTGAGAAGGATGTACGGAAAAGAAAATGCGCAAGGTGCTTCGGCCTAGACGTTGGTCCTGTGAGATGAACTCATCGACTTGATTATAGGTTTTTAACGATGCAAAGCTGATCCCTGCACTGGTTCCAATGTAAAACCGTGGGTACACTTGGCGACTATATCCAGATTCAAAGTGAAGCTGGTAGCCGTCGATCCACTTTTTACTTGGATCTCCACTGAGTGTATTGGTTGTGGTGGCGTGATAGCCGGCGAATATGTAATGCTTACTATCCATACTATGCCAGTGTGCGAGCGCTTGGGAGATTCCTAGTGTGTATCCCCAACCTGCTTGGGGGACCTGTGAGTATAAAATGTCACCACCATGAGCAATGCCATGGGAGAATTTTCTCCCACGATAGAGTACACGCAGAGTACCATTTGGATGTACTTGCCAACTACGTCCGATGACGAGAGCAATCATGGCACTGTCTTGTGACCATTGGTAGCGACTGGTGCGTCCTAGCCCAAAGAACCATTCGTGGTTATATTTTTCAGGCCTCCAAAAAATGTTGAAGGAACCTGAGCTGCTTGAGCATTTTTGTTCGACAGGGTCTTCCTCACGGCGAAAGTTTTCCCTCACATTCTCCCCATCCAATATAACGGTAAATTCTTTGTTAAAAGGGATGGGGAGTAGGTACTTGTATGATTCGGAACGTACCTCCCGCGTGTCTCGGTCGATTTGAAGTCCTGTTTGAGTTAGGTCAAAGCGTGCCTCAAAATGTTGCTTAGAATACTCTAGCAGATGCATGGAGTCGGGATGCCCTGTTGATGGCAGAAGGGCATAAGACAAGCATGCACAGGCATTTATAAAGGGCTTTAAGGATGTGTTGCTGAGGAATCGGTTTTGGACCATTTTTCAATACAACCCTTTTTGGGGCTTCCTACAATATGATAACCACAATCGACATGCATATTCTCTCCAGTCACCCCAGAGGATAACTCACTTAGCAAAAAGAGGGAAGACTTTGCCACCTCCTCAGCATCTGTATTCCGCCCTAAGGGCGCCATATCAGCATTGATGCTGCACATCTTAGAAAAATCACTGATTGCGGAAGCTGCAAGTGTTTTGATGGGGCCTGCACTGATGGAGTTGACACGAATGTTCTCTCCTCCTAAGTCGACGGCCAAGTATTTGACAGCAGCTTCTAGAGCAGCTTTGGCAATTCCCATGAGATTGTAACCCTCAATAACGCGTTCTCCTCCGAGGTAAGTGAGTGTGAGAATGGACCCTCCAGGTTTTAAAATCTGGCGTGCTTTATTGGCGACGGCGATTAACGAATAGGCACTGGTTTCCAGTGCAACTTTGAATCCTTCCCTGGAGGTGTCGATGGTGTCGCAACGGAGGTCTTCTAGGGGAGCGAAACCAATGGAATGAACCAGAAAATCAATTTTACCCATGGACTGCTTGGCCTGATTAAAAAAGGCTTCTAAACTTGCATCCGAGTTTACATCGCAAGGTTCTAAGAATACAGGTTCGAGCGGTTGTACGACTTTTTCGACGCGTGACTTCATCTTGCCAGAGCTGTCCGGTAGGTGACTATAGCCAACTTTGGCTCCGTTGCGGTAACAGTGTGTTGCAATTGCAGATGCTATGGAGCGATTGTTTGCGATGCCCATGATGATTCCTGACTTATTTTCTAACATATCTTATCCTCTAGATACTGCGTGAAAATGGAGAAGATCTCCAAATGTCTGAAAAAAATGTTGCCAAATAAGGTATAAACAATTTTGAGGTGTTAAAAAACATGATTCTCTACCTTCAGGGTGCAAATTTAGTTTGCATGATGAAAAAAATTTGGTATACCACAGGTTCCGGACGCAATTGTGTGTGTTGGACGTTAATATCCAGATAAGGAAAAGTTAAAATGAACAGAGCTGAGTTAATTGAGTACATTGCTGAAGAAATGGAAATCACCAAGGTTGATGCGGGTCGCTTTGTAGAAATTTTCTTACATGCTATCTACTCTAACGTCCGTCGTGAAGGAGTTAAGATTTCTGGGCTGGGAACCTTTTCTGCAGTTAAAAGAAAAGCGCGTAAAGGAAGAAATCCTCGTACAGGTGAAGAGATTCGGATTCCCGCAAAGTGGGCGCCTGTCTTCAAGCCTGGTTCAGCATTACGTGAAGCCGTAAAAAAGCGCTAGTCTTTGCATCATTGCACTTCGAGAATTACGAAAAACCTTTAACGCCGTGTTTTGGGTAGTTGTGAATTATCCCTAAGATGAATGCACTGCATCAATCTTATGGATGATTCACCGTGGTGTGGCGCTGCTGATGTCTAATTTCGAAAAGCCCTCACTTTTTTGATTTGCTGTGCAAACCCTTCTTTTTCCATTCTATTGAGCCAAATTTTTATCATACTCTCATTTTCGGGGGATGTGGGAATTGCTAGTATGTCTTGCAGTGACATGTTCTCTTCTCCAGCTTTGAGCAGTACCTCTGCGCGTTGTAATCTTAGCAGGGCGTGGTTTGGGTAAATTTGAATCCCTCTGGATAGGCTAGCCCACTTCTGTATAGGCTCATTCATCTCCAAACTTTCAGCTAAAAAAAGTTGGGCTAGGTAATCTGTGTGGGTAAAGTGTCGATGTGCGTACCCGAGAGCACTCATTAGTGTGAGTACTGTGAGGCTTGAGAGCAGTTGGCTATGTCTTTGAAGTAAACGATTTGGGTATCGCAGTAAAAATGCGATGCTCATGCATATCCCTGTTAAGAGTCCCCCCATATGTGCTGCCTGATCGATGCCTATGTTTATGGACGAAGAAAGTGAAAAAAGAAAGTTTAATACCAGAGCTAGGGCAATATTAAGGATTGTCATAGCGCTGTAAGGACCAGGTACTATCTTAAACCTAGGTTGTTGATTAGAAGCTTCGATAAGGTTCGGTGCTGCAAAGTGAAAGGACTGCTGTAGCATACGAAACTTTTTCCATTCACTTAAGTATTCAAAGCAGCAGCCTACTCCAATCAAGCCGAAGATTGCTCCAGAGGCTCCGACCCCAACAGAGGTTGAAAAGAAGATCGCGAAAACATTCGCCCCGACTCCTGTGCACACATAGCTCAGAAGAAACCATAAAGAGCCCAGGATTTGCTCTATTTGGTAACCGACTACACGCAGCGCAAGCATATTCAAAGTAAAATGTAGCATGCCGAAATGTAAGAACATGGAAGTCAGGTAGCGAATCGACTCTCCTTGAAAAATGGCTACAACATCGCGTGCGCCAAGTTGGTATAGCACACCAGCATCGGGGGCAAGCAAGTTGCCTGACCACCACGAAGTGGCAATGAAAGCCAGCAGGTTAAGAAGGATTAGCTTTCCTGTCCAAGTTGTGCGGACTAAAGTGGTCCAGGGAGGGATCGGTTGCATGTGTGTTTCTCTCCATGGTCTAAACTGAATTTACGGATGCACGAAGTTCTTGCATAGCTGTTGTCATCGGCTGTTGTTTGAAAAGGCTGGAGCCAGCCACAAAGCGCGAGGCTCCTTTTTTGTAGCACATGGGAAGTGTCTGTGTATGAATCCCACCATCTACGGCAATGGTGACCTGCTGTTCAAGCCCTCTTTGCTTCAGCATGTTATGCAGCTGTTCAATTTTTGTGGGTATATGTTCCAGAAACTTTTGCCCTCCAAAGCCTGGATTGACCGACATAACGAGTATCAGGTCTACGTAAGGAAAAAGTTCTCTGGCAAGCTCTGGAGGGGAGTGTGGGTTGAGTGCAATGCCAGCCTGCTTGTTTTGTGCGCGAATAGCGCTTGCAGTGCGGTGGGGGTGTGTGCTGGCTTCGAGATGAAAAGTGAGGATGTCTGCTCCTGCATCTAGGTAGCTTTGGAAACGCTCATCTGGGTTTGAGATCATCAGGTGCACGTCCAAAGGGAGGGTAGTTTTTGCTTTGAGTGCGCGGATGAGTGGTAACCCGAAAGTTAAGTTAGGAACGAAATGACCGTCCATGACATCAATATGTAAGTAGTCTGCTTCGGATGCTTCACATTCTGTGATGGCAGAGGTGTAGTCGATTGGATTTGCTGAAAGTAGAGACGGTGAAATGGTTAGGGGAGTCATGGAACTCCTTTCTGTTGCACTCTATGCTGCTACTCGAAAATGCTGTGATTTGGTGGCAGGAGAGTTTTGAGGTCATACTTCATAGTTCAAGCAGAAAGCATACCTCAGTCTGTTCCTGTGAACCAGGAGCTTTTCACTCTTTAGCCACGAACTAGGTGACGTTTCTGCATTTTTTTCTTAATTATTTGAGCTTTCAAGCGGCTCATACGTTTGAAAAACACGATACCATCTAGATGGTCTATTTCATGCTGGAGGCAAACGGAAAAGGTACCATCGGCATCGACGCGAAACGTGACGCCATTCTCATCTTCGGCTTCGACAGTTATTTTGTCTGCTCGTTCGACCCACTCGAAGAGTTCGGGAAAACTTAGGCAGCCTTCTAAGTACTTCTGTTTGCCTTCACGATGAATGATTCTTGGATTGACAAAGGTGAAAGTTTTATCATGCCATTCCTTGCGTGGCTCATGATCTTCACTGGCTTCTTCTGGTTCCATATACGGAATTTCGATAACGGTCACTCTTTTGAGTACATTCACTTGATTGGCGGCGAGTCCAATGCCTCCTTTTGCACGCATGGTCTCATGCATATCTTGGACAAATGCTTTGAAGGCATCATCAAAAAGAGTAACCTCCTCTGCACGGGTTTCAAGGGTCGGATGTGGCCATTCAATAATCTTTAGCCTGGTCAATTTGTCTTTCCTCTCTAGGTAGTGTGAGAACAGTCTTTTCTATTCTAGAATGAACGGTCATGCATTTCGGATGAAGTTGCTCACCACACGGTGTGCTGTTTAACCTGTAATTTAGGGAGATTGATGTGTGATTTGTATAAATACCCCTAAAAATAAAGGTTTTCTTCCATATTTTTGTTTAGTTGTGGTACGCTTTCAACTTGGTTCAAAGTGGCCGATGGGTATTCGACCACATATTTAAATAAAAGTCAATTCAAATAATAAATAACGAAAGACTTCTGCTGTCCTCTAAAGTGGAGGTCGGTTTAGGGAAAAGGAGCTGTGATGAACTGGATAG
>JAPPOJ010000284.1 GCA_028817975.1 Zetaproteobacteria bacterium | reverse complement strand
CCCTGACACCTCTCTCCCACCCGTCATTTCTGCGGACCCTACTCTCTCTACCTCACCCACAATGTCCAATACACCTTCTCCCTCTAGACTCCCCCTTCCTTCTGACCCCACACCTTCCATCACCTACTTACCAAGCCCTTCTACATCTCCCACTCGCTCACAATCCCCTTCCAGCACTCCTGTTTTCTCTAACTCCATAACACCTAGCCCTTCCCAATATGCAACCTTATCGCCATCAGCTTCCATCTCACCCAACACCTCCTTATCCCCATCCGAGCCGGCGACTCCTAAGTGCGAAGAGTTCGTAACCTACAACTATGACGAATGGACGGACCCCAGCAATAGCAAGACCACAGAATATCTACGGAGAAATTTTCATAAGGCCTACCCAGACGGCATCCTCATACCTCTAAATCAAGGCCAACAGGAGGTTGTCCTTGAAAACCCAACCCAACTTTATGAATTACAAGAATGGTTAAAGGGAAAGTCTAGAATACAACAACTCACCAAAAACTGGCTTGCTGCCCAACTCAACAGTGATTTTGATTTATGCTCTCGCAACCAAGAAGAAGAGAATAAATGTGACTCTCTATGCACAGAGTGTCAGGCCGGCAATAGCTTCGCCACACAAACGCTTACATATGGAACTTGCATCGACTTAAGCGTCGCAGAGGTTTTAGAACAAGCCTACAACATACTTAGTGGCAACGAGGAGCAGCCCTATTTACACATAAGCTCTATTACCACATGCTTGGAGAGCATTAGCAATCGATGTGTAAATAGAGATCTTCTCTGTGATGATGAAAAACGCTACACTTGCCCTTGCGACTGAAGCGATTATCAGCAAACAGTAAGAGAGGGCTACTTTTCACCAATAACATAAGCAACCCAAGCTTCACAGTCCTCTGCTTGCGTCACAGGCTCATACTCTCCATTGCCATCTCCATCCTCGTCATGCATTTCCCAATAAACATGCACCCTCTTAAAACCAACTTCCTCAAGAAGGTCTCGTAACTCTGCAATGGACCACATGCGCCAGTTATAAGTAAATACGTCTTCTCGCTTATCCTCACCGTAACGCTTAAAGTGTATGGCAAACTGTGACGCATTGTTAATAGGATCAAACTGCTTCTGATCCCAAAAATAGCTGAACTTCAAATCGGCATGTTCTGTCTCCTCTTCATTAGGCTCAGAGCATTTACTCCCCCCAAAGCAGTCCATAAAGAAGAGGCCTCTGGGGGCAAGCCTCTCATAAGTCTTCGTAAAGTAGTTCTTTAAAATAGAACGCTCTTTAAAACAGAAATAACTAAAGTTGAGCGCTACCACGATATCGGCAGATACCGAATGGGTATGCTGAAGGACATCCCCTTCTACAATTTGAATACGGTCACACTGATCCTGTTGTAACTGAGACTGGTAATGTTCAGCCCCGTACTGAATAGGTTCTGGATCGATATCCACACCCACCGCACGATAGGACTCATGGCGTTTCACCCACTCACAACAAACAGCATGTGTACCACAGAAGTCTTCTTGGAGCACTTTAGGCTCGAGTTGATGAATACGTCGATATACCTTTTCAAAAAACTCTGCATCTACTTCTGGGGCCTGTACAGACTCCATATAATGCCAATATTTATCGAAAGGAGGCAAATCAATAGGTTTACGTGGCTGCTGACGAACAAAATGCCTCGTCTTTTTCCGTTTACTCCGACTCAATAGCGTACTCCTCTGTTGTATTCAGTAAACGCAGAAATATAAAATGGGGGTCACAACCTCCCAAAATATCATAACTGAATGCCTACTGAGAATCCCTTGATACAGACTCAAGACAAAAAATCTACCCACACGCTACATCGAAGCCAAACTTTGACGTATTTTAGCGACAAGCATCTGTAAGCCTGGAGCTGGTCGCTCCTGACCAAGCAAGGTCGACCTTTTTAACAAAGCACGCAAAATGCGACTAGATTCCGTAGGCTTCCAATGATAGGGCACCAACGTGACAGCGTTTGTAGCAATAAACTTCGCGCGATCGTTCAAAGCCCACCCAAGAAGCTTCCGACACCCCTGCCAGCGTCGATCACGACAAGCATTTAACCAAGCTATTTTCCACTGCCAATGCCAATCCTCCCACTTTACACCTTTTTTTTCCACATAGAGCCACAGTCTCTGGTGCCAAGCAGGGGGCTGACGCTGAAACCACCTCCACTTCTCTACACTGGGCGGCAAGTGTATTGGGATTCCAGCAACTCGTTTCAATGACACAGCAAAAAGGCACGGGCTGTTCACACTCAACGATAGCCCAAATAACGACAAGAGTAGCCACTTCAAGAGCAGATGCAAACAATTCATCCTATAAACACCTCTAAAAAATTAAGTTTTTTGATTTTTTTATTTTTAACTAAACCATTTCTTGCAACTCCCCGATCCAAGGGAGCGCCACCACTGTGCAGGAGGTTGAAGTGGATTCACAAGAAAAAACCTGGTTTGTATATCAGAACCAACAACAGTCCGGACCTTTTCATTCTTCCACAATCATTGAAAAGATCCAATCAGGAGAATTTACATCTTTTGTCTACTTATATAAAGCGGGCTGGAAGGACTGGCAGCCCCTTAATGAATGCCTCGTAGAACTAGGTATTCAGCCAACAACCCCACCACCACCTCCTTCTGCAGGGGTAGCTGCTTCAAATCCTGTAGGGATTGAAGAAGTATCGACAAACACGAACGAACGCTCACCACGTGCCACAGTGGCAGGGCAAGTCATCGTACACAATAACAACGAACTCATGATCGGCAGTGGTGTCAATATCTCCGCAAGCGGACTCTTTGTCGAAACAACCAAGCTTTTGTTTGAAGTAGGCGATAAATTGAAAGTGACCTGCAAAGTCGCAGGTGGACAGATCCGACCCTTTCAAGCAGAAGCAGAAGTCATGCGCTACAACAATAGCGAACCCATGGGCTATGGCTTACGCTTTATCCACCTTGACGAAGAAATATGTCATCAAATACAAAACCTTATCGATCAAGCCAACGCCATTTTGAGTAATAGCAACTCTTAAGAAAAGGGGTTCCGATTGAACAAGCCGACAACACCAAAAAAAACCAAATTCTCGGGAAAATGGAAGTCATGTACCACACCCGACGAAGCACATATCTGCCTCGCTACCGGTGTCATTATGACAAGTACAGAAGCACGCAAAATTGGGAAAAAGTGGGATGATCAAACAAGAATGGAGCTTGTCGAAGTTTTTGTCGAAGTCTTCTGTAAAAGAATTGCCATCGGTATAGGATCAGGAGACGTCATCGAGAATCTTGTCATCTGGCTGTTCCAGCACCCGATGGGGCCTCACATCGATCATCTACTGGTCAAACTTGTACAAGAAGACGTCACCGGAAACCGCGCATGTCAGTTTTCCGACATCGTGATTGGACTCGAATATCAAGAACATAGTCACTCGGAAGAGCACTTCGCATATAGTATCGCGCTCTTATGTGAGTTAGGACTTTATCTAATGCAAGCCCACCAAAGCGAAACACTTGATGTTCATCAAACATCTATTCGCAAAGAAAGTGTAAAACACGTAACGACTCACCTCATTTCAGCGAGTAATCAAAGTCACATGTCCATCCGACTTAGCTTATGGCATTATTTTTCCAAAGCAGTCGGTTTACATTACAGTCAGCAAGACCTAGACCGTATTATGTGCCGTTTCGGGCACACAATTATCGACTACGTATTCATGCGGTTATTCGATAAAAAATCAGAAAACATTTCGTTAACTTTTTTATTAGAGAACCTGCCCCTTGCGCTCAATGGAAGCGCAGAGAGTCAAGCTATCTTACATGAATCCTTAAAGAGCCACCTACTCAAGCAGACAGATCGATTTGTGCTTTTTTTACAGCAATTCACAGACCATATCACCGTAAAGTTTCACTCACAAAGAGAAATTGGAGAGACATGGCTCAAACACTTAGTTGCCCTGTTTCAAATTGCCATCGAGCTAAATCACCGTCACTTAGCCCGTGACCTCATCCTTATCATGTATAAAACACGCCAAGAGATCTATTTTGAACCTATCATCAAGCTACTCGAAAAAATCCATATGAAACCGATTTACCAAGAAATGTTGACCAAATTAAAAGATGCAGAATCACTACAAAAATTGGAGTCTAAAATCCACAATTTTAAAGCCCCCAAGCGGGGGAGAAAGCCTTCTTTTTCAAATCCAAGCCAAATCCACTCTCTTGGTCAAGTTGCTTTACTAGGAGGACTAGACATCCCCAAAGCCGGATAGGTCTAAGGTGCGGAGGCTTCTATTTTGGACTCTTCCGTAACCGCAAAGTCGAAGGTTGTCTTACTTCCTACCACCTCATCAATCAACCATCTTCCTTTACTCTTCATAAGAGACACAGTATTTTCTACTTCTACAAGTGTAGCTTCCTCCACAGCGACACCTCCTTTCCCAAGGTCTTTATATACCAATAGATATGTAATCTCCGTCTCTCGCGGAGTCTGATCTGCTCGTCTCACAATAGAGAAGCGTTGCACATCATACTTTCTATCAATATAGGCTCCTTTAAAGGTCTCATCTGTTGCTTGGGCAAGTGCAGAGGCTAAATCACCGCTTGTCCATTCCATCATTTCGGCTTTTTGCTCCACCCGAGTAACATTCAATGCCAGCTCTAAATAATGCTCAACCACCTCTTCCGGAGAATAATCCCCAGGGGACTTACTACAATATTTCGTACATGCGGAAAGACTCACACACACCAGCAGCCAGCCAAACCATTTCATAAAAACACGCTTATTCCAGTGAAGTTGCATAAATATCCCTCTTTACATATAAAAATATTCGGCTACAAGCAAAATGCTTGAACCAAGCTAGCCGTCATTCATCGCCGGACGTCCAAGCTTCTGGTACTTTGGAGTACCCGGCAACACTCCCGGTATATTTTGGGGTCTTACCGCACGATTTCCCGAGTAACGGTAAGGCTGGAAGTCCTGGGCTTCACGGAGCGAGGGCCCGGGCCTCTCTTTCTTTTGAGAAGACCCCTTTCTATCCAGAGAACTTTCTTTGTGAATGGCATTACGACGACGCTGCTTAGCCAAAAAAGACTGCGGTAATAAAGCCATAAAAAACTCTAAAACCTGCTTTCTCTGCGCAGTGGAACCCCTCAGCCTTCTCACCACCAATGGCACGCGCTGATCACGGTCAAAGTCGGCAGACAACAGATAGATCGCCCCATCCACCATCAACGCCCCTCGACTTATACGCGAGAATGGCCAAGGTTTTTTGGCCACCCGAATACGGTGCATTCTCAAGTAAGGATATTGGCTAAGGTAGTCATCTATATCTTGAGGGTGTAGCGCCACAAAAACAGGGATGCCTCTTACCTGAGCATGATGCAATGCTGAGGTGATCTCACCATCATGCAAGGCAAACACAGCAAGCATCACATGGCGACTCGCACGATTGACAACACCTAAAACAAAATCCTGATACTGTCGATAACTTTGAAATTGCGCCTCAAAAGCCGATAATTCCTTTGCATATAAGCACGAATACGAAACACAACCCAACAGATATGTGCAAGAAAGCAAGCAAAGACTCCCAACCCGCGATCTTTGCAGCCGGAACAAAGCACAGAACCAAGCAACAAAATTATTCAGATACTTTACGAACCATAAAAGCACCGAACCCATCCATATCATCTTTATTGCTGGGATAAATCAACAGAAGCTTATCTTGCACAAAATATCTTCGATAATAATCAGGAACCCTGCCTACCAACCTCTGCACCTCAACGTTATCACCGAACTCTTTCTCTATCCACTCTAACTGATGAGAAGTTTCTTCCGGTTCAAAAGAGCATACCGAGTAAACAAGATAACCCCCTACCTTCAACATTTGCAACGCATGCTTTATCAATTGGCGCTGCAGTTTATACATTTTTTCAATGATTTCAACAGGCTTGTGCCACTTACCTTCAGGATGACGACGGAGGACACCTAAGCCACTACATGGGGCATCTAACAAAATTTTATCTGGAGCTCGTTCCAAAGACAACTTGCCAAACTCTCCGTGCCACAAGGACAACTTATCCTGGTCAAATCCAAGCCGCACAAAGCTCTCTTGAGCCCTTTCCAATTGAGCCTGTTGTGGATCCACCCCTAAAATTTTCGCCTGCCCACCACTCAGTTCAAACAGGTGTGCCATCTTACCGCCACGCCCGCAACATGCATCAACTATATTGTCTCCAGCTTGCGGGGCCAACATCACACTAATCAACTGCGAAGCTTCCCCTTGCACACTATACAGCCCCTCTTCAAAAAGCTTTTCTGTTTGCGGGTTAAAGTTTCCTGTGACACTCAGACAAGAACGCAAGCAGCGACGCTCCGTATGCACACGACTTTCGCGTAGTATTCTAGAACGAAACTCCTTAACCTCATCACCTTGCATCCTCAAAACATTTAAACGTAAAAACTGTACAGGTACACGATTATTACTTACTAAAATTTCTTTTAATAACTCAGGCTTAAACTGAGACATCCACCGGCGTACCATCCATTCCGGATGAGCGTACTGTAATGCAAAAAATTCTACAGGGGCCTTACTTTTATCTGGCTTAGGGAAATACTGACTTCTTCTCGAAGCTGTCCTCAACACTCCGTTTACAAAGCTCACTGCATGAGAAAGATTTCGTTCCCGAACATACTCCACCGACTCATTTACGGCAGCACGGTCTGGCACACGGTCTAAGTAAAAAATCTGATAACCTCCAAGCACAAGGGCTGTCACCACTTCTGGGGAGCACTCTTCCAGCTTACGTTTAGAGATATTTTGCAAGATCCAATGAATTTTTGAGTACCACCTCAAACTCCCATATAGCAACTCTTTTACAAAATTACGGTCAATCTGCTTTAAACGGCGACTCTCCATTTGATACTGCTGTTGTAAATAGACATCAGGAGCTTGCCCTAAAAACCTGACTTCTCTAAAGGCATCGTATGCGAGACTTCTAGCAGGAGAAACTTTTACCGGAACCAAGGTCTTTCCTTTCACAATACACTGCTCCACTATAAAGTAAGTCACTTTAACAAGAGTTCATCGAGCTTAAACTCCGCCATGTGACCCACGCCGGGCCAGGTATTGTTTATCTTCGGTTTAAAAAACATCTAAAACATTCTTCTCAAGAATTTCATTAAAAATCAACAATGTTTTACATATTTCTAC
>JAPPOJ010000135.1 GCA_028817975.1 Zetaproteobacteria bacterium | reverse complement strand
AAATAATATCAAAATATCTTGTTTAGCATGTGTATAACCCTGTGCAAAACCTGTGGATAGAGTGTGTGTAAAGCTGTGGATAAAAAAAACGTCGAAATGTTATCCACAGCTTATCCACATAAAAGGAGCCACTTATCCACAGGCCCCTTCGTCACAACTGTCTCGTCTGTTCCTTTTCTAGGGCACGCTCAATGGAGTCCATGCTGGCTTTGAGGTCCATGTCTATAAGCCTTTCTTGGTCGATTTTTTTTACAGCGTGCATAACAGTGGTGTGATTCTTACCTCCAAATTTCTTACCAATTTCGGGAAAAGATGCTTCGGTGTATTTTCTGGATAAAAACATGGCTACTTGTCTGGGTAGTGAGAGGTGGCGATGACGCTTAGCAGACTTTAAATCTCCTAGGCGAACTTTGAAGTGTTCAGCGACTTTTTTTTGTATATGGGAGACTTCAATCTGCTTTGGTGCAGAGCTACCACTTAAGGACACAAAGATTTCTGTGGCTAGAGACTTATCTACGGGGCGCCCTTGTAGAGAAGCAAAAGCGGCAATGCGATGCAAAGCTCCCTCAAGCTCGCGTACGTTGCGCTTGGCCCGATGTGCAATATACTCTGCGAGATCGAGGTTGAGCTCTATTTGTAGTTGGTCTGCTTTGGCCATTAATATCGCAACCCGATGCTCCATATCAGGAGGTTGAATATCCGCAATAAGCCCCCACTGAAAGCGGTTACGCAGCCGCTCTTCGATTTCAGGAATATCTTGGGGAAAGAGGTCGGAGGTTATGATGATCTGTTTTTTAGCTTCGTAGAGGGAGTTGAAGGTGTGAAAAAATTCTTCTTGAGTGGCCGCTTTGTTTCCAGAGATAAATTGAATGTCATCCATTAAGAAGACATCGCTGTGGCGATATTTGTGGCGGAAGTCCCACATTTTGTTGTGGCGTATGCAATGAATCATTTCATTCATAAAGCGTTCGCTGCTAATGTAGGAAACGACTAAATCAGGCCGTGTTTCTCTAACTTTGTTTCCTACCGCGTGGAGTAGGTGAGTTTTGCCTAACCCTGTAGATCCATATAAAAACAAGGGGTTGTAGCTATCGCCAGGGTTTGCGGCGACATTGAGGCAGCTAGCTAAGGCAAATTGGTTACTGGCCCCGCGTACAAAATTTTCAAAGGTGTAGTTGGGGTTAGGTTTGAGTACCCCGGCAGGGGCTGATGATGTGGCTGTACGTGGTTGTGGAGTTTCTGTCTGTGTGTGTAGCGCTGCTTTAGGTAGAGGCTCGACCGCTTTATGTTGTAATAGAGGACTTTTTTCCGCTTCTTGGATGGGCTCCTCTGTAAGGTGCTGTTCGAATTCTGGAAACTTACTGCGATCGAAGTCCACACAAATTTCAATATCTGAAAATCCGAGTTGGTCTCTGCAGTTAAATATTTGGACGAGCAGTTCACCTTTTATGGCTTGATAACAGATCAGGTCTTCGGTTATAAGTTTTATAGAATGAGGTCCGTTTGGCTCACACTTGATAGGTAAGATCCAATTGCGATAGGTATCTGGATCAAGTCGAGAGTGTAACTCTACTTGTATACAATGCCAAGCGTCACAAGGGCTTGGCTGAGAACTGTCCTCTAGGAAAAGAGTTTCGGACTTTTTCCGTGTTTGGGAATTATGTTCGCCAGGATTGTTAAACAAAGAGTTCATTTCAAATCTCATAGATGGTATAGGGAAAAAGAGAGACCCTACCAGGTTGTATGAAGCTCTCCGAGGGCGCCCAGTATAGCATCATTTCTCTAGCTACAGCAAACGAAAAACGTTTCTGACAAGCTCTTAGATTTTTGGCTTGTCTCAGCTGCAGGGGTGTGCGCAGGGTTGCACTCGTAGCCGTAAATAGATTATAGAGGTTAGGATGAGATCCTCAACAAAGGCTTTTGGTGCCCTCCTTGCGGTGTCTATGCAGATGGTCTCTGCGGTGTTTTTAGGTTTTGTGGTCGAGCCTTACTTGCAGGAGTGGGTTCCCTTGGCAGAAGGGGCTTGGAGCTGGATTATTGTGTGTGTGGTGGGGCTTTTGTGGGGCCATGCTATTTACACTTTGGTCCGCTATCTTCTATGGTTAGATAAATAATGCAGAGGCTTGGTAGTTGGAAGGGGTGCTTGTGGACTATGCTTTGGGTTTTTTGTGGTTTGGGCTGACAATTTCCTTTTACTGGGCTATGATTAGGGGGTTGTGGAACCATTCTGCAAGTAAGCCCCGCCCCTGGAAGCTTATGTCTGTGCTATGTGTTTTCAAAGCTCTTTTTCTGGTAACGTTGTTTTTTTTGCTACGACGAGAGGGCTTTAGTGGCTTAAGGTTGGTCGGGGGCGTCACAAGTGCTTTAGTTTTATGTTTGTGTTGGGCATTGAGAGCAGATAAAAAGCTGCTTTTTTGAATAGATAGAGAAAGCTGGAGAAGGATAAAGCATATGAAATCAGTTGTTTTAAGAAGTCTGACTTGTTGGGGTCTTTTTGAGTCCTCCGCACAAGCTGCGGGACTTAATATATATGCGTCACTCTCAGAAAGTTTTTGTGGTACGCAGATGTATGCGCCTATTTTTGGTGCTTTATGGGGGCTTCTCTTATTACTGGTGGTGGGGTTGCTCTATCGGAGTGCTGTTGACAAATCTATTACAGTGGAACAGTTTGATCCGAGTGGTCGGGTTTCTTTGGCTGAAGGAGTCGACCTGACGATGGACTTTTTGTATCAGCTGACTAAAGATAACTGTGGCAAAAACTTTATTCAATTCCTGCCATTTATTTCGGGGTTGTTTCTCTTTATTTTGATGTGTAACCTTTCTGGGCTGGTGCCTGGATTTGTTCCTGCCACCGAAAATTTTTCTATAAATTTGGCAATGGGGTGCTTAGCTTTTGTCGTCTATAATTTTGCCGGGATTCGTGAGCACGGTGTAAAGTATATTCAACAATTTTCAGGCCCTATGTTGGTTTTAGCCCCGCTATTTCTTTGCATTGAAACCATTAGCCATTCAGTCAGGCCCCTCTCTTTAGCGTTTCGCTTGTTGGCAAATATTTTTTGTGATCATTTGATTGTTGGGGTTTTCTCAAGTATAGTGCCTCTAGTTGTTCCCGCGGTATTCTTGTTCTTTGGGTTGTTGGTAGCGGTGGTACAAAGCTTTGTATTTGCACTATTGACCGCGATTTATATAAGTATGGCGATTTCGCACGATCATTAAAGGTTGTTGTTAAGTATAGAAAGGTGAATGATGAGAAAAAGACTTATGAGTGGCTTTGGCCTTATGGTTTTCGCTCTGTGTGGTGCGCAAGCATTTGCTGCTGGTCATGAGATGGGTGAGTCTATGGAGGCTGTGGCAACCAACTGGGGGCCCCTAGCTGCCGCGTTAGCGATTGGTTTGGGTGCTTTTGGAGCAGCTTCTGCACAAGGCCGTGCAGCGAGCGCTGCATTAGAAGGAGTGGCCCGTAACCCTTCTGCTAAAGGTGAAGTATTTACTCCCCTGATTCTTTCGCTTGTCTTTATGGAGTTACAAGCTCTATTGTGTTTTGTCATTGCCTTCATGGTGAAATAACACGGTCATTTCCTCTTTGTGGGAGCCTGCCAGAAGCTTTTCTGGCAGGCTTTTTTTGTTTGTGCTATGTCAAGAGGACACAGAGCAAGAGAAGTGTGCCACGTGGCACATCGTCCCTTGTGGTAAAAGAGAAGTGTGCCACGTGGCACATCGCCCATCCGTGTGAAATATTATGAGTGTGCCACGTGGCACATCGACAAGAAGGAAAGCGCAATGCAAACAGAGGAAAGCTATTCTCAACCAAATCCGTTAGGGGTGGAGAAGCAACTTGTGGAACGGGCTGGTGCCTCAGCTTGGGAGGCGTCAAAAAAACATAATGTGGGACGGTTTAGCCATGTTCCGGTGGAGGCAATTTGCTTGAACCCTAACCAGCCTCGGAAGGTATTTTCAGACAAAGCTTTGCAGGAGCTTTCGACTAGCGTGGCTGAAAATGGCATTCTACAACCTCTTATCGTGCGTGAAATGCATCCAGAGGATGGCAAGGGGCCTCACTTGCTGCTCATCGCAGGTGAGAGAAGGTTGCGTGCTGCCAAGCTTGCAGGATTACCCCGGGTTCCTGTGAGTTATGTAGACCACCTTGAAGATAAAGATTTAACTTTGGGAATTATTGAGAACACCCAAAGAGAGCAACTTAATCCAATCGAAGAGGCTAAAGCATATCTGCAGCTTATTCGTAAGCATCAGCTTTCCCAAGCTGAGTGCGCTCATCTGGTGGGTAAAGATAGGACTTATATTACTAATTTATTACGTGTTTTGGAGCTTCCTTTGACGGTGCAAGAGGACCTCTGCTCTGGAGTCGTGTCTATGGGGCATGCCAAGGTGCTTGCTGGGCTTGTTTCTCAGGATCAGCAAGAACAATTACGCCAAGAGATCGTAAAGAAAGATCTTTCGGTGCGTGCTACAGAAAAACTAGCAAAAAGGTGGAAACAAGAGGTAAGTCCATCTCGACCCGAAGGGGGATCTGCTCTTGAAGAAACTAGCAGTTTTGATCTCGAATATATTGCAGAGAATTTGCGTCAGAATTTGAGGACAAAGGTTAAATTAAAGGGGGGAGTCGAAAAAGGTACTATCGAGATTACTTACTTTTCGGTGGCAGAGCTGGAGAGGATTTATGGTATTCTTGCTGCAGACTCAACCTCTCAATGAGTTCGAGAAGCTTTCGCCCCATTTGCTCGGAGTTAAAGCGCTCTTGTGCAGCTTGAGCGCGAGCTTGCCGCTGCTCGTCGGTTTCTAAGATGGCTTGTTGCCACAGCCTGTAGAGTAGTTCTGCGCTCTTTTGAATATCTAACCCTTGATAGCTAACCCCCGTATTTTCAAATAAGCACTCTTCGAGTCCCCCGGCTCCAGATAAAAAAAGTGGCGTCCCACAACGTAAAAATTCTACAGCAACTCGACAGATATGCTCGGAGTCGAGCGAACAAATAATGCCTACACTGCATAAGCTCATATACTCGTTGAGGTTGCTTACATGCTGCTGGAGCCACTCAATGTCCTTATCTGGACGTAGTCCCGCAGCGTTCGTAGCTAATCTTAAGTCTTTTGCACTGAGGTTCGCGGGGAGCCCGATAAGCTGGAGCTTAGGGTGAGGTATTTCTTTTCTTGTAAGTAACTTTAGGAAAGCATGAAAAATTTTAAAGAAGTGGGCATGTCCTTTGACTGGGTCGAGCCGCCCGACAATAAGCAGATCACTTTGTCCTGCGTATGGAATAAAAGACTTACGTATCTGACTCGATCCAAAGGGAATGATGGAAGTATTGAGAATTTTTCTTTGGTTAAGCTGTTGCTGAATTTTTTGATTAGGAAGAATAATGTGTTTTACCCCAACCGTACTTAATTTGGATAAAAAAGGTGCGAGGTTTTTTAGATGAGTATGTTTTTGCCAATCTCCCTTGAAACGTATGTGCTGTATAGGAATTATAAGGCTTAAAAATTGTAAAAAAGTAGCCTCAGGACCTCCAAAAGATACAGCAATGCGAGGATAAAACATCATGTAAATACGCAAAAGCTTATAGTATTTGTTTACGCTAAAGGAAACTATTGTTTTTGTTAGAGGAAGATTTCTTTGTAGAGCAACTTTGAGGGCCTTTGAGTGACACGTCAAGGTGACTTGGTGAGCCACGTGTTGTGACTGTAGGCCTTGACTCATCTCAATACAGTACGCTGAAATGGCGCTGTACCAACGATTGGACGAGAGTAGCCATAGTTTAGGCGGGTTTTTTTGCTTTTTCATACAATTCTCTCAGTTTTGCATATTTCATAAAGGCATACATGCTGCTGACAAGAGCGTAACTATATCCCGCATAGCCATCGAGAAAGCCTAGCTTTAAAAAGTATCGTTTCACGAACTCAATCCAAGGCCGCAGGGCATGGACGATGATGCTTAAGGGGGCAACTTTAGGGTTATAGGTCGACCTTTTGTTTGCGCTTAAGCTGGTATAGAGGTTGAATTTATGAAGGTATTCACTCCAGTCTTTATAGCTATAATGTGCAATATACCCGGGTAAAGTTGCTATATTCATGCTGGTTCTAGGAATAGATTCGTGAACCTCTCCCTGAAACTTTATTTGAGGATGATTTGGAAAAAAACGCAGTGGCTTGTCGCTGCACCCCCCAAAACGCATTCTTTTGCCCATAAAGATAAGGTGGCGCTGGACTTGATAAAGTGTATTGGAATGAGGTTGGTTTTTTTGCCTATTTTTTAGGCAATAGGTTTCCAGCCACTGTTGTAGTGTGCTGGAGCAACGTTCGTCAGCATCTAAAGACAAGACCCATTTGCGGGTCGCGTGCTGTAGAGCGAAATTCTTCTGATCCCCGTAGTTGGTGAATTTTCGCTCCAAGACTTTGGCGCCGAAGTCTGTGGCTATTTGGAGAGTGTTGTCTTTGCTGCCGCTGTCTACGATGATAAGTTCGCAGCCTTGAGGTAGAGCGTTCAAGCAATCTTCTAAGTTGCTTTCTTCATTGTGCACGATCATAATGACACTGAGATCGAGTTGAGTATCTGAAGTCATTCACAATACCCCGTGTAAAGGTTTTACAAGAATTTAAATAGCTTAAAGCGTTACGGAGGAATTATACCTGTATCGTGGGAAAAAGATATCCTCGTGTTACAGGGGGTTTGTATGCTGGACGGGATGGAGAAAAAGTGGCGCTTTTGCGAAGACATATTGTGCTTATGAGTTTTTATGGAACTTTTAGTCTGATGAGCACAGGCTTTTCTCAGGTGAAAAAAGCTCCACAGAAGACATTGGTAAAAAATCAAGAAGGAGGATTTTACGCACTTCTTCAATATGAGCCAATGATAGTCATTAAAAAGCTTGGTGTTTATCAAGAGATATCTAGTCTTTTAAATCCTTCTTTGACGAGCTCAAAAACATTTGGAAAACAAAGCATAACAGACCTTGCTGTAAAAGATAGATTGTTACTTTGGATTTCCGCCCTTGATTTTTTTAAGTTTGCCGGACAAGAATATAAACACCCATCGTTCGTAGATAGGATGCACCAGATAGAATTATCTCTCCGTAAGGACCTTACTTTAAAGCAGAAGTTTATGCTGTCCTTTATCCAATATGAGATGTTTTTTAAAACCGCACAATATGTTATAGCTAAAAAGTATTTTGATCAAATAAAAATACGCGATTTGAAAATAAGCGGTATAGAAGATCTGATTTTTAT
>JAPPOJ010000149.1 GCA_028817975.1 Zetaproteobacteria bacterium | reverse complement strand
GTACAGAGTGTCCCACATCTCCCACACGCAAGTGAGCAGACGCCTCATCTAAGTCCAGAGCAAACTCCAATGCCAGTTGTTCTTGAATACAAGGAAAATAGATACCCAAGGCATGATTTAAACCCGGCTCCTCCGTCAGTTGCTGCTGTTCACCAGCTTGTTCGAAGGCTGGATCATCTAAGTCCGGCACATAAGCCACCACGTGTGCATCATAAGTTACACCATCAGCGGCTTCCGCGGACGGTACGGGGTCCTGATGCCGGCCACAAAATTTACCCAAGCGGACCAAGTTGCTGCACAGCTCGTACTGACAGCGTTTGCCACCACCATGCGCCACACATAACCCACCTGACTGGGCAAACTTGCTACAGCCCTCAAATCCACAGCGTTTGCCACCACCATGCGCCACACATAACCCACCTGACTGGATAAGCTTGGTACAACCTTCAAAGCTACAGCGTTTGCCACCACCATGCGCCACACATAACCCACCTGACTGCGCCGACTTGCTGCAACCTTCAAAGCTACAGCGTTTGCCACCACCATGCGCGATACATAAAGCTCTACCTGATTGTGCCGACTTGCTGCAACCTGTGACTTCACAACGCTTACCACCACCATGCGCTCTGCATAATCCGCGCGAATGAACAGAGTTCTTACACCCTTCAAATCCACAGCGCTTACCACCACCATGCGCTCTGCATAATCCATCTGGCTGAGCAGAACTCTTACACTCCTCAAACCTACAGCGCTTACCACCACCATGCGCAATACACAGCCCATGCGAGCGCGAAAACTTTACACAACCTTCAAATTCACAGCGTTTACGTTTTTTACTGTTTGCCATAGCTTCTGTTGCCACATAGGTAACACTCACATACAACAAGAGGCCAACACATAACTTACCCACCCAGCGTGGGCATAAACTCTTTAATCTCAACATAAATATTTATATTCTCAAAAATTCGTTTGAATGGTTTTATTTTTTATGAAGTACTCAGCTAGAGGACTAAAACTCATCTAACTGGACGCAAGGTGCCGCGTCTTCCACGCGCAAGTGTGCAGAAGCCTCATCTAAGTCCAGGGCAAACTCCAAGGCGAGTTGTGCTTGCACACAAGGATCAGCTATGTCCAAGACCTGATTTAAATCCAGCTGGTCAGTGGACTCCAACGGTTCAATGGGATGCTCGAAGGCTTCGTCCTCCAGGTCAGGCACACAAGCTACCGCCTGCGGCTCCCACACACCCTCTTCTCGGGTTGCACGAAGGGAAGTTGCATTGCCCTGATGGCGATGACACAAGTTGCCCACACGAGCCAGAGAGTTACACTCCTCCTGCTGACAACGTTTACCTCCACCATGCTCGATACATAAACCGCGCGAACGCGCAAAAGTGGTGCAACCCTCCATCCTACAGGGCTTACCCCCACCATGGGCTCGACATAACCCGCCGGACTGCGCAGCACTCTGACAGCCTTCCACCCCACAACGCGCACCCCCACCGTGGGCCTTGCACAGCCCACGTGACTGAGCCAACTTCATACAACCCTCATATTTACAAGACTTACCTCCACCATGCGCCTTGCACAGCCCACGTAACTGAACCAACTTCGTACAGCCCTCAACCTCACAGTGCTTGCTCCCACCGTGCGTTCGACACAACCCAGCTAGATGCACGTACTTCGTACAGCCCTCATATTTACAAGACTTACCCCCACCATGCGCAATACACACATCACCGGACCGAACAACACGGTTACAACCTTCAACCTCACAGCGCTTGCCACCACCATGCGCAATACACAAACCCTGCGAGCGCGCAAACTTCTGACAACCTTCAACCTCACAGCGCCTGCCACCACCATGCACAACGCACAAACCACGCGACTGAGCACCACTCTTACAGCCCTCAAACTCACAGCGCTTACCACCACCATGCGCAATACACACACCACCTGCCTGCGCTTGCTTGTCACACCCTGCTTCAGCACAGCGCTTCACACCCCCATGAGCTTTGCACAAGCCACCTCGCTGAGCGTACTTCGCACAACCATGCTGCTGACATCTAGATCTCTGGTCACTCCTGTGCGTAACGCATAAGCCGGCCCACTGCCCCGAATTTTCACAGCCCTCTATCTGGCAAGGCTTATGGACACCATGGGCACGACATACCCCCCCTTTACGGGCGGCGAGGCTGCAGCCATCCATCTTACAGCGCTTACCACCACCATGCGCAAAACACAAACCACCCGATTGCGCCTGCTTTTCGCATTCTTCGTCAGCACAGCGCTTACGTTTGCGGGTATTCGCATGTGCTTCACTGGCTATAGAAGTGACACTCCAACAGAACACCAGGCAAGCACATAGTTTACCCAACCTTCTCAAAAATAAACGCTTGAATCTCAACATCAATCTTTACACTCTCTAAATTTATTTGCTTAGGTTATACCGATCCATATCCTAGATGCGAATTACCAAGGATTATCCTCGGAAACTCCACCTTCATCCAGCGCGAATTGCAGCGCTACTGCGTCGACATCCACACTGGCAGGGTTCGGCAGGCTAGCTAGAATCAGCCACGTATCTGCATCCGGGCAAGTATCCTCCTGCATCACCATTTCTACACCGCGGGTCAGTTCTCCCACGATCTCCTCAGGATCGAGACGGGCAGGATGCGGCAAGCTATCTAGAATCAGCCGCGTATCTGCATCCGGAGAGACCTCTGCCTGGTCGATAACTTCCACTGGCTGTGGGTTCGGTGAGTCCGCGCACCCCTCCCTCACTGCACCGTGCAGATGGGCAAAGCACCAACGCCCTTTTCGGATTAAATTATGACAATCTGGCTCAGCGCAACGTTTGCGGATATTGTGGGCTGTACAGACCCCCCCTGCGCGCGCTACCTTCTGGCAATCCGAAACACTACAAATACGTCTCCCCCCATGGACTGAGCATAAGCCCCACCTCTGCGGAAACTTCGAACAACCAGGTATACTGCAGAGGCGCTTTTTACAATGGGCTGAACACAAACCCTGAGAACGCACGGCCCTGCCACACCCAGCCATAGGACAACGTCGGCTCCCACCGTGGGCTTTACATAGCCCTTCCAGCTGTGGCCACTTGGAGCAGCCTGCGACAGAACAATTTTTTTTGAGCCTGGAAGAACGCAGCACAACAGAACCATCCACACGCGGACGTTTTTGCCCGCCTGGGGAAGCTAAGCCCAGGTCTAGAGAAGCTATCAGACCTAACGTCAGCCAAACAAGCCACTTCCTCCGGAAATAGCACCACAAAGGACCAAACTGACGCATTAGCTTTTTCTCAATTCTTTCTTCTATATATCTCATCACAAACTTGGCTCTCTCCACACATCCAACTCAGCCACAAACTCAAACACAGTTTGCTCAACTTCGGTATCCTCTAAGCTTGGCAAACTCTCCATAATCAGCGCAGTGTCAGCGTCCAAGGCCGCACGAGCTGTGACCGTATCAGGCGCTTCAAGCACGGGTGAACAAGGTGCCATACGCGAATGCGTCTCCCCTGGATACAAAAAAGCATCCAAGTCAAAGTCACGATCCACAACACACGGCAACTCTGGCATATCAACATCATTCTCCCCCAGAGCAAAGCTCAAGGCTGGCAAGGAAGCCGTGAACACCACAGCCTTTGCAGCTGCTACAGTTGCAGTTGCGTTTGCCTCACACGGCATATGGGCGCGGCACCACCCCCCCAGCTTCTTAGCTAAGTTAAAGCATCCTTCCACTTGGCAATGACGCACACCTCCATGGGCAACACAACGCCCCTGTGACTGCACTGCTTTCCGACAACCTTCCACAACACAGAGCGGCCCACCCCCATGTTTGGTACACCGTCCTCCCGAACGTGCCAAATGATTACAGCTAGCTTCAGCACAGCGCTTACCCCCGCCATGCTGGGCGCACCACCCTCCTGCTAAAGCTGACCTCGGACAGTCTACGATCCCACAGCGTTTTCTTCCCCCATGCCGACTACACAAGCCACGCGACTGGGCCTGATTGAAGCACCCCGAGGACATACACTGCTTACCTCCACCATGGTTAGGACAAAGGCCACGCAGTGCAGCTGGTTTGTCGCAGCCCTCAAATTTACACCGCGTACCCCCACCATGGGTTCGACACAACCCACGCGACGGGGCAAAACGGTTACAGCCCTCAAACTCACAGCGTTTACCCCCACCATGAGCTACACATAATGCACCTCCTGCGCGCGCAAACTTCTGGCAGCCTAATTCAGCACAACGTTGGCCACCCCCATGAGTTACACAAAGCCCACCTGTCTGAACCACCTTAGTACAGCCTGAATAAGGGCAGCGTTTACCCCCACCATGGCCCACACAAGATCCGCCTGACACCGCTTGCTTCACACAGCCATCTACCTTGCAAATCGTCCTTCTTCTCTGCTTCACTCCCGGTCGTGTCGTCCGCACAGCGTGAAGCCCCGCGCCACTTTCGTCCAACTTACGTTTGTGACCTTGGGGAGCTGCGTGCCCCAGCTCTGGTAGGGTACCGAGCAGCACCCATATCGTGGCCAACACCGACCATTTCACTTGCTCGAACTTCATCATCCCTACGCTCATCGATCGCGAACTCCCTCAGGAGCAGCATCCACGGTTTCCTCTGCCATCTCACCCCCATCTATAGCCAGCTCCAAAACACCTGGCTGCGCAGTCATCTCCTCCAAACCAAGCAAGTCATCGAGCGCTAAGAAACCTTGCCACTCCACATCCGCACTCACAGGATCAACATCCGGTGCAAACTCTTCGGCCTGCACCACAGATGGGGCTACCTCACTCCCCAAACCGAGCAACTGGTCAAGGTCCAGGAAACTCTGCAACTCCAGGTCTGAAACCATGGCACCCACCTCTTGAGCCACCTCACAGGTATTTGCCAAGTCTCCCACAGGATGGTCCAAGTCGAGGAAACAGTCGAGATCAAGCCCATTGCCCAAGCCAACAGCTGCATCCTCAACACTCTTGTCATCGCCTTTGCTGCCGCCAGGGGGCCTCCCACCATGGGCATGGCACAAACGCCGTGACTGAGCTAACTTCCCACAGCCTTCCACACTACAACCACCGCTCCCACCATGGGCATGGCACAAACCACGGGAAGTGCTCAACTTGACACAGCCTTCCACACTACAGCGGATCGCATCCTCTGTACTATGCAGTCTGCAGAAGCCGCCCCGACGGGGCGCTTTGTGACAGTTTTCAATACGACAACGCCGCCCTCCACCATGGCCAAAGCACAGCCCACCGGACAAGGCAAACTTATGACAGTTTTCGATACGACAACGATACCCTCCCCCATGGGGGTTGCATAACCCCCGTGTCTGGGCTAACTTTTCACAACCAGCTATCTTACAAGGCTTACCACCACCATGGCCCACACACGCACCCCCCGATTGAGCGGCCTTCCCACAGCCTTCCACACGACAGGATTTACGCCCACCATGCAAAGCACAAAGGTAATTGAGCTGTGCTACCTTACGACAACCCTCGACCTTACAGCGCTTGCCCCCGCCATGGGGCACACATGCACCCCCAAACTGGGCTACTTTCAAACAGCCTTCCACACGACAACGCCGACCCCCACCATGCGCAATACACGCACCACCTGGTTGAGCGCCCTTCGGACAACCCTCGACCTTACAGCGCTTGCCACCACCATGGGCCGAGCACAAGCCATGAGATATGGCCAGCTTTAGACATGCTAGAGCGTCACAACGCTTACGTTTTTTCTCATTTGCCGTTGCCTCCAGACTTCCCAGGGCAACATTCAACAGCAATCCCACACAGACAAGCGCCTGCCACTTTAAATCACCTAATCTCATCATCACTCGCAAGCATTCACGGAACCCAGCGCTACACTTAGCCTTCATCTGCAGACACCTCATACAGATCAAACAGCATAGGCAAGGTGTCTTGAACACCGCCTTCTTCGCCATCCAAAAAACGTTCCAGCCCCCACAAGCTCTCCATCTCTGGAGCAGCATCACTCACCTCTTGTCCGGGGAGAGCACTGTCCTCACCCAAGAAAAGTTCACCATCCAGTTCACCTGTTTGCATACCAGGTACCATGCCCCCTGGAATTGTCTCTGTCACACCAAGCGCAAACGCTAAGGCAGGTGAGGCTTTTACAAGAGTGTCCACCTCAGACATCTGCTGCAAAGTCTGATGCGCACGACAAAGCCCACCTGTTCGGGATAACTTGGTACACCCCTCTGCAGTACAACGCAGCCCTCCACCATGCCGCGCACATAGCCCCCGCGAGCGGGACAATGTAGCACAGCCCTCTACAGTGCAGCGGGGACCGCCTCCATGCCGCGCACATCGTCCACCTGACAAAGCAGAATTCGGGCAACCTTCTTCGCCACAGCGACGACCTCCACCATGAGCCTTACACAAACCTCGCTGAGGGGCTAACTTGCCACACCCCTCTCGTACGCAACGTTTACCTCCACCATGGATGCGACAAAGTCCGCCTTGCAACGCAAACTTGTCACAGTTCTCTTGACCACAGCGACGGCCTCCACCGTGGTGACAGCAAAGGCCCCCCACCTGAGCGAGTTTGGAACAACCTTCTTCGCCACAGCGACGACCTCCACCATGCTGCACACAAAAGCCACGAGCTTGAGCGAGTTTGGGACAGCCCTCCTGGCCACAACGGCGACCTCCGCCATGCTTCACACAAAAGCCACCCACTTGTGCGAGCTTCAAGCAGCTCTCCTGCTTACAACAGATGCTTCTATCAGGTGACATACCACGTCGATGCAATACAGAAGGGGAAGATTCATATGCCAGAGACTCCCCAAACTTACGCTTTTTCTCATTTGCGGTGGCATCCAGACCTCCAAGAGCCGCACTCAATAGCAACCCCATACAGACCAGCACCTGCCACTTTAACTCACCTAATCTCATCATCACTTCCCCAAATATTTACCCATTCGAGCGACGGAGCTGCAAATTCGGCCACTTCCAATTCACTCAAACTAAGCAAGGCATCTCCGACATCCAGGGATGTACTTGCCGCACAGGTATCCGCTGCGGTGACAGTCGGTTCCAGAGCCAAGAAGTGTTCCAAATTCAACTCAGTCTCTCCTTCCACAACGGCAGCATCCACATCCAAAGTGTCACGCAGCCCAAGGGCAAATTCCAAAGCCGGCTCAGGGGGATGTTCCACTGCAGGTGGTGGCAACATTGTGGGTGGACTCAGCCGGTGGGCCACACAAAACGCCTCTCACTTATA
>JAPPOJ010000071.1 GCA_028817975.1 Zetaproteobacteria bacterium | reverse complement strand
GGCACATCGAGATCCAGTCGGCAGTGATTTCCCATCACACAAACTCCTTGTAAATCAAACATTTTTTAAATTTGGACAATAGCCGACCTCATTCCTTAGATTCACGTTTGGTCATGGAAGGAAGTCTTGTTATGATGGGAATGGAATTTTGTGAGGAGAGCGCCTTTTTCTACGTTCCGCCAAGATCATAAGAAAAGGTGTTCTCCGCATTCCACTCTCACGCATAGCTTTTTTCTATTGTCGTGACAGTTTATCTCTTGACGTGTGTCCTCCTTGTTGCTGGTCGGGTGCAAAAAATGACGGCACCAGCTCACCACCTCTAAGCCTACAAGAAGTTTGCTGATTGACAAAATACCGCAGCTGCCGTGGACGAAAACTTAGGCTGGATAAGGAGAAATGCGGGGAGGCTATTTTTTCCGGGTGGGGCACCGTCATCTACATATACTTATTTTCAAAGGAGCGAAGATTATCTTTGGACAATCTTCTTTTCTATGATGGAAAGCTTGCGAGCAAGGTCGTCAAAGCGGTTCGTAAAGAGAGGATCTGAGCCTTCGCCAAACTTGTGCTCTAACACGTCTTTAATCAAGGTTTGATACTTTGTATGGTTTTCTTGCGCGGTGCGTTTTATCTTGTCCAACAGCTTTGCGTTGATCCTTATGGACACAGAGAGCGTAAGGTTTTCGTCCTTAGTGTCTTCCTCGCTCAAGATGGGCTCACCATGGTCAATCACTTGTTGCTCTAGATCTTCGCTTACAAACTTAATTTTGCTCATGGTATTCCTCCCATTTTTCAAGCAAGAATTCCTGTTGGTCTTCAACCAGGTCTAAAACTTTCTGAAGGTCAGACCTCAAGACTTTTCCTCTGATAGTGAGTACGGTGCAATCTGTTATGGTTGCTCGAATCTCACAAACACCAGTCCCTTTACCAAAAAGAATATGGACATGGGGTGGGTCATGGTCCCTTACGTTTATGATAATTCGAAATTTGTTGTGAGGCCCCCAGATCACCACCGGCATCGTTGCCCTCCACCCTCCATATGTGTATCGGATTTTGACATACATGTATATACAATATTATTTTCTACCTGCGGAATCAACAGGTTCAATATTGCAATTTTCCTAAAGTCTTGTTTCAAAAAACCCTTATTTTCAAATTCAAATCACGCAAAGCAGCCCCTTACAAGCACACCTATCTACCTACAAAGAAAAGCCTTTTAAAATTAAAATTGACAAAAATAAAATATACGCTAAAAAAGATTCATATCGATTAAAATAAGCGAGAAAACCATGATAAAGCAAAAATACCTTTCACTTTTTGTGTTCACCACCAGCGTATGGCTCACTTTTATGGCAAGTTCGGTTGCGGTGGCAGGCCCCTTTTTTGATTTCTTTGCAAATATTCCGGCTAAAAAAGAGCACAAAGTGGTTACCGTGTTTGATTGGGACGATACCCTATTTCCGACCACTGCATTCCTCCAGCATGGCGGGGGAGAACTCTCCTTCACAGAGCGAGTCCTCAAGCTGTCTTCCACCGAGAAAGAGCAGCTACGCAAGTTGGATCGCCTGGCAACGAGCCTAGTGAACAAAGCAGCACTCCAAGGGGAGGTGTATCTCATTACCAATGCCGACAAGTCATGGGTACGCAAATCAGGGCAAGTACTCCTGCCCCAACTCTGGCAACTCCTGCTGCAATTAGAAATACCGATTATTTCCGCGAGAAAATCAGGTCTGCAAAGCTTTCCAAACGCCCCACACCAGTGGAAAGCACCCGTTTTTGTGGAGTCCATCATGCTTGGCGACACTCAAGCAGCCGATCTTGTCTCTTTGGGCGACAAAGATGGGGATCGTGATGCCGCGCACGAGCTTCAAATCTCCCAACCCACCGTAAACAAGGTAAAAACCGTTAAACTGAGTGAAAATCCTAGCTTGGAGCAGCTCATTGCGCAGCATAAGTATCTGCATTTTGTGATGTCTGCTATGTATACCCAGACTTCGGGTTTCGATGTGGATATGGATGATCTGTTACATGGTGAGGTCTCTACCCCAGAATTACAGGATATTCGCCATCGCAAGCAACATGTACAGCAGGCGATGTTGGCGGACCAGGCGGAATTTGAGCGTCTTTCTCAAGACTTAGGCACGGAACTCAGCGCTGAGGAGCGCCAACAGCTACGCACCAGCACCCAGAATGCTTTCCAGCTCAACCTCAAGCTCCAACAAGAGGCCTACAGAAAGCTCAGCCAAGAAGAAAAAGAAGCTGTTTTTGCCAGCTTTATGCGCACACATACACCCTAAGACCTTTGCAAAACCAGCTTTCGAACTTTAGGCTCAAAAGCTGGTTTTGTGCTTTTTTTTCAGGTCTTTGAGTCCCGCACGAATCAGCTGCGCCACAACCTTAAGATCAATCTCCTCTAAATTTTTCAAGTATAAACAGGATTTTCCCAGTTTGTGGGGGCCAAGTTTGGCCAACAAATCGCCGTAATCGCTATACCCAGGCATGATATAAAGCGTAAGGTTGCTTTTACGTGGACTAAATCCAGTGGCCATAAACTCACCTTCATCGCCATTGGCACGATAATAGGTATAGGTCCCAAAACCCACAATCGAGTCTCCCCACATCGCAGGTTTGAGTCCAGTGGTCTCTTTAAATAATTTCAGCAGTTTTTTACAGTCTTTACGTCGCTGTTCGTTTTCTATGGCTGCCAGAAATCCACTGACACTCGCTCGATTTTGCGCTGTTTTAAGCTGAACTTTTTTTGCCATAAGCGTACGCCTTGTTTTTATAGGATTATCTCCCATTTTAACAGATAGATCTTGGGCCAATAGTGCGGTTTGTCGATTTGGTCCGGTTTTAACGCAGATTCAAGCATCTAAAAATACAACTCTATTAAAATTTAAGTTGCACAAATAAAAATATATGTTAATTTATAAACATAACAATCAAAAAGTAATTTTTTACAGAATTAAAGAAGGAAGTAAAACAATGCAAGCACTCTTTTTAATTTTTCTCGCACTGACCGAATTAACTTTTAGCTCAACCCTCATGGCACGTGCTGAAAAGCCACACCATGTTGTCTTTATCGAAGCACGCCAAAACACCATCACTAAATTAGAGGCTCTTAAAGCCCAGTTAGAAAACAAAGACCGTGGTTGTCAAATCGCCCAAGTTACCGGCTCTTCACTGTCTGCAGTAGGTGGCATCGTTTGCTGTGGCACTTTGGTGGCAGCAACGGGCGGTACAGCTGCGATTGGCTTAGCAGCCGGCGCAGTTGCCAGTGGCATCGGCTCCATCGTCAAAGGTGGTAGCTACTTGGCAGGTCTTCAAGTAAACAAACAAATCCTGCAATCCTTAGAAGAAGCGCTCGAAGCAGACGAAATGGCTGCCATCGAGTACGAGGCGAAAGGCAATAAAAAACTTGTCGAAAGTATTTCTGTGGGGATTACCGCCGTACACACTGCCCAGGCAGGTAGCGAGCTTCTTCATGCTTACAACGGCATGCCCACGCTTAACCAAGGTTCGGCTCAAGTGGGAGACTACCTCAGCAAAGCTATGGGCCACACGAGTGAGGCTTTCCAAAGCGGCATGCTGCACAGCTTAGGCCAAGGCTTTCACATGATTATGGAATTCGGCGGCCCGGCCATGACCACCATCGGTACGGCTTACTCGATCAAGACGTTGATCCACGAAGCAAAGAAATTGCACAAAAACGACCCTTCACAGTTGGCTCTTGAGCTTAACCAAGTTTTGAAAACTTTAGAGAAAAAACTCGACAAATTCAAAGAGATTGCCATCCAAACTTGGGGCGAGTTGCCACGCGAAAAGCGCACGCGCTTAGAAGTGATGCAAGACATTCGCCAACAGAAAACTCAAATCCGTCGCGCGATCATCCGTGACGAGGCCGAATTCAAGAAACTCTACCACAGCCTTGGCAATGAGAACCTTGAGCCTGCAGTTAGAGATCAGCTCCGTGCCAGTGCACAAGAAGCACTCAACATGAACCTTGCACTCCTCCACGCCGCACACGGACAGCTTATCGATCAAGAAATTGAGATCAACTTATCCACGAAGTATTACTTCTAAGCCACCCTGGCTGCCTCGGACCTTCACTCTGCCCAAGAGTGAAGGCCTACTGTCCAAGTCATCCCCGCTCCAATACTCACAAACAACAACAAATCCCCTGGCGACAACTTACCTTCCTGCTTCAGCTCACTGAGCGCAATCGGAATCGTCGCCGCCGAAGTGTTCCCATACCGCTGCACATTGATATAGACTTTCTCGGTGCTGTAACCTGCCGCTTCAAAGACCGAGGTCAACAAATGACGGCTAGGCTGGTGTGGAATCACCAGATCGACATCGTCCAGGGTGATCTTGGCCTCTGCAAACAGTTCGGCTAAAGCTATTGGTAAAAACGTCGTCGCCTGGTTGAAAATAGCTTTCGCATCCATATGAAAATAAGGAGCCTGTTGGTCCAGGTAGAAAGCATCCGTCTGCCCACCGCTGTAGACCCTCGTTAGGCTATTCTTCTGCCCATCCTCACGCGCCGTCACAATCGCCGCCCCTGCACCATCGCCAAAAAACACACAGTCTTTACGTTGAAAATCAATGTAAGGTGAGAGGGCATCCATACCAATGATTAAGGCTACTTTGTATTGGCCTTGATTGAGAAACTGTTCAGCAATATGTGCTGCGTAGACAAACCCCGAGCAAGCCGCGGAAACATCAAACGCCATCACCGGCAGCCCCAGCTTACTAGCGATATGGCAGGCATTCGAAGGCACCTTTTGGTAAGGCGTCCAGGTGGCCACAATCACCAACTCCACCACACTGGCGGGCATACCTGCATCGTCTAAGGCACGTTCTGCTGCCATACAAGCCACATCAATCATTGACTCCTGATCGGCGAGGTGATACCGCTCTTCGAGTCCAAGACGAGAGCGCACCACCTCTTGATTGAGCTTGGGGTTTTGGGCAAACAGGGCTGCGTTGGTTACCTTTTGCTGCGGCACCTGAAATCCACACCCACGAAAATGGAGGCTACTTTGAAAGGGAATCGCATCTAAAGCCATAGCATGGTTCCTTCTACAAGTTAAATGAAGATGCATCAATACTAAACTTTTCTTGCAGGACTTGCTGCAGCTCTTCACGGGAGCATACAGATCGATCAACTTTATCCTTACTCCATGATGAAAACTGCAAATCCCGCATGTAATGAAACCCCTCAGCCGAAGCGCGACTCACGTAAATCTGCTTGTTATATTCCGAGTCTGTATCGTGCTGAATAAACTCAAGCTCGGTGGCAAAATCTTTGAGAGTCACAGCCTCAGGAAAAATCCGATAACAGGCGATCTCTTTGCCATTCACCTGCATATGCCGGATTAAATCATAGCTCTGGGGGGCACACTCTCGCAACTCACAAGTACCCACCTTATCCTCGAATGTACCCTCCGTTAAAGGGATCGGCTGCAAGGGAGCATAGCGAAAAGCAGCATCTACGAGGTAAGGCTGGTCAAGGTGGACACGCAAGGCGACGTGTCCATAGGGACGCGACAGCTCCAGCTGTGGACTTAGAAAACGACCTTGCAAAAAATCCACTTGGAATCCCATTTTCCGCAGCATGGTTCCCAGTAAGCCATTCACCTCCAGGCATACCCCACCTCGCCTTTGATGGACGATCTTTGTATACCAGGTTGTGGGATCGATGATGATGTTTTGTCCCCGAATCAGATCCAGATTTTCAAACGCAATATGCTGTGAATGGTATTCAAAGATCGTCGCTAAGCCTACCCGATTTAACGGCACCGGAGCATCCAACCCAATACGCTGTAAAAAACTTGAAACATCCATGTAGGCTCTCCTTTTCCGTAGCACAAACTTCGTCACAAATGAGGATTTTATCTCGGTTAGTCTATTCAAAGCCTACAAAGAGCGCAAATACATTCTAAATTCGTCGCCATATCAGCCAGTGGTGCGGTAGACCTCCATTAGGCAAAAGCCACCCCCACACTTCACCTCTTCTTTGACGATAATAGATCATCAGAGTCTCATGTCTTTTTACGAAGGGGAAGCAGCAATGAAAACAAAACTATTTTTGACGGCGGCCATGTGCCTAGGCATCGTCTCTTGTGGTGAGGAAGAAACCGAACTTGTGACCGTATCTGCGGTGAAATTTCAACTTTCGAGTGCAGACATCACCTCAGACACCACGGATGACAATACTTGCAAAGCATATCAAGTAATCCTGAGTCCAGCACCCGACGAAGCCGTCGACGTGAAGTTCACCACCAGCTCAGGAACCGTATATTCCGACTCCAGTTGTTCCACTTCTGCCACCACCATTCAGTCCGCCGCCGGAGCGACCACTTTAGATTTCTACTATAAAAATACCAGTACAGGCACCGATTCGATTAAGGCCGAAGCCGGAGACGTCAACGCAACCCTAGAAGTCACCTCAAACTATGCGATCCTGGGGTCTTGGGTCACCAGCTGTACCCAACAATCTTCTTCGACATGGTATACCGCCACCTATAATTTCTCCAGTAACACCGCATGGTATTACACGTTCAAAGTTTACTCCGACTCCAGCTGTAGCACACTAGTCCAATCTGCAGACTTAGGTAAAGACGACAGCAGATCTGTCTATGAAGTGGGTGACTTCGTTGATGGATATACAAACGTGCGTAAATACAAGCTTGTGGGTCGCACCAATAGCGAAACCGACACCTATACGACCACACTCTCCTATTCGAAAGTCGATGGTTCAACGCTCTACATCGTGGGCCACGGCAGTGACGACTCAAACTCTTACCCCAGCACATTCGCCACCACCGACTCCACAGACGGCTCTTATTTCCTCATTAAAGCCACCAAGGTAGAGTAGGCTTACGCCCCCCACACTTGGTGAACACTCCGTCCTGGTGTCACTCTTCCCCTCGACTCAATTCGATGCTTACAGCAGTTCCGGAGTTAGCTCATGGACTTGAGTGTTGGGGTCGATCTTACTCAGATCTTTGGGATAGATGCTGTTAAACTTCTTCAGTGCCTCCGTCATCGACAGACGCTTACGCAGGTTACCTTCCATCATTCCAGTGTACAGAGCTATTTCTTGCTTACTGAGTCCATGCTCTGCGAGATATTGGGGTAAGGCTGCGTGAAATTGCTGCATGCCTTCTGGGTAGTTGCGTAAATTCTGGATGAATACGTCCAAGCCATCCGAGTATTCTGCAGGCACCGAAGTCATCCACTCCCATTTAAGCTCTTGCCCTACCAAGGCTTCTTCATAGATATGACTTACGTTTTTGCTGAGGCGCATTTTGAGCAGCGAAATACCCACAGAATACACGTCGGTTTTAATTAAAGTGGAATTGCGTTTATAGGGCAGCGTCCTGGCGATACGCTCAGGCCCCGCATAGCCAAAGGACATGGTCAATTCATCGGAATAGGGGTTTGTATTCTGGTTCAGGGCAGCTTTGGTACGCCCCAAATTATCGGTGTCAATAATCCTGATCTGCCCTTCGTGGATCAACAGATTTTCTAACTTAAAATCGTAGTGGCCATACCCCTTCTGTTGCAAGTGACTCATTCCCTCAAGTATCTGTCTGCCACGGTCCACGTAATCCACATAGCTATTCGACCAATTTGTCGCGCCTAAGAGGCTCTCTCCCCCATACTCCTGAATCAACACCATATTACCTTTCACGTCACTAAAGTAAGCCAGTGTTTTCAAAAAGGCTGGATGATCCAAATTATTGCCGATCAAAATACTCCGTTCGATCGCCTCCAGGTTGAGCTGCTCATCTTGGGCTTTTAAAATCTTAACCGCATAGGTAGCCGTCACCCGATCTTCTTCTAAGATTTCTAACTTACGTACGCGACCAAAGCTTCCCTCCCCAATGACGGAGCGGATTCGATACTTTTGTCCCGAACGTAAATGGCCTTCAATAGGTGCACTTTCCCAATTTTCGAGACGACGCATAACGAGCCGCCTCGACGCCGGAGTGTACTCGACCACCTCATCGGCTCGGCGATTACCCCAGTATTTGGCATTTTCATCCACATCCCCACGCCGCAGCTCTTGCACCAGCAGGTTGCCAATATCATGTTGTATAGCTTCCACCACGTCCACGTGTTTGGGACGGAACATTTTAGTTAAGATGCCACGATGCTTGCGGGTCAAACCGACAAAAACCTTGCCAAAGCCTTCGGTTTCGAAGGCCACCACATTGCCACTAAATTTGTACAATGCCTTGTCTAAGGCTTGGTTTTGCGCATCCGTTGCTGCATACAGATCTGACTTTGCCAACGCGGCGCTTGCATCCACCTCTGAGCTAAAGCGTTCGAGTCCTCCAGGTAGACTGGGGTCTGCTTTCACCGACCCATGCGTTGTTGCCTCACGGCTCGCAGTGACTACATGCGATAAACTACGACGATACGCAGGGGGAACAAGTTGCAAGGACTTGTCCTCAGACTCGGCTAACTCGACACCAAAACGCGAGAGCACCGCAACAAAGTTTGCCAAGCCGACATAGGGAAGTGTAGAGGCCCCATTATTGACAAACTGCCAGGGCTGACCTGCAGCGTTCAGGCAGAGTTCCCCGGAAAACAACAATACCGGACGTCCTGCGTCAAAGTTGGTGAGGACCTCCGCATCTATGTTCTGCGCCAAAAAAAAATGCTCTTGGACTCCCTCATAGGCGACCGAGTAGCACCCTTCCTGCATGGGGCGTCGCTGCGTAGCAGAAAGGAATACTCCATCCTCAACGAGATACGCAATCTCAACTCCTAAATCTTGCGCGAGCTTTTGGGTTTTTGCCGTCATACTTGCGGGATGTATCGGCTTTACGACGTTATCTGAGTGGCGGACAGACGCTCGTTTGAAAACAGTGGCGACCCCCTCTTGGGAAGTCAGCTTTAAGGAGTCGGGCTGGAGAGAGCCGGCAGGAGATATCTGAGCCCGTGGCAACTTCCCCGTAGAGGGTTCTAGTTTTCCAGAATGCCTACAGCTCAAAGCACCGAGGCCACAAACCAGTGCCAGGAGTCCCACTTGCCGATGTGCGCAAACCCACATTTGTCTTCCTTCCATGTCATATGTTGGTACCATGCTATACAGAGCGATGAACGCGTTCTCGACATTGTGAAGGCAAGTACAAGCTAGGCTTAAGATAAGTGATGGATCTGATGATGGATGCGCACGAGCTGCTCAAGCATCCATTTAAAAAACTTATCGTGCGGCTGATCTTCCTCCAAGGCCACAGAACCATGGGCTACTTGATCTAAATTAACTTGCATACCAAGGTGCTTGTCTATTGCTTCACATAAGTGCTGATCCGACTCAAACCATGCCGCAGCTTCTGTTGCACCCGCCGGGACTTTGTTCAAATAGTCCGCAACTACATGATAGGCTTCTGCAAAACCTTTTTGCAACATTCCCCCCAAAAACTCCAGCCATACAGCCACCTCAGCGACCTGGTAAATCACCAGGCTGGAATTCCGCGAGTAACGGGAGTGCTCCCTGCGTTTAAAAGCATATGCCGCATCAAATTTAGCATGTTTTGCATATAGCGAAGTCACCCAGCATCGGGCAAGTTCCTCCGCACGCTGAACATACGCACCAAAACAACCTCCAGGCATCACGGCTCGGAGAAAAAGACGCAGGCGGTTTACCGAAACCGCATAAGCCGCCTCTCGGGAGAGTTCGGCCATCTCGCCAGAGCGATCCCGATGATCGACAAACACAAACGCTGCTGTACTCTGTGCCACGCTCTGCGCCATCCATAAAGGCTTCTTACGCAGCAGGTAAAGTGCAATGAGTAAGCTTCTGCCATGGCGTTCCCAGTCTCTTGGAGTCTCTAAACCTTGTTCTTGCTGCTGCAGAAAGGTGGACAAGAGACTTTCTTCGACAACTAAAAAATCGTTCATGTATGTAGGCTCGTGGTTATCTTTACCCGATTGAAACGCTTCTTCTAGAAGAGCTTCTTTGTGAGTCAACAAAAACGCATGGGTCTTTCTCCAACGTGCCTGGTGCTGCATCTCCGGGATCAGCGATTTAAAAGGCTCGACTTCCACCAGTTGGAGAAATTCTTCAGCACCAGAGGACTGCAAAAACTTCCACAAAATCTCTTCTTGGAGATCTTTTGAAAGCAGCTGTAAAAAATTGTCCTTCGGTAGGGCTGCAAAGACAGAGGACGAAAAACACGTAAGCCAAATCAGTAAGACCAGATAATGCAATGAGAACCCCTTGAACTTAAAACATGGCATGCAACAAACAACAATTCTTGTTCAAAAAGGAGTATGTTGGCGGAAAGCATCCCTAGAGTCAAGAGCGATCCCTACGCCCCAAGATTTTTACGAAGCGTCCATATAGAGAAGATTTCGCAGTCATAGCAGGTGGCTTGCTACCATTCGCGAGGGGCTTGGCTACGACGTCGTTTTGACATACGTACTTATTCAGGTGGGCAATGTCATCTAAGGCAAGATACTCAGGACGTGCAATGTGCTCACTATAGTGTAGCTCTGAAGTCTCATAGTGGCTCCGAATACGCGGAATTTCTATCTCGACTCCATTCTCAAAGGCTTGGTAGCGAATATGTTCACGATCAAAGCATACCTGAATTTTCTTGTACCTGGATTCCCACTGACTGACCGGAGGAATCCATTGGAGGAGGTCTGCAGTGGTCAGTTCATAGGGCAGACTCAACAAACGTCGTTCGCCTTGAGCATTCACAAATGCGCGCACCTTGCGCATTTCTTGATCCACAAATTCGAGCCTAACAGCTTCGAAGACCTCTTCATGATCCGGTAACTGAACTTGAAGGGGCTCCGCAAAGCTTACCTTAAGCTCTTCAAAGATAGTTTGCACTAAATAACTTGAACCATAGAGGTAGTTTAAGGCATATTCACGCTCCATAAGTTTGCGAAAATGCATCATCCGAGAATAGTGAAGGTGAATTTGGAGCAAGTGTTCACCATCCGCACTTGCCCAATACTTAGGCAACTGGGTCTGAGATAAAACCTCCACCCCATTCACCAACATTTTGGGCCGCTGTTGCGCAAAAGAAATATCGATACTGCGAATGACATGTAGATCCCCCTCATCAAACAAACCCTCTTGAGTCTCGATCTTCCAACTATGAAAGTTGCGCAGGTTGACCAAAAACCCATCCTTGTCTGTGTACTGATAGGCTGGAACAATATCTTCAGGCTTTTGCAACAAAGTGTCGCCCCAAAAGCCATATTCCTTCTTAAGCCCTGTAACGATATTCTCTGCCGCTTCGCTGTTATTGCCAGCCAGGACCGAGAGGGCTGCACCAAACTGGTTTTGTAATTTGTCTCGCTGGTCCCAGTATTCATCTCCGGAAAACTCTTTGCTGTTACGCGCAATTTCTAACAACAAACCGTCCAAAGTCTTGTACAGTGCCGCAAGGTTGCTGAGATAGTCCACGTCCAGCTTACGCCGTGGCTTTGAGGAACGTCGTTCGCGACCACGGTCCACAGGAGGCAGCTGATCGACAAAGTCAAAAAAATCTTTCTTAATGGGTTTTTTAAAGTAAACACACCGTTCAGGGATTTCTCCTTTGTCTTGAATGGTTTCTTCACGTGTGTTGGCGGACAAAATCACCTGATGTGCTTTGGGACATGCGAGGGTCGCATATTGCAAGACACCCAAGCCATGAACACCTGGCATGTTAATGTCCGAGATGATGACGTCGGGATCGAAAGTTTCGAGCGCACGCATCGCTTCCATAGGTTTGTCGAATGCCTGGACTTGATGGCCTCGTTCCGTGAGTAAGTGAGTGTTGTAAAGCAAAAAGTCATTCTGATCATCTACACACATAATTTTCATGCATTGCCCCCAGTACCCTGGGTAGAGAAGTGTATCGTAAATCGTGCCCCTTCGTGATAGTTCTTATCAAAGGTCACTTGAGCACCAATCAATTTGGCCTCGTGTTCCACAACCGACATCCCTACCCCTGTACCTTCATGCTCTTTCTTAGACGTCACAAACATATCAAACATGCGGTCCGCAATTTCTTCGGGAACGCCATGCCCGTCGTCTACCACTTCAATGGCATGCTCCCCAATCTTACGCACCCAGATATGCCCCGCCCCTGCATCGGCCGAATTGCCAAAAAGATTCATCAGGATATTGGTCAGAGATTTCTTAGTACCTATGGCTAGAAAATCTTCGGCCAACTCGTTGTGTAACTGGGTATTTTCAAACATCTTACCTTTTGCCATGACCTCCGCAAAGCGCACAATAGCCGCCAAATTTTGGGGGCCAATCGCCTGATTGGTTTTATTCATGTCACTGATGCCGGAAATGATTTCATCTCCCAGTTCGACAGAGGCATAGCATGACTGAAAGGCCTTAGCTCGCAGCTCGGGCGGAGCGGTGGAAGACTCCAACACGTGCAGTGCGGATTGAATCACGTTCAACACATTGCCTAACTGATGGGCAATCCCTGAGGCCAAAACCCCCATCTGGGCCATGCGATCTTTGGCGAGCATTCCTACCTCAAGGCGCTGAACCTTAGCCGATTCTTGTAAAAGCTCTTGTTGCACTGCTTTCTTTTGGATTTCCAATATAAAGGCTCGTTTAATAAAAGATATTCGGGAGTAGAAAAATGCAGAACTTACCCCAGCTACACTTAAAGTCAAAAAACCGCCTTGAGTGATATAAGTTCTTAGATCGTAACGTCCAAACATAACAAGACATAACCCGATAGTTGTAAGTGCTATAAACAGATTCACCATATGACGTTTAAAGGAAACAACTTGAGCAAGAGCCACCACCATAAAGCATGTAGAATAACTCACAAACCAAGTAGAAAGCTCCGATTCTTGCAGAAAAGGAATAAAAAAACCGACTCCGGTATAAAGAATACAAGTCTGGATAAAGGCAACGGATGCTGGATTTAGAATCCCTTTTCTACACATAAAAGCAGATACAAATGCAATAAAAGATCCGATAACCCGAAATACGGATGAGTATTCCAACATGCTTGGCGCTGCATACATGTCAAATACGACCCAGAGCGGCAAAATCAACCCAATTGCGAGACCAAAATAGAAGTGGTAATTTACAGCTAAAGAGAGAGAATTCTCCGCCCATTTAAATTCTTCGACACCCTGAAGCTTACTATTTTTGTATATTTGCAAAAATATTAACCCCCGCAGGTTCCCTTTCTATCTGTACTTTTCCTCCACATACACTTACCAACTCTGTCATTTCATCAGCGGTTCTGTAGATCAGTTTCCAATCTAAAAGTGCATCCATAAAGATAATATTTTCAGGAATATGGTCAAAATTTCCAATAATCAAAAGACCCTGAGGAGCTAAAGCCTCATAAAACATTCGAGAAAGTCTACGTACTAGCCCATCATCTAAGTAATCAAATAATCCAGCCGAGTAGATTAGGTCATAATCTTGCAGCTTGACTCTACCTTTTAGTAGATCTCTCACCCCTGAGTTAATAAACTCTATATTAAACTTAGATGAGCTGGAGGCCATTTGTGAACGAATATTCATCTGCGCATACTGCAAAGAAAGTAAGTCCTGATCTAATAGGTTCACGGTTACTCTTTGCGCGTCAATCCCGTGTTTCTCCAGATAAGCAGGCAAATGCTTGACTTCTTCCGCAGGCCCAGAGGCCACCGATAAGATCTTCACTGTTTGACCCTTTTTTTGCTGAATCACCTTGCCAATCTTATCGGTCAGGTAGACAATCCGGTTGCGCACTGCCTTGGAATTATCATGATTCACCACATAATGATGAACCACCCGAGCCATCAAGGAGTCACCCTCAGGAAGATTTTTATAGATAACATTCATCATCTCATAGTCACCTGCATAGCCCAGGGGCTTGTCCAGAAAGCGTTTGGCCGCGGGCGCCCCATAGAGGTCTGAAAGCTTGCTACGCACATATTGAAAGACCAAGTTAATATCGTCTACACTCGGCTTGAGGTTCACAAAAATACGGTAAAACTCATCAAAGAGCGCCTTTAGCTCAACAGACATGGACTCGATCAGCCCTTGTTCAAAGTCTTCTTGCCGACACTGATATTGATAACGCTCCCAAAGATTTTGCTGACTATATTCTTTGAGATAACGGAGCAGATCAGAGATCTCCAACGTCTTATGATAGACCTCGGGGAAGCGCTGACAAACCATATCGCCTTCGCTTGCATAGGTCTCCAACATACGGGCAACTTCAAAGGCAGAAAAAATCTTTGCCGTGGGGAGACCTGCGTCACTTTCTAAACATAGCTTGGCTTCCTGACGGTCTTGGACCATTTCGGTGCGTACCTTACGGAGTGGAATCGTACAAATCTCACGCCCAAGAATAATAATCTTGGCTTCTACAACTTCACCCACAGCATCAATAATCGCTTTGTCACCAATACAAGCTAACCCAGAGTTTGAAAAGTCAGCAACCGAAAAACTGGAACCCTCAATTTGAACTGAAAAAGGAATCTGATAGAACCTCTCCTGCCGAACATTACTCATATTTTTCTACCCTTGTGCAAAAAAACTGGCTGAATTCCATGTTCATTGTAAATGAAATCATCGTCAAATCCAGAGCACGAGGCTAGGCAGGATACAGTACCTTTAGCCTCTTCATACGACCAACATCAGACGAGATATTGCTCATCTACTCGATACAAAATCAGTCTTTCGGGGAGCCTAATGCCAAAGTGTAGGCTGTAATGCTTAAGCCAATCAACACAATGAGGCTAAGGCAGGATAAGGTAGACATCCTGTCACTCCTTCTTCGCTGATTCCAGTTGAGGAGTCGGAAAAGGGGCCTGTGGAGATTGGATCACCATAAATAAACGTCGTGTCGAGGGAGCCTGGTGCTCAGGATGGGTCAGTAGATAAAAAAAAGACTTCATATTCATAGTGCTTACCTCCAAATTTACTTGATAATGAATATCAATATCAAGTATACCTTAGTTCGGCACAGCACGTAAAAAACTTTAACCCAAACCTATAAGGATCTTTGGAGAGCATTAGGTATAGCTTTCCGTGTGAACAAGCAAGAGTCCAAGGAGGTTAAAGAGAAGACTCAGAGAGGAAGCGCTGTTGCAGCTGTGCGACGCGTGCACGGTAATATTCCGCAATTTTATCCACAACAACAGATAAAGAACCATCCTCCACAGGCTGCTGCAATTTTTGCAGGGCTTGCTCTAACGAATACTCCTCCGTAAGCATACGCTGCGGAACCCGCGTGACTTGGGCGGGAATAAGTCGGAGGATAGGCTGCATTTCCATCCACGCAGAAGTCGCAACCATCCTTGCAATTTGAGGAATCGAACGCTCCGCATCGATGGCCTGAATCGCGAGGCGCGTGGTGGCATCATAAAAGTACAGAGCATCTTTAGAATGAAGCACTAAATGCATCGCTTCGCGCCGCGCACAGGTAAACCCTTGTTCTGATCTCCCCCACGACCCCAAACACAGATCCAACCAGGAAGCCCAAGAGACCTTTGAAAACATTTCCCCGACCTGATTCCTCACCGCTAAGGTCGCTTGGCGTCCACATGCTTGGTCTACCGCAAGATACAAACGTTTGCTAAAAACTTGCTCCGGATGGTGGGAGTTCCACGGCTCAGGATGATACAAGCCCAGATCCCGTGTTGCGACTGCAATGGACGTACCTGCAATCCAGGCCACAATACTCATGATCGCATCCACTTCCATAATCTCCTGACGCATATCCACATGCGGAGAAGCACCCCACCCCGTGACATTGCACCACAAGCTTTGCGCCACAAAGATGACTGCGAAAAAGTGCTTTTGCATACTTTACGCCCTTCTCAAAACGAAAGATGCGTTACCCATGGCCACCGTGAGGATCATGGCCATCGTGACCATCATGTCCAGGCTCCTCTTCAGATCCTGCAAAATAGTCGAAAGCAGGATCGACCAACAGACGATTGATAAATAAAGCAGCTATATGTCCCACCTGCATCCCTACTTCCATACCGATAAAAAGGCGCCCAAAGTCAATATCACCATGGCCAGAATCACTCTCGACCTGGAGAGGCTCTACTTCAGCGACGTGTGGATCACCCTCATGCCCCCCTCCCATACCAGGCATTTGGTGGTTTCCTCCATGCGCCCCACCGTGACCACCGTGAGAACTCTCACTTTGATGAGGTGGAATCACATAATGAAAGCCAAGCATACCTCCCATCATGCTGACATCCATAATAGCCACTTTCACACTCCTCCTCCAGGTAGGTTGACGAAAGGGCTGAATGATATATCGTGCAAAAGGCAAAGATCTTATCGTGCCAGAAAGCAAATTATTTTGATTGAAAAAATCACGTACACGTGTGATTGTGGTCTTAAGTATTTCACGCTTATGCTCACCACCTGCGCCATTCGGCTCGATCTCAATATCGGATGCAACAATCGGAATTTGTACAACAACCTGGCTACGTTGGTGGGGGTCCCCTGAATGAGGGGGAAGCACGTTTTGACTTGAGCTTGCGCGCAGGGACCCCAAGGAAATCAGCCAGCCTAGTAAACACCACCAGGTAATTTTTTTCAATGTGGTTTTCTCCTAAGAAAGAAATATCTGCCAATCTACAACGGGATTATAGTTGCGCAGATCAAAGACCAGGTCTATTTCAATTGCAACCAACCCAAAAAAATAAAATATAAAAAAAGATTAAGTAAACACAGGGCAATCACGAGTAGAAACCGGGTTTCATTTTCGATGGATATTCAAATCCCAATTGTAGGGGAGATAGCCCCACATGGTCGAATGAGACTGAATTTTTTGACGATATATGGCTGGCGCAAATTTAAGCAACACCATGTGTACCGAGCCTCCCCAATGGTTAAAATCTTCTTGATACCAGGCGAAAATTTTAGAAATCTTTATCTTCGAACGTGAAAAGTCGTTCCGTTCAGGGTCTGCAAGCCAAATTTTCATTTGCATATCTAAGTCTTCATCCAACGTTGTTGCAACGTAAGCATCCCTTTTAAGCGGAGGACAAGATAAGGAAGCACAACTAATCGCAGCATGAATACGATAGTCTGCAAACTCTTCACTCCGCAAAGAGTTTTGCACGGTCTGCAAAGAGCGCACATGCCCATCTAACAGCATAAAAAATTCGATTTTCCAAGGTTTTTTCGTCAGCCACCACCACCACCCTCCCAGATCCGTAATCGATTCTACGGGCATGTTATCTATAATGAGCTTAATTGTAAGTGCATTATAAGCGTTTATCAAAAAGGCTTTTTTCTGATCAAGCGTCCAAGACTGATAGTGCTGGTGAGAAACGGTCCTGAGCTGAGCAATATATTTCACAAACGAACTCGATGACGGTTCAAGATGATCTCGCTTAAGCCGTTCGTAATCAACCAAGCCTATCGGATTGACGTACTCCTCCAAAACCTGACTCCAAGATGGGTGTTGATGATCAAAAGCTGCAGCTGCTCCAGCTAAACTCCAAGCAGACCAAACGGCAAAAGCTATTTTTAATTTCAATGGATTCTCCTTATTCTTATACATTCAAATTCAACTGACAACGCAAGCATATCGTAACTCTATCCTTGAGTGCCTCGGAGGATTTTGTACATTGCCGTAGGGATTTATTTGTACAATATGTGCCGCTGTTTTTATGTCTTGAATCACAAGTAAATCCGTACTTTCCAACCAGATATTCCAATTTTAAATATTCATAAATGTCAATATAAAATAATAATCCCTTTGAACACGCACCTATTCTTATTTTATTCACAATATTTACAAACCCAACAAAGTGAAAAACAACGATAGCGTTGTCGTCATGGCTCGATTATCTTAATTTAAAATGAAGATATTGAAATGAGGAGCACTTTTCTGTAAGGAATAAAATCATGAAAAAACACAATAAGGCGTTTATCGCCATCATCTGCATCTTTGCACAGCAGCTCGTGTGTGCAAAGCCAAGAAATACAAATATTTCCTATTGGAGTGGAGGAAAAGAAAGCTCAGGAGTACTCATTGAAGGTGATCCCATACTGCGCAATATCATCGTCCACGTCGGCTTTGGATTTTCAGAGCAAACGCCAGTTAATCTATCTACAGCAAGTGAAACAGCGCATATCATCACCCATAAGTTCGACCTTACTCACTATCAACGCGTCGTGCTCGCAACACATTACCCACAAGATCAAAGCGGACAGTTAAACCTCCCTTTGCAAGACTACTTTCGCCTAGATATGGTTGGAAAACATATCTTTAAAGAGATCTCCGAAGCAATTATCGACAAGCTTGGCTCTAGAGAAGGTTTTCGAGTTATCTCTAAAGGAGAGGACTCTTTAAATGGTTTTTCCAAAATTGTACTTGAGTTTCCTCATGGTGAAGATAAATATCCTCACTCCGGCTACGCAGCAATTGGAGCACACGGCTTAATTATGGACAAACAGCAAAATATCCTAGTAGGAATCCATAATATGCGCGTGTCTATTGTCGGTGGTTCAGGTAACCCAAAAGAATCTCCCCTAGACACTCTCGCCCGTGAGATGAAGGAAGAAACTGGCTTGCAGCTGATACTCAACGACAAGCAATTTTATCTCAAAGGGCCTCGGGGTAACAAAGCCCCTGTCCGTGTGGAGCTACTTAAATTGGCATCTGGGCTGTATCCACGTTCAGGTGCAGTGGATACGCATGTCAAATTTGGGGTCACACTCACGGAAATCAGTCTTTATAAGTTTTTGGGCTGTCCAGAGCCACGTGAAGATCACTCTGTTTTTACAACGGATCTTTGCCACAACCATCAAGCTGTGATTACAAACGAGTTCGAAAAGTTCGAACTCGTGCACGGTAAGAGGATTTTACAAAAAAAAGACGTGATTATGAGCGATCCTAAGCTCAACTATCGCTACGGTCATTTAGTACGTATTTTGCAAGAGCATCAAGATCTTGGGGTAACTATCGGTTTTAAGTACAACCAGGAAAAAGAAGTTTATTTCGGACCACAAGGGAACATACTCAAACTTCAACCTTCTTCGTAAATCTGAAAACACCCCGAGTTCCTTTCTTCCACACTCATTACAAGGTCTGCTTATTTATGAAATCCTTACGCCTTGCCATACTTATGATTTATGGACTCTGCATCACAGCCCCTCTGCAGGGAAAGGAACTTAAGGTCCTTATCTTTGGAGACTTCGGCACAGGGACCATCTTTCAGTATCGAGTCGCACAATCCATGTATAAGGTCTGTCAGTCGAGTGGTTGTGACATGGGACTCCTTCTCGGGGATAACTTTTACGAGCGTGGAGTCCGTAACTTGCAAGACCCTATTTTTAGAACCCGTTTTGAGCAGCCATATGGTCCCCTAGGCATTCCATTTTACGTCGCATTAGGCAACCATGACTATCGCGGCAATGTTCAAGCACAAGTAGACTATACTAAAGTCTCTAAATTTTGGAACCTTCCTGCTAGATACTATGATTTTGTTAAGGAAAACACTCAATTTGTGGGACTAGATACCAATAGGTTCGATGAAAAACAGGCACAATATTTAGAAAGTGTATTGAGTAGGTCCAGTTCTGCGTGGAAGGTCGTCTTCGCACACCACCCACCTATTTCGTACGGTTCCCATGGAAGTGACACCAAGCTGCAAAAAACCCTCTTACCTATTATTTGTAAGCACCAAGTCCTTTATTTTGCAGGTCATGATCACGATCTACAGTTCATTAAGCCCGATTGTGGTGCAAGAATTATTATCTCAGGAGCCGCTGCAAAAGTACGTGAAGTCCAACCTGGGACAATGTCAAAGTTTGCCCAAAGCACTTTAGGTTACACCCGCCTAGAAATTGCAGAACAAGAAGCACGTATCCAATTTTACAATGCTAAAACGAACTCTATCATCTATACTGAAAATCTTACCACCTCCACGAAGGAGGTAGTCAAGAAAAGAAAAACCAAGACAAGCCTACAACAGGGATAAACCCAGAATGGCCCAATCGAAGAAGATTACCTCTTTTTCTTAACGACTTCCTTGAGCTTAGAGCTTGCAGTAAAAATAGGTGCCCATTTTGCAGGTATTTTCAACGCTTCACCCGTCTGTGGATTTCGACCTGTTCTAGCTTTGCGTTTCTTCGCGGAGAACGAACCGAGGCCCGCTACTTTCACCCCTTCGGCACGAATATTGTCTTGAATAGCTGCGACAAGGGTGTCAACAAAGCGGGCCGCATCTGCTTTGGTAGCTTCCATTTCTTCAGCAATACACTCAACTAGTTCTGCTTTATTCATTCTCATACCCTTTCTAATGAAAGTAATCATTCCGCTGTGCTCAGCTTCCAGAGCTTCACACGGTTATATTTTAGCCTAATTTTTAGAAAGGGCTGATGGCGTCAGATTTAAGAGCAGCTATTGCTCTTTTCAGAGAGGTAACAACTATAACGACACTGCAACCCACCAGAACTAGTCACTGGAGGAGAAAGAAATGATCTTAGCGATAACGGGATGACGAATAGCATCCTCTTGATGCAAAATTTCGTGGTGACTCCCCCCAATGACATCTAAAGAACATGCCCGTGCCCGACCGCAAAAATCAGGATAAACAGAAGGGTCCACGACAGCATCCTGTTCTGCTGCAAGAATAAGCGTCTGTACCTTTAAAAGCTCGGCGTTTTTACGCATATACTGAGTCGCAGCAAGAGCTTCCATGAGCCATTGGAAACTTGGCCCTCCTACTCGGTACTGCGGGATTTCCCGTGACCATTGCTTGCCCTGGTACTCACGCGAAACGTAGCCTCCTTTCTTCCAGCCGAATCCTTGATCACTCCAAGGCCCTTTCCCCCAAACATATCTATCTCCCAGGCCAAGTTGCACATGCGCCCAAGCAACAGCTTGAGCCACTGAATGGGGATACATACCAAGTTGAATCTTAAGCATGGGTACCGCCAACACAAGGCGCTCAAAGGAAACCATATTCTCCATGCTTGCCCCCGTTAATACGGCGGCACCCATAGAAACCCCCAAACCATATATTTGCTTGTAGATTCCCCAATCTTGGACCATCTTAAAAATAGCTGCTGCATCTTCGTAGTAATCTTGAAAAGAATGAACATACCCAGCATCACTGCTTTGTAAAACTTTCTCGGAGTCTCCTTGCCCACGATGGTCAAAAACGACAACTCCATAGCCACGTTCGATAAAATTCGCGACCACTTCGCTGTATTTTACCGCAGGCTCTGAAAAGCCTGGAGAAATCATCACCACCTTCTGGCTGTTCGGAACTTCAAAGTGACGATAAGCAATACGCAACTTACGAGCACCTTCTAGGTAACGTACCGGAGCATGGCTCATCAACGGCTTGATGTGCTCTCGATACCACAGGCTAAATGTAGAACGGTGCTCTTGTAAAAACAGACGTCTAGATTCCTCCTGGTCTCGCCCCCCACTGCGCAAAACATAAAATAGCAATAATAGCAAAGTGACTAGGCCAGCCCATTTTTGTCGACTCATAATATACACCACATTCAGATAGTCCCTCTGCCACCGCACAAGTATGCTGTTTGGCAACCTCATTTAGATACCCTATAATATTAGATCTATGATCATTTATCGAGGGTTTAGTGTATCCAAAATTTTACAACGGATATTGTTGCAAGGGGAAAAAAGATGTTTCACAAAATAGCAGGGGTGAGCTGGTTATTTCTTTTTCTCTCTTCTTGCAGAAGCCTTCCACAACAAGAGGATATGCGCACAGAAGTTGTACGTCAGCCTCGCTTAGTCGTTGAGAATCCTAGCCCCGAACTGATGGATTTTACCCTGCACTTGATCGAAGACCAGGGCACAGGGGAAAAATTTTATGCAGGACTCCCACAGGGGAAAGACCGTACTTACCTTATGGTACGTGTTTGCCCTCGCAGTCAACAATCCAACTGCCAGGAGCAGGAGGATGCCACCCAGTATATTCCCGTGCGTGACACCCCCCAACGTCTCACGCAACTTCCAAGCAAGGACATCGAGGTTGTTGCCAAACCTTGCTACAGCTCCTCTCCTATACGTAGCAATACAGATATCTGTGGTTCTTGGAAACGTTTTTACTTCCAGACACAGCCTTAGGCCAAAGGTTTAATTCTGCAAGCAAAAAAAGCAAAATAAAATTGATTTTTAGAACCATTCTGCCGAGTAGCTTCGGGGAAACCTCGTATCTACTGGAGCGCACTTGTCTCAGCACTTTCAAAAGACCGCTGGCACCAGCTTGGGGAAATTTGGTAAGCTCTATTTATGCTGTATTTGTCAATACTTGCTTTGGAGCTGGCCCACATGGGGTCAGGATAGCTCTGCTTGGAACACCATCGACTTTGAAGAAAGTCTTGTCAAAATACACCGCTATACTTTAGGCGATTATACGTATCGATTGTATCAGCTTAACCCGTTTATCAACCGTTGGTTCATCTTGGAAGTAAACTCCCCTACACACACTCAACGCTTTCATTTAGAGAACCCAACAATGTCTAAATCTGTTCAGCTGCACAAAGCTGGGCTACTTATTTCCAAGAGATTCGGCATCTCTCATACCTGTGTCCTCTGGGACAAAAAGGGGCCAAATTTCATCTCGTCCAAATTAAAGCAACATGCCAACCCATACTATTCCATATGTGGCAATGAACTCTTTATGCGCCTTCATCGTAGTAGTGAAACCAAGCTCTCGATGACGGAGTGGTCGACATCCTTACTGCGTAAAACATCATTTGGCGAATCCATCATCAATATCGTTAAGCCCATTGCTGTTCAACTGTCTGCGGAAACCATTGAGGATGAGGACACGCAAAGAAAAAATGTGCAAATGGACATCCTCAAGAAAGGAGCACACTTACGCCCTCCACCTATCAGAAGGAAGCTCCAATCAGCTGCCACCCTGAATCCAGACAGTCATTCTCTTGGAATAGAACCGGCACAAAAGTCTAAGGATATTTACTTGGGGCATTGGTACCCGACGAAGATGTATAACGATATTTATGTCTCCCTTTTCTTACCTAATATGATCCCGGGCGCACTACAAGATGCTCAGGCCAAAAATCTCTGGCCTATGTTAGAGAAAGAAGATAGTAGCCTCGTATATGCTGTGGCATATGACCTATCCAACTATGGGGTGCGCTACATCTCCGGCACCACCCAGCCTTTGACGAGCAATTCTATTCGCAAGTTTGGACGTGCCAACTTTTTACGCAAGTATGTTGTCAGGGTAGGGAATGTTCCGCCTTTTGACATCTTGGATAGTGTTGCGGTATTCATTGGCGGGTTTAAGACAAGACACAGCACGATCCAGCAGGGTCCCCACAAAGGAAAAACCTACGGGTTTGTCGAAGGAGGCGTCAGCCTCAGTCCACTGCAGCCTGGGCTTGCCACATTACATACCAATGTAGATCATCAGGTAAACATTAGTGCTTGGCCAGCTTCCCTTGAGCAGCACCAGCAGATGCGTAAGACAACCGAAAGTGCACGCCAAAATGGAGTACTTATTCTAGAAAATGGCCATCCTACGACCTTGGTCAAAAGCTGGCGTGGGGGCAATTGGTCCGCAGATGTCCATGGGATGCGGCAAAGTCTACGTTCAGGAGTATGCACCGCCACCAATGGCTCCAAACGTGACTTTTTAATCTTTTTCGCTTTCACCCTCTCCACGCCTTCGACCATGGCTCGTGTGATGCAATCCTACGGTTGCCGCAACGCAATGCACCTGGATATGAATGCCCTCATGTACCTTCATAACGCCATTTATGCCGTCAATGAGAAAAGTGAGATCAAGATCCAGTATTTACATAAAGAGATGCTCTATCCACCCAAGCTGAAACGTCACCGTTACATTCTAGATAACAATCTACGTGACTTTTTCTACGTCTACCGCAAATAAGTTTTCGACTCTCCTCGCAAGCGTACGCCAACAACTCTAAGTTAGAATAAAGAAAGATCCGCATAGAGGAGTGTTGAAATATGTTAAAGGGGCCTTTAAAGCTTGCCGCAGCGCTTGCCATATTCCATCTGATTTGTACCACCTCGACCCAAGGAGAGCCAACTCTATCCTCTCCGCAAGAGATGGACACGGGCCCGACCGAAGTGAGTATAATCTGCCGGGAAAAAGGTACCGGCAAACCACTCAAGCGGGTGCGCATCACTACTGGACAATCTTCGGTCTTTTCCGATGCTAAAGGAGTATTGAAGCTACGTATCGATACAAATACCCCTAGCACACTTTCATTACGTAAGTCAGGCTACAAACCCTTCGAACTCAGCACCCAAGGATTAAAATCACGGGATATCTACCTTGTTCCTGATATTGTCCCTAACTTAGTCGTGGTCCGTTCTAAAAAAAATAAGAGCATTTCCAAATCAACGGTGTCCGTGGCCGAAGCCAAGGCCGTTGCCCCACGGGGAGATCCTTTGCAAGTCACCACTTTCCTCCCTGGGGTTAAAGCATCTTCATTCAACCCCAGGCTTGTCGTGCGTGGATCTGCTCCAGAAGACAGCAAGTACTACATTGATGGGATTGAAGTACCCTTCATGTATCACACTATCGGGAATATTTCCGTGATTCCGGGAGACCTCATCCGTGAAGTAGACTTTTATGCGGGTGGCTTTTCCAGCCAGTACGGCGACGCAACGGGAGGTATTGTTGAAGTTGCGACTAAAGGGACCCAGATAGAACGTGATTTTACTCAAATTACAGTAAATATGCCTATATTCTCTGGTTTCTACAGCCAAGGAAAGCTTGCAAAGGGAGAGACTTACTCGATCTCAGGTCGGCGTAGCTACCTAGAGCAGGTGCTTCCCAAAATCATTGAAGATGCGACCGTGATCCCTTCCTTCTACGACTCTCATTTTAGCTACAACCTTCAAAGAGAGTCTGGTGAGAGCCGTTTCTTGCTCCTCTCAGCATCGGATGCACTGACACTCAAATTCCCCGGATCTGACTTTTCGGATGCCTCCGGTACGACAAGCTTTAATATCTACACCTACTTTGGTACTTTAGGGTATACACATACTCAAAACATCGGTGGGCGGTCGACAATCACGGCAGTACCTCAAGTTCGCTATACACGGGTCCGCAACATATTTGCAGACAATTATGTCAAGATCAAAGGCTACGATACCAAACTGCCCCTTTCTTGGACCAAAAGAATAGGCAAAGACAAATTCACCTTAGGGGTGGAGAAAATGTTGAATACTGCCACCGTGAATGTACTCGCTCCCAAGTCAGAACCAGACAATCCATTTTTTGATTTTGAAGAAGCCGAAGTCGAAGAAACATCTGTCGATTATACTTCCGCAGGCTTGGCAGGGTGGAGCGAGTACGAATGGAATCTCCAACCTTTTCGCTTCATTCCTGGAATACGTATCCAGCAAACTCAAGACGTCCGTGACGGCCCCAGCATCGACCCACGCTTCTTAGTGACTTACACATGGAACAAAGACACTACCCTCAAAGCTAGCGTAGGTTCCTACAGTCAAAACCCACAACCTCAAGAGTTAGACGACAACTTCGGTAATCCCAAGCTCACCCACGAAAAGTATATGCATTATATCGCAGCATGGCAGCAAAACTGGGGCAATGGTTGGGATACCGATCTGCAAGTTTTTCAGAAAAACGGCGAGCAAGTCATTCGCTCCAATGCCCTGACGAATTACGCAAACTCTGGGAGTGCACGGACACAGGGTATGGAAATACTCGTCCGTAAACAAGATCAAGGTAAATGGTTTGGATGGCTTTCCTACGCCCTCTCCACCGCTGAGGACCGCAAAAGCGCCATAGACCCCTGGTTCCCATCTCAATATGACCAGACGCACAACATCAACTTGGTAGGAAATTATAGGTGGAGCAAGCAGTGGTCTACAGGGGGGCGCATCAACTATCATACGGGAGATCGTTACACCCCGGTGTCCGATAGAGTGTACAATGCAGGGCTCAATAAATACCAGCCACGTGTACGCACCGAAGACCGTTATCAAGATACTTTACCTGACTTTCACCAACTCGACTTATTTACGACTTACGAACAACTTTTTGATTTTAGCAAACTCATCTATCAGTTTGGCATCGAATATATTGCCTTTAATCGTCCTGCCTATGGAGTTCAGTACAACTACGATTATCGTGAGAAAAACTACATCCAAGGGATACCTCCTATTCCCTACGTTCAGATTACAGGAGAATTCTAATGCAGCACATATTCTTCTTCTTCATCACTTTTATGACAGGATGGATCTACTCATGTTCTGAGGAGGTTAATCCTTTTGAGCGGATCACCGACCTACGCCCCCTCGGGATTGTGGCAGATCAGCCTATTGTTGCCAGCGCCACAACAGTTAACTTGGAGATCGTTGTGGCTCTTCCCATCGGACAAAATATCGACTCTATTGCACAATATGACGACCCTGAAGCCAACCCTAGCCTGAAGTTAAGTCCCGAACTTAGCAGCACAGAGGGAACTTACGAAGAGTTTGGCCCCCTCAAAATTTATACGCACACTGCACAGGTAGCGATTCCGACACTAGGTGCTACCACTCTTGCACAGTTTGGTGGAGTCGTGCGACTAAGCTATGGGTTTCTTATCGTATCTGCAGGTAAAACAGAAAAAGTCATCGGGGAAATACGTTATCTTGCAGACTCTAGCACACTTGCCGCCTGGTCCTCTCCCCGTGTCACCATCGAAGAGGCTACAGGAGAGGCTGATGGTAATGAAAGCAAGAAACTGGTGGGAACCTTAGATCAAAGCAACGATGAACGCACGAAGATTTCTTGGTACGTCTCTTCGGGTAGAATCAAAAATCGTCAAGCCCCCGAAACAACATGGACAGAGGCCGATGCAGGACTCCAAACCGTAATCCTCGCGGCATATGCGGTGGACTCGCGGTTTTTCACTTACACCGTCGTCACTCGGGAAATCTGACCTCAAGAACCTTCCATGCAAAGCACCACCATAACCTACTGAATAAACTTAAGAAACCAAATACATTTATAAACAGCCTATTGCGAGCCGACAAGGGGCCTAAGCTTTGTTTGAATAAGTAGAGGATCTCACCTTGAAATTTAGGTTCATCTTTTTTTACGTCATCTGCATGATCGGCTTCGTGTCTTGCGCTCAGGAAACCCAGTTTAGCTCTGCAGACGACAGTCCTCGGAACAGAAAAATTGCTCAAGCTCCCGCGAACAGTGCAGATGGCCTTGCAGCTGGAGCCGAAAAACAACCCAACTCATCATCCTCTTGGCGCCAATCCAACATGTCCAACGAGCCTCGCACACCTCCCATAGGTTTACCGCAAAAATTAGATCTCAAAAAATCAGACCCTGCCAATGCTACAACACCTGTTACACCCCAACAGATACTTAAATCTGAAAACCCCTTTCGTTTTATCTCGAAGCCTGAAAAAAAGCACCTTATCGCGAGCTTAGACACCATCCTTATCCAAGCAACCATGCGAGATGTGCGCGAAGTCTCCGAACCAGGTGGGTTACGTGATTTTGAAGAAACCCGTGGCACGAGAATCGCAAAAGGTATTGTCGCCCCCCAACTAGGTGAAGATCAAAAGCCAACCCCGGGACCTCAGGCAGGCCAGCACCTCTTTGACCCAGCAGGTCTTTTTAAATGGTATATCGACGACCCCAAGGTCAATCATAGCTTTTCCGTACAGCTTGCGATGCAACGTCAAGCCGAAACGGAATGGTTCGAGTACAGCAATAATGCTTTCTTTCCATTAGATGGCAAAGGGTTCAATGAAGGCGTAGATGGACGCAACTTCCATTTCACCACAGAGATGGCACTCGATTTCAACTATGACCCTAAACAGCGTTTTTACTTCACCGGAGATGATGACCTTTGGGTCTTTGTGAACGGGGTCCTTGCGTTAGATATAGGCGGAGTTCATGGAGCACGCAGTGATAAGTTTAGTATGGCTGACTTTGTCACCTTACACTTTCCAGATACAAGCCCAGGACAAAAAATGAAAATGCATATTTTTCACGCAGAAAGGCATCGTACCCAGTCGAACTTTTCCATCCGCACAAATATTATTTTTAAACAAAAACACTATGTTTATCACGCGAAGACCAGCGGAGCATCCGGAGCGGTTACGTATACCTTAGTCGAAGGGCCAACAGGAATGCGGATAGCACGAGAAACAGGTATTTTAGAATGGAACCCTTCCCTCACAAAGACCGAAGAAGCGTCTTACGCGGTGGAGGTTCGTGCTACAGATAGCCTAGGAAACACAACAACTCAAAAATTTGCAATAGATTTCAAGATGATAACCTCGGCTCAAGATGCGTTCTATATTACCTCTGGGTAACTGGAAAAGACTAAGATCACAATAC
>JAPPOJ010000305.1 GCA_028817975.1 Zetaproteobacteria bacterium | reverse complement strand
GTCTACATAAGAATGATACCGGAGGGGAAATTTGTGTCAATGGTAAGTTGATGAGATTTTAGGATTTTCCTAGAGTTGTTGTAAATCGATTTTTAATTTGTTTATGTGACGGGTGCGTTAAAAACCTCACACGCAAGCTTTCTCTGGTTGTATGTTAGAGAAGGGAAGCTCACTTGTGGATTTAGTGGGCATGATCTATCTTGATGGTTTGTTTTTTTTTATGACATAGTATACGGGCATGTGTGTATCGGAGGCAAAGTCGTGTGGACTGCAGGGGAAGAACAATCTATGACTACGTGTGTGAGAAGTTATAGGCGAAAAGTGTTTTGCTTACAATGCTATTTTATACTTTTAGGTACTTTTAGCTTTGGGTAGTTTGTTTTTTATAAAGTTTGCTTTTATTTGTATCGCTTCTATTCAGCTAGGGCGTTACTTTATTTATTTAGGATTGCCAAAGATTACAGGCTACCTTTTTTGTGGGTTAGTTGCGGGGCCGAGTATTCTGGGCTTTGTAGATCATGCGTTTGTTGCTGCACTTAAAGACATTGATGGTGCTGCTCTTGCATTCATTGGCATGTCTGCAGGAAGTGAGTTGTATTGGAAAGGGTTACGACCTCTTGTGGGTAAGGTCACCTGGATAGCGTGTTCTGTGATGAGCATTACCTTTGCCTTTATGTGTGCCAGTTTCTTTTTAATGATGTCGTATACCCAGACCTTGGGTGCTTTTTCTGGCTCCATGCTGTTTGCAGTGTCTTGTTTAGCAGGGACTATTTTTGTAGCTCGTTCTCCATCTTCGGCAATCGCGGTGGTGAATGAGATTAAAGCACATGGACCTTTTACCCAAATGTCTCTTGGGGTAACAGTCATTTTGGATATTGTCGTGATTGTTATGTTTTCTATGGTGAGCCTGCTCACTCGTCCAGTGCTTATGGAACAGTCGTTTCAGTTTTTACATATTTTTAAAGTTTTTGGAGAAATGTTTACTTCTTTGGGGCTCGGTTGCGGATTGGGTTGGATAGCTTCATGGCTCTATCGCACCGGTTTGCAAGGGTTTTGGCTTGGACTCAGTTGGCTCTTACTCGGGGTTGTATTTTATAGTTTTGGCAATCTGTTAGGAGATAGGCTGGACTGGCATATAGAGAATACAGTTGTTTTTCTTGTAAATGGATTTTATTTAACGAATTTTTGTACCAGTCAGCGTTTTTTAAAGTCGTTCATGCACAAAATTACGCCTGTTGTCTATATTGCTTTTTTTACGCTTACGGGGGCGAGCTTAAATATTCGCCTGTTTGAAGCGATCTGGCCGATTACTTTGGCTCTGTTTTTAATTCGAATTTTCGCAATATATACTGGGGCCACGGCTGGCTCACTTGTCGCACAAGTAGAAGCTAAGCACCGTAAGTATTTTTGGATGAGCTTTGTCACGCAGGCTGGGGTTGGTTTGGGTCTAGCTAAAAAAGTGGCCGACGCTTATCCTGAGTGGGGAGGAGCTTTTGCTACTGTCATCATCTCTGTCATTATTATGAATGAGATCTTAGGTCCTCCTCTCTTTAAGCATGCGTTGCGTAGCACTGGTGAGAGTAATACAGGTGCTAAGAAGTCCGAAAGGCATGCGAAGCCATGTGTCTATGTGTTTGGTACCAGTCCGAGTGCTGAAGCTTTGTGCCGTCAGTTAGTGGCCCATGCTTGGAAGGTGACTCTTGTGCACCCCGAAAAATATGAGGTCACGTATGAGGTTGAAAATCTTGTGCGTATTCCTTTTCAACACCTTAATCGAGACTTTATTGAGGAGCTGGATTCTGAAGATGAGTTTACCTTTGTATTGATGCTTGAGGATAGAGCGAACCGTCGCTTGAGCAAGTTACTTAGTGTGAAACATCCAGATGCACATATGGTTGTGACTGTGGCAGATTTGGAGTCTCGAATTTGGTTTGACAATATGGACGTTTCTCTTGTGGACCGACATACTGCATTTATTAGCCTCTTAGATCACTACGTCCGCACACCCTCCGCCGTATCTTTGTTGATGGGGTATGAAAAGGATGTGGATGTAACGGAGTGTGTCATACAGAATCCCTATTTTTCGGGTAAGAGAGTGGATGAGCTAGACTTGGCTCCTGGTGTCCTTGTGCTGTCTGTACGCCGTCATGGGGAAGAGATTCACTTTCATGAAGGGTTGTGTTTGGAGCAGGGGGATAGGCTTACATTCATTGGCAATAAACGTAGCCTTGAGGAGGTAGAATATCGCTTTATGGTGAAGTTTGCGACCTAACGCTTGTCGCTAGCTAGCGTTAGGTTTGAGTTCGTGTTTGTTCCGGGTGGCTCAAGGGTAAGGTTAAGATTTCCACGCTCCAATCTGAGCGTATTGCTAGGGTGTGTTCGAACTGTGCGGACCACTTGCCATCTTTAGTTATAGCAGTCCAGTCGTCTTCGAGTATATAACAGTTTGCCGTACCTAAGTTGAGCATGGGCTCTATGGTGAATGTCATTCCTGGTTCGAGAAGCATCCCTTTGTTTGGTTTACCGTGGTGGTAGACCATAGGGTCTTCATGGAAGTGGCGCCCAATGCCGTGCCCCACAAACATTTTGACCACACTGAGATCTGCTTTTTCTGCAATGCTTTGTATACAGTGACCAATATCGCCCAGGCGGACGCCTGGCTGTATCGTAGCGATGGCCTGCATCAGTGCTTGTTTGGTGGTGTGGACCAGACTTTGAACTTCTGCACTGTGTGTTGTCCCGACAAAAAAAGTGCGCGAGCTATCCCCGTGCATGCCCCCGAGGATGGGAGTGACGTCAACGTTGACAATGTCCCCCTCTTGAAGGATGGTTGCTTGGGAAGGAATACCGTGACATACGACGGCATTGGGGGAAATGCAAACGGACTTAGGGAAACCTTTATATCCCAAGGGTGCGGATATGCCGCCGTGCTGGAGGGTAAGGTTGTGTACAAAAGTATTCAGTTCTTCGGTATTCACCCCTGGCTTAATTTGTGGCCCTATTTCTTCGAGCAGCAAGTAAGCAAGTTCGCCTGCTGGACGCATCGCGTCAATGTCGTTATCTGATTTGAGATAGATCATGGGAGTTGGATTTCACTATATAGAAATTATTTTTCGAAACCAGTCGGGGTTTTGTTCGCGAATGGGGGCCAGTTTGTTGTATTTAGAGTCTATGAGACAGGCTCGATGTTGCATGAGAATAGAGACGGGTTCTGTCTCGGTTAAAAATTGGATGATGGGTGCTATTTTTTGGGGTTCTACCTGTTCTTGAGTCATACTGCGCGCGTAGTCTTCAAGGTAGGCGATAAAAGTATCATCTTTCTTGAGTGTAAAAGGTAGAGCGAGTTTTGAATCGGGGTGCATGGAGGGTAGGAGATTCATTTCTGGCCAAGGAAGACGAAAGCCTAAGAGTACGGCATCAAAATCCTGTGTATTGGGGATTTTGGCTTGCACAGGAAAAAATTCGACGGAGATACCAATAGACAGGAAAGTATCGGCAATGACCTTTTCCACAATTCCTGGCTTGGGGAGTAGTGTCGCAAACTTGAGTTCAATGGGTTTACCTTTTTTATTAAGGCGCTCTCGGTCTCCTTTGGGACGAATATAGCCGAGCTTGGTGAGTATCTCCGAGGACTTAACCAGACTGAAAGGGAGTTCTTGGATTTCACGCGGATGTCCTGGATGAATTTTCGGTATGAGTGTTGGAAGCATTGCACCAGCATACCCAGCACCTGACTCGAGCAGAGTTTTTCTAGGTAGCAACATGGTGAGTGCTTTGCGCACTTCTGGATTCTGGATCATCGTGCGCCCAGGGTTCCACAAAATACCGGTGACAAAAGGAGTCAAGATCGGATTGGTGCATTGCACGGGTTTGGTTGGAGGCCTTGTACTTGGATCTACTCCAAATTCCTCGGGCATGCGAAAGTGGAGTGTTCGTTTGGCTATCTTAGGCTCTGTAGGAGTTGTCTTTGGGTGAAAGACAATGGGGACCCTTTTTGAAAGATACCCTGGAGTTGGTTCAAGGTTAAAGTTGCTTCCAGGTGTGGATTGGGGACGGTATATTCCGGCGCACTCCCACGCATACGGGTGATTTGTATCTGTTTGGGGCCGTGAGCGATAGAGAGGAACCCCGTTCCAGATATAAGGTCCGAAACTAGGCTTATCCTGCCACTTAATGGAAATAATCTTGTCGGAGGCGGTAATCTTATGTGGGGGTACCTTCCAGGTACCCCCGCTGATATGTGCCACAACGGATGTGATGTTCGCTTGGTAAAAATCGGCGAGGTCCTTTGGAGATACTTCGTTCCCGTCCCACCAGTAGATGCCTGTGCGGAGGTGATAATTCCATGTGGGTTGGTTTGTGTCCGGATGAGACACGCTTACTTTACTAAAAATCAGCCCATCACTGCGTTGCTCATCCAAGAGTACGCGTGAAACGGGTGGGCAGAGGAGACGTCCAATCACGGGATCATTGCCTAACCATTCGGGTGGAGCTGTGCCTTCGAGAGAAATGGGAGAGTGGTTCCACCCTGAGACTGCAATATCGGGCTCAGGCATTCCGTAACATGGAGACGTGAACGTGAGTATTGCATACGTGAGTATAAGAAAGAGATGGTTTAAGTAGTTTTGAACACGGGTCATGCCAGAATCCTCCTCTGGAAGTGTAAAATATTTCAACTTTTTCTGCAATCATTAAGATTTTTGCTTAGTGGAGCTAAGTCGCAGAGTGGGTTAGCGCATATTATTTTCGATTTCTAGTTTAGGGTACTTGGAGTTGGAGCCGACCACGAGGGTGTGGTGCCAGCGATTTGAAAGTAATGAGTAAAAAGAAAGAGCCCTGGTAGTATTCTGGTCTCTATTGGGAACACTTTCGACGACGACCCACTTGGCGTGAGGGCTGATCGTTGCGTAGATGGGGTAGGATGCATGCGATGCATTGAGGTTCGTAATCTCTTTATTTTTACCATAATTAAAGAGAGAGACTCTTCTCCACCTCTGTTGAATGATTTGTGTCTGACCTTGGATCAGGGCGATGTGCTTCTTGAACCTAACAGTGACCTTTGCCTCTTGGGTGGGCATTTTTTCTTTGGGGAGAGTCATCGTGCGTGTTGTGTTGCCAGCGACTCCACTCCAGTTTTTAAGGTCAATGACTTGGAGTGTGTTGTAGGTGTTGAGGGGGTGTAAAACGCCGATAAACTGTCGATCTTGTAGGACAAAGTCGGAATGCTCCACTTTGAGCTTGCCGACAATACCTCGCCCTATTTTGCGAGCGATGACACCTTGTGTCGTACTTTCGGGTGAAGAGGGCTTCCAACTATAAATTTTGCCAGAGGTGTTTGCGTAAAGTGGGATTTCGTTGTTTGGCAGCTGCAGTGTGAAAGCTTGATAGCTTCCATGGGTATGGCTTGCTGCCCAAAAATTCTTACTTTGGAGATCTACGAGTGCAGAGCCATTCGGGGATTCAATGATGACTCCTTGGGAGACTCGTCCGATGATACGAGGTGGGGGGGTGAAAAGCTTGTTACTTTTTGGTGAGGGAGGAACGATGTCGCTTTGTGAAATTTCGATTTCTCCTCCTAGACAGTCTGGGAGGCTCGGACTGAGGTGGTTGATTTTACGGTAAAAGTTGATGGCAACAAGTTTATGGTCCTTATATACCGGTCCCATGCCATGGATAGGAATGTTGTCAAAAGTTTGTAGTACAGTGGCTGTTTTATCGCTCATGTTTAGACGGACCAAGTGGGTGTAGTACCCTCTCTTACCGCTTTGGGTGCGCATGGGCGTGCGTACAAGGTGGTAGTAGGAGTTGTCAAAGAGTCCGAAATGTCCCCGTGTTTGAGGGGGGTTCATGTGATGAGTAAAACAGTTGCCTATTCCCTTGGATGGGTAAAGGGGAGCAAAAAAGAGCAGGAAAAATAAGACAGACCTCTTTTGCAAAGATTTCTCATAGACTTTAGGGAGTGCACTGTGGGTGTACATCAGAAATCTCATATGATTAAACACGCAAGCCTGCCGGCGAGATCGGTTTGGGGTGAGAATACTTTAAGCTTGGATTGTGTGAGTTGGGACGTAGATATGAATGTGGGCCATCTTTGTTAAGCGTTTTAGGTAAATATCGTTTGCTGTCGATGGCTATGTGCCAGGTGATCTACTTGGTCGGGGGCTGTAAAACTTCTCGGTCTTTAAATTCTGAAGCTGTGATTGAGCAATCTATCCGCCGAGGGATATACTACTATACCCAGCACCAGTATGACTTAGCCATACGGGAGTTTGAAAAACTTCACTCGTTAGGAGTGCGTAATGAGAGAGTTCCTCTTTTCTATGCACAGGCTTTGCTAGAAAGATCTGGTTTAGATCTCATTGATATTGCAACAGAGTTTAAAGAATTTTCAAATAATGTAAAAGTACAGGTAGCAGAGCCTGCTCCGCAAAGCCTACAAGATACGGTGAGCCAATTTTTGCAAAATTTCCCTGGAGCTACGGAAGATGTTTTATCGGCAATGTCTTCTGTGGAAACGATGTACCAGGATTATATCTCTATAGAAGGGGATGTGGCGGAAAAATCCTACTATGAGTCTCAACTTTTTTACTTTCGTACTTTAGAATTTATTGCCATTCTCGCACTTGAAATTGTCTATCTACAAGAGGTTTCGACTCATGAAGACCCCCATGAACAATTTAAACGAGTGCTCGAATATTTTGAGCGCCCCGGAGGGCGTGCCTTGGTTGAGAGTCTGATACGTATTGTGGGCAGTATTGAACGTTTGTCGCCCAAAGCGCAAAAAGCAGTCGCAAAGCTTACGGAAAAAATTAAATTTAAAGTCCAGCTCGGTGAAATGGTCGTACAGATTACGGCAGATGATTTGGAACCTGCGCGTTTGCAAAAAATATTTGGGGATCATCTCTCTAAAATTTTAGATCAGATTTATCCGCGTCATTTGTCGAGGTTGGAAGAGTTAGGGGTAAATCGGGAGGTGCTTGAGCAACTGGTGCAGCCTCGTCAGGATGCTTTTGAACCTTCTCACTTGATGGATGGGATTCGTAAGGTGCGTGAACAAGTAGATGCTCCAGATGAGGAGATTGGTCAGCAAGTTGAGGTAAAGTCGGATAAGTTACCACAACGTTCACATGTGATGCGTAAGCGGAATGTTGTAGACGAAAAGATTGAAAACGGGGACTGGCGCGAGTTGACGGATGTCTTGGTGGATTACTCAAAGGATAAGTCTTAGCCTAGCCCGCAAGCTGGCGGCGCTACTGCTTATAATACTTACAACTCCTTGTGCTGGCTTGGACGCGACGAGCTACTTAGGGAGTGGCAAATCAGCGGTAGCTGCAGCTCCCCATCCGTTGTCATGGGCATATCAGCCTGCCAACCTCTATTGGAGTTCTACATCTTTCGCACAGTATTCGACAGCTCATTTTAATGGCACCGGTAAGGATTATTATCACTTTTCTCGTACGAGTCGAGGGCTGTCTCAGCAGGAGAAAAACGCACAGATTGAGAGTTTGTATGGTAGAGAACTTTTTTTACAGTTAGGCGTCGGTGCATGGGTTATGCCTTTCCGCAACTTTGCTACTGGAGTCAATGTAGATACGAATGTTGCAGCTCATGTGCAAGGGCGCAGTCTCCCAGAAGTTGCGGGCAATGTTTGGGCGAGAGCTTCAGCGCCGGCGATGTTTGCAGGTAGTGCTTTTGGAGGGCAAGCAGTATGGGGGCTGCAGCTTATCCCCGACTTTGTTCTGAGTCAAAGGTTGCGTGAAGATCTCATAGAGATTTACGAAGATCCTTCCTTGGTTCAACCTCGAATTGCTATGGAGCAGAATCTCTTTTTCCGTGGTAAAGCGGGAATGGTTATTCCCAAAAGGTTTTATCAGCATGAATTCCGTTTTGCTGCTACCATAGATGATTTTCTGATAGCTGGTCCCAACCCAGGTAAGGTATTTGACTCTGTTTCGAGTGTGGGACAGCAACCCTATGAGATGAGTCAAGTTCTGGGCTTAAGTTATGGTCAAGCGGTGTGGTTGAAGTTGCCTTTGACGATATATGTGCATGCCGCTCATCACTTGCAACGTACTTCAAAGATGCCGAACGACTATCATAACCGAATCGGTTTGAGGTGTAGTATAAATCATGGTAGAGTCATGGTAGACTCTTCTATGTTTGGAGAATATAAAAGCATGAGCGTGGCCTTAAAAGTGTTAGGCTTAAGGGTTGCATATGCGGTTTATCGAGAGCCTTTAGACCTGGGTGCTGGGGTACGTGTGTCTCGTAAGAATTACGTATTGCAATTAGCAGCCATGTTTTAGTCATACATACCTTCAGGGGGATACCACTTGTCAGTTGGTCGACGATATCAATGGAGAAGAGCTGCTCAAAAAGATGAGTCACAAGCTCAACGGATGAAGATGCGTTATCAACTTTTTCGCTCTTGTCTGCTGCCTACCCACCCCGAAGACTACGTCGATATTGGTTCGAACGTCTTTCACTTTCTTATTCCTTTTTTTTGGTTTCACAAGCCTAAGTCTGTCGATACTCAGCAGCGTCTTTTGCGTACTCTCTTGCACTAACTCCTTAAAGGTGTGTGTACCAGGTCGAGCTTACCTCTGATTTTGTTTCTCATCGTCTTATTAAAATCTTAGTCTGGTACTGTCGATATCAATTCGTAGTTGTTCCTGCTTCCAAGGGCTGCTATACCACAGCCTTATAAGGTTCTCACTTTGCTAGTTTTTATTCTGCGAAGAAAATGAGGTTAAAGACTAAGCATGGTTGATTTTGGTTTCAAGGTTTCTTTTGGAGGCAAGGATGAAAATTAACCCTAATATATGTCTAGTTGATGAAGACTCTACTTTAAAAGATTCTTGGAAATTAGCCTTGGATGCGGAAGTAGAACTTAGCTTTTTCTCTGACCCTGTGAAGCTTCTGGAACAGTGTGCTGCTGCTCCGAAAGGGTTTTTGTCTCAGTATGCTTGTATTGTGCTAGGACGTAAGTTTCAGGGCGGACGGATTGATATTTGTAAGGATGATTGGTGTCATCAAATTCGTCAGAAAGGGGCTAAGTTACTCTTGCTTAATTGGGATGGTCCGATTACTAAAGGAGATTTGGAAGGGCGCTTTGACGGCAAAATTTTTCATCGTCGAGGTGTAACTTGGGCGCATTTGCGCTCACGGATTATGAAAATGCAATCGAATCCCAATCATGGTTTTTTAGGTGCTTCTTCTAGGTCACAAAGTCGTCATAAGCCCTCTTTGGCAGAATCTTCTTCGACCATGACGGTGGCAAAGTCGTCTGCAATCGAGTCTCAGGTTTCTATGGGGCGTTTAGAAGACTTAAAGTTAGAGCGCAGTCATAAGTGTAAAAAAATACTTTTAGCGATGGCTGAAAGTGCTCATGGGCAGCACCGCGATCTTTTGCTAAATTATGCGACGTTAAATCATGATAAGGGTCGTCAACTGTTGGAAGCGATTTATAATCGGCTGTTATTAGCTTCCACAAAAGGATTTTCGGAGGATTGCCCGAGCAGATATATTAATTCTTCCCCCGTAGTGGCCAAGAATTTACTGCGGGAAGCTTTGATCGGAGAGTCTGTGACTACTCCGTTGCAGTAATATGCATAAAAGGCCTACATCAGCGATTTGCTGACGATTTCGGCGAGGTCTGTGGAAAGATTGGGTTGACTTTGTATGTGCTGTAACTGTGTTTGTATTTGTGTGCCGACGGTTGGATGTAGCTTCTTCCAGTTAGAAAAGGCTTTGCATAGCTGAGAAGAGACATGGGGATTCGTGGTGTCGAGTTTCAGAATCATTCCTGCCATAAAGGGGTAGGATTTGCCCTCATGGTGATGGAAACCAAGGATATTTCCTCCCATAAATCCTCCTAGTACAGCGTATAGGCAGTTGGGGTTGTGAGCTTGGAATGCAGGATGCTGCATCAGCTTTTCGACTCTTTGGAGTCCGTCGGGGTGTGCTGCACGTGCTTGTACACCGAGCCAGTTCGTGGTTACGAGAAAATTATCGGACCACCGTTGATAGAAGTCTTCTAGAGTGGCACATGCGTCTGGATGGTTGCTCTTGGCGAGCACCTCAAGGGCTGCGAGAGCATCGGTCATCATGGGGGATGTTTGTACGCGGTGGATGCAGGTGTCCAGCAGTTCTGGCTCGTTGAGTGTCTGACGTAGACGGAGGCAAGCATTGTAAAGTGCTCGTCCACCGATGGCTTCTGCGTCCAGAGTTTGTGTTGTTTTTTGAGTATCTTCCATGGCCTGTTTTAAAGTGGAGTTGAGTGCTTTAGCTAGCTCTTGTAATGTCTTTTCACGCTTGTGATATATTTCGACAGGGTTTGCTTGCGGGGTTTTTTCGATGAGAGTTGCTACAGAGGGGAAGGATAAAAACGTTGCTTTCATCATGTTATCTATAGAGGTGTTGTGGAGCATCTTTTGATAAGCACAAAATATTTCATTTTGGATATTTGCATCTAGGGAAGAGCACATGAGCTGTTCCATAAGCTTTTGGGAAGATTCCCACTTATTGAAAACGTCTTCATCATAGTGGAAGAGATGAATGAGGTCGGTGGTCTCTTGGTTTGTAAAGTCGAGGTAAATAGGTGCGGAGAAACCCCGCAAGAGAGAAGGTACAGAGCCTGGTAAAACTTCCTGGAGCACAAATGTCTGAGTTTTGTCGCGCAGGTCGAGCACACACTGTGTACTTCTTTGTCCATCAGGGGTTAAGAAAGAAGCAGGAGTGCCATCTTGTTGGACGATGCCTACAGCGATAGGAATGTGTAATGGTTCAAATTCATGTACGTTGGGTGAAGAAGAGCCTTGTTGTTTGAAGCTCAAGGACAGTGTTTGTGCGCTGGAGTCGAATGTTGCTTGTACCTGGACCCTCGGTGTGCCCGACTGGGTGTACCACCTTTTGAATTGTTTGAGGTCAATATGAGGGTTGGCGGTGCTCATAGCTGCCAGCCAGTCCTCACAGGTCACCGCCTGTCCGTCGTGACGTTCAAAATATAGATCTGTTCCTCTGCGAAATCCTTCTTTTCCTACGAGAGAATGAAGCATGCGGATGATCTCTGCACCTTTTTCATAAACGGTTGCAGTATAAAAATTAGAAATTTCCATATAGGTGCTGGGGCGAGCTGGGTGGGCGAGCGGGGAGGCGTCTTCGGGGAACTGTACATTGCGTAACCTTTGCACATCTGTGATACGGCATACATGACGTGATCCCATATCTGCGGAAAACTCTTGGTCACGAAATACGGTCAACCCCTCTTTGAGGGTGAGTTGGAACCAGTCTCGGCAGGTGACTCTATTTCCAGTCCAATTGTGAAAGTATTCGTGAGCAACCACACTTTCGATGTTTTGAAATTCGGTGTCTGTTGCTGACTCTGGGGATGCAAGTACATATTTTGAGTTGAAGATATTGAGGGATTTGTTTTCCATGGCTCCTGCGTTAAAGTCATCCACGGCGACGATGTTGAAAATATCAAGATCGTACTCTCGCCCATACTTTTCTTCGTCCCAGCGCATGCTTTTTTTGAGACTTTGCATCGCGTGATCGCAACGCCCGAGGTCTTTGGGGTGAACGTAGATACGTAGCGTAACATTTCGACCGGACTGGGTGACAAATGTATCCTCGATATATTGGAGATCTCCAGCAACCATGGCAAACAGGTAAGAAGGTTTGGGAAACGGGTCAAAGTATTCAGCGATATGTTTGCTTGGGTCTTGAGGGTGTGGGCCTGAGTGAATGAGATTGCCGTTACCTAGTAGCACGGGGAAAGTGTTTCGTGGAGCAATCAAAATGGTGGTATAGGTTGCGAGTACGTCGGGACGATCGATAAAGGGAGTAATACGGCGAAACCCTTCTGCTTCACATTGGGTGAAAAAGCTACCGGCAGACGTGTATAGCCCTTCATAGGACTTATTGTTTCCAGGGGCAATGTAAACAGTCGTGTTGAGTGTAAACTCTGTTTCTCCATGGGGAAGGGTAATCTCAATTTTGCCTGTGCTGGCATGGAGGTTTATATTCTCTTTGGCAATGGGTTGGTTGTTGAGCTGGAATGTTTCCAAATCCACTCGCATGTTACGATCATAGTCCAGTATGAGTGGTGTAGGCGTCGTAGTTTGGCGTATGATTTTAAGTTTGCTGCATACGCGTGTGTTGTGCTCTTCGAGTTCCAAAGTTAAGTGAATGCTTTGAATGGTGTAAGTTGGGCGTTGGTAGTCTTTAAGTTTGGTTACATGCGGTTGTGCGAAAGGGGTGTGGTCAAGCATATGCACTCCTAAAAAGGCTAGGCAATCTTATGTCTTACAATAGAGTGAAATTAGGTGAGTTTTCACCATAGCACAGAGGCCTCTTGTGGTTCGAGTTTTTTATAGAGAAAAATGAATGTCTGAAGTTTTCTCCGGGCTATGCCTTCCCGGGTTTTGGCTGTAGAGAGAAGAGGCCTGCTGTTTAGGAGGGGTTTGCTGCGGCAATCTCGTGTGCGGTCAAGTAAATCATATTAACGATCTCTTGTACGGAAGCAGTGCGCTGCAGTACGTGTGCTGGCTTGGACATTCCCGCGAGGATGGGGCCAGTTGGAATGGGGCGTTCCCCTACATTGGATAAGAGCTTATAAGCAATGTTGGCAGAACTCAGATCGGGGAACACAAGTACATTTGCGCGTCCCTTCAAACGACAGAAGGGAAACTCTTGTTCTCTTAACTCAGAGTTGAGTGCTACATCTACTTGCATTTCGCCATCGACTTCGAGGTCAGGAAGCTCGCGTCGCAGAATATCCACTGCTTTACCGACTTTGGTTACGCTTGGGTGGCTGGAAGAACCAAAGCTTGCAAAGCTAAGCATGGCGACGCGCACAGGATCTTTCGTATACCGTGCTGCGACTTCAGCGGTGATAGAAGCGATCTTGGCTAGTTGCTCTGCGTCTGGATCGGCATGTATGGTGCAATCGGCAAAGAAGATGGGGTGTTCATCGATGACCAACATGTAGATGCCTGTGGGGAGTGCTTCGTGGTGGCGCGGAATAAGCTGAAGGATAGGGCGTACAGCGTCGGAGTAACTACTTTTGATTCCGCCTAACATGCCGTCAACATCACCGCAGTGTAGCATCATCGTGGCGAAATAAGCGTGACTATGGATCACGCTGCGTGCCACAGAACGTGAGATACCTTTGCGTTGACGTAGTTTGTAGATCTCCTCGGCGTATTTGTCTGCCTGGGGGGCGACAAGAGGGTTGATGATTTCAATATCTTGGAGCGACGAGACGCCAGCCTTTTCGGCATTCTTGCGGATTTTATCAGGATCTCCTAGGAGTACAATGCGTACCTCTCCAGAGGAACTGACTTGACTCGCAGCCTTAATGACGCGTTCATCATGACCAGATGTGAGCACGATACGTGGGCGTGTGGATGTCATACGACGATGGAACAACTGCGCCGTCTCTGTGCGTAGGGTACGGATTATTTGGCGAGTAGGGCCTAGTATTTTTTCGATATCTTTTTCATACTGTACAATGTCAATCTGAAGTCGTGCGACCCCTGACTTCATTGCTGCTGCTGCCACCGCAGGCGCGACACGGAGGAGTACGCGCTGATCAATTGGTTTGGGAATGAGATAGTCTCTGCCGAAAGAGTAGTGCCCGTCTTTTTTGTATACGGCGACAACTTCTTCAGGGACGTCTTCGCGCGCGAGTTTGGCAATGGCGTGTACAGCGGCTAGTTTCATTTCTTCGTTGATGCACTTTGCCCGTACGTCTAATGCGCCGCGAAAGATATATGGAAACCCGAGTACGTTGTTTACCTGATTGGGGTGATCGGAGCGGCCTGTGGCAATAATCACATCTTCACGAACCTGTTTGGCGAGATCTGGTTGGATTTCAGGGTCGGGATTGGCAAGTGCAAAGACGATGGGGTCCTTGGCCATGGAGCGCAGCATTTCTGGGTTAAGAATATTCGCAGCGGACACGCCGATAAAGGCATCGGCTCCATGAAGTGCTTCTTCAAGGCTGCGCATGGAGGTACTCACGGCAAATTTTTGTTTAAACTCATTTAAGTCTTGTCGTTCGTGATGGACGATTCCCTTGCTATCGCAGAGAATGAGGTGACTGGGCTCCACACCAAGTGTGATAAGTAGCTCGGCGCAGCTGATGGCAGCGGCCCCCGCACCGGAAAAGACGACCTTAGTTTGTTGAATATCACGTTGGGTGAGGTCGAGTGCATTCAAGAACGCTGCAGCGGCGATGATTGCAGTTCCGTGTTGATCATCGTGAAAAACAGGGATTTGCATACTTTTCTGCAGTTCTTGTTCGATATAAAAGCAATCAGGAGCTTTGATGTCTTCGAGATTGATGCCTCCAAAGGTAGGCTCTAAAGCTTTGACGGCAGCGATAAACGCTGTGTTGTCTGGGCAATTGAGTTCAATATCAAAAACATCAATATCGGCAAACTTTTTGAAGAGCATGCCTTTGCCTTCCATGACAGGCTTCGCGGCATAAGGGCCAATATTACCAAGGCCAAGTACAGCACTCCCATTGGATACAACTCCGACAAGATGACTCCGTGCAGTATATGTAAATGAAGCATCTTGATCTTCGGCGATCACACGGCAAGGTCCAGCAACACCTGGAGAGTAGGCGAGTGACAGATCCTCTTGGGTTTCGAGTGGCTTAGTATTTTTGAGCGCAATTTTACCTTTTGGGCTTTTAGAGTGATATTCGAGAGATTTTTTTTCAAAGTCCATGGACAAGTATCCTTAAATCAAATTGAGAGAAAAGCTATAGCCATCGGTATGCTGCCGCAAGCCCCTTTTCTTGGCTTCGGTGCAGTTCTGAGATGGGCGTCGATGGTTTTTGTGGGTTACCGTTTTGAAGAATAGCAAATGCAACTAAACCGTGTTTGTCGGTATGCAAATATCCTGCAAGTGTCGACACCATTACGGGAGAGGTTAATGTACCAGTCTTTGCGCGTACTTTACCACGAAGCATATGTGTAATGCTAGAATCAAATCGGTCCTTTAACGTTCCGCTAACCCCGGAAATAGGTAAGCTCGCAAGAAATTCAGGGAAAATGTCCCAACGTTGAGATGCATAGGACAGCAAGAGTGCGAGGCTGTGAGCATCTATTTTGTTGCGTGGGTTTAGGCCTGAGCCACTGAGAATGGGTTGTTGTAAGGGGAGCTTTGCCTTTTGAGTGAGAAATAGGTTCAGTGTACTGAGCCCGCGTTGAAATGTAGAGGGAGTTGTGCTTCTGTGGTTTTGTACCCCTAAAGCGTGCACAAGGGTATCTGCAATAAAATTATTAGAGTACCTGTTAAGACTTTGAACGAGTTGTGAAACAGGCTTGCCGTTGAAAGTGAGCAGTGGGGACGCGTTTGGCGTCTTAGAGCCGAGCCTAGTTTTGCCAGAGATGGTTACTCCTGCGTGTTCGAGGTGGCTTCGGAGTGTGTCCGCGGCGCCCCAAGCGGGGTCTCCCATGCTGCGATAGAGAAATTGAGGGCCGTCTGTGGCCGAGATGGTTCCACGCACCAAAATTTCGACGCCGCCGTCTCGGAGTTGTGTGCGAGATGCTTTGAGCTGAGTTCGGTGAGCATGTGTGTGAATATTGTGCTTGATGCGAACTCTTTTGAGAGCAAAAGGGTAAAGTTGAGCATGTGCCCGTTTGCCTACTTTACCTGGCTGAATGTGAATGCTATAGGTGTTAAAGTTCGTTGCAAATGCGGTGACTTTGGCATCGTATGCATGAGAACTTGACTTGGAGGTATGTGGGCGCAAGCTGTTGCCAGAGGGTGTTTGGAACTTATCTTGATCGACAATAAGGTCACCTGTGACGGTATGAATCCCAGTGCTGTAAATTTGTCGGGAGAATTCGTAAAGTTCTTCGTTGACGAGGTGAGGATCTCCTGCACCTTGGATGATGAGATTTCCATGTAAGGTGTTACCTTGGCGTTTGCCGTCAGTGTAAGCCACTGTATCAAAACTGTACCCGGTGCCAAAATGATCGAGCGCAGCTATGGAAGTCAATAGCTTCGTTGTGGAAGCACTTATCATAGGGGTCTTGGAATCGATAGAAAAGAGTTCTTTTCCATCTGCAGCGCGTAGAAAAGTGACTCCGAGCTGAAGTGGGTGGTGTCGTGGAGTAAAGTGCGCCCGGGTGAGCTGTGTAGGCGCGGCGTCTCCCTGGTGGCAAAGTAAACCAAGTAGTAGGAGTTGAACAATGCTGAGCCAACTTTGGGTAACCTGCTTAAGTTGAGTTGGGTAGAGGTGTACTTTGCGTGGTATGACCGGTGGTTTCGAGTGACACGGCGGGGATTTCCTGCTAAAGTCTCCTGTAACCATAACTATCCTTTGGGTTGAGCAAATGAAGGTGCGCCAGCCTTAATTTTAGCTTAGGCTGCCAAGCTTTGAGGTGTAGATACTCATTGTTTACACTCTGAGCATGGTTTGGTCCAGGAATTTGTAGGGCGAGTTTATTTTAAAAAAGAGATGAGGAATGCATGAGTGTTGTAGAAATAGCCATCATTGGGACGGGGCCTGCTGGGTTGACGGCCGCCATTTATGCTGCACGGGCTGGGCATCACCCGGTGGTTTTTGCGGGATTGCAACCCGGGGGCCAGTTGACAACGACCACGGATGTGGAGAATTTTCCAGGCTTTAAAGAAGGTATTCAAGGCCCTTTATTGATGCAGGAAATGACAGCACAAGCTGAGCGTGTAGGGACACAGATAAAACATGTAGAAATTGTGAGTGTTGACTTTTCTAAGAGCCCACATCAGTTGGTCACTTCAGAAGGGGAAACGGTGCAGGCCAAAGCTGTCATTATTGCGACGGGTGCCACCGCAAAAACCCTTGGATTAGAAAAAGAAGCCATGCTGATGGGAAGAGGGCTTTCGACATGTGCGACCTGTGATGGTTTCTTTTACAAAGATAAAAAAGTTGCCGTAGTAGGTGGCGGTGATTCTGCTATGGAAGAAGCCTTGTATTTGGCAAATATTTGTGAACAGGTGCTTTTGATTCATCGTCGTGAGGGATTCCGAGCATCAAATATTATGTTGGAACGTGCTCAAAAGCACCCTAAGATTGAGTTTATGTTGCCTTACGAGGTTGACCGTTTCATTTCAGATACTTCAGGGTTGAAGGGGGTGGTATTGCGGCATTCTCAAACCCAGGCGGAGCAAGAGCTTCTTTTGGATGGTCTTTTCTATGGGATTGGTCATCAACCTAATTCAGCGATGTTTGCGGATTATCTTGATCTGGATGAGCATGATTACTTGGTCGTGAAGAATTTTACGGAGACCAAAGTCCCAGGTGTTTTTGCCGCTGGAGATATTGCGGACCCGACCTTTAAGCAGGCGATTACAGCAGCAGGAATGGGGTGCCAGGCGGCCTTACAAGCCTCGAAATATCTAGAGTCACTATAGAGTCTGTGTATATTACATAAGGGGGCGATATGAGTGCAACCACATCTAACCCACAGCAAGCTAAGAAGAAGCGCCCCGTCAGTGGGCTGGCTCAGGTGAAGGCCATTTATGCTGTGGTGTCGGGTAAGGGTGGTGTTGGTAAGTCTAGCGTTACGGTGATGTTGGCCCGAGCACTACAGCTTGCGGGTTACCGGGTTGGTATTCTCGATGCAGATATCTATGGACCTTCGATTCCGACAATGACGGGAGCGGGGAGGCCTGCGGGAATGAAGGGTGACTTTGTCATTCCTCCTCGTGTACAAGATATCCCGATTGTGTCAGCAGCGATGTTCTCTCAGGGAGTGGAGGCGCACAGCTTGCGTGGCCCTCTGGCCTCGCAGTTTGTGCGACAATTTTTTGAGCAAGTCGCGTGGGGTCCGCTAGACTATCTGATTGTTGACTTGCCCCCTGGCACGGGAGATATTCATCTGACTATGGCACAGACGGTGCGTATTCAAGGTGCTGTTGTGGTGACGACCCCCCAGGAAGTTGCATTGCAAGATGTGCAACGCTCTGTTGCTCACTTAAAAAAAGTGCAGATTCCTGTGAGCGGTTTGGTGGAAAACATGAGTGGTATTTTTTGTCCCCATTGTGACCAGAAGCACGCTTTTTTACCGGGGAATGCTGGGAGTATTCTACAAGATCAACTTAGGTTAGAGAGGCACTATAAGCTCTACTTTGACCCGGAAGTGGCAAACTATGCAGATCAAGGCAAATTACTTGCATGTGAGCAGCTTCCTTCCGCACAAGAGCTGTTTGTATGCCTTCAAACGATGGTGGAAGATCTTTTTGAGGTAGAGAGTCGTCAAGCGCAGCCGAACTTTTTGGATAAATTTAAGCTTAAGTGGAGGAAATAAGTCCATGGTCAGTGGCTTGCAGATCCGTGAAATCTGGCAGGAAGACACCGATACGTTGATGATTCACTGGTCCACTGGAGAGCACATGGCGTACGATGTGGGACTTTTGCGTGAGGAGTGCCCTTGTGCAGCTTGCCGTGACGAAATAACGGGAGTGCGCCTCTATGCTCCTCGTATGGACCAGCCCAAAGTGCGTCCCCATGAGATCGCTTCCGTGGGCAGTTATGCATTGAAGATTACCTTTGATGATTTGCATAGTTCGGGTTTGTACAGCTTTGCAGGGTTGTATGACTTGGGTAAACGGCAAAGCATGGGAGTTGAGGCTGCTGCTCGTACTTAAAATACTCGTCTTTTATCTTCAGGTATGGTACATACCTCTTCCTATATGTAGAAAAAGGTCGTGCTAGGGAGAAAAAGTGCAAAAAGATATATGTCAGATCTTGGATAGCTTGGTCGCGCATGCGTTACAAGTGGAGGATGGTGTGGCTAAGATTCAAGACGAAAGTTATCCGCTTGTGCAGGAAGTCGGGGTCTTTATTTTCGAGATGTTTGGAGCAGAAGGGTTTCCCCCAGTATTCGCTTATCTAGAGCAGTCGCATGGTATCCAAGACAACCATGCTTTGCGCCAGTTTTGGACTCAAGTTATTCAGTTAAACGAACAGATGAAATCTTTATAAGTCCTTTGTTGGATAGCTGTTCTCTTATTCATGGTGATAGGGTATCTTGTTTAGAATACAAAGTGCACGGTAGATTTGCTCGTGGAGTAGTATCCAAGCAATATCTGCGGGGAAAGTACTTTTGGACAAGCTCCAGGTTGTTGAAGCGAGTTGTGCCCAGCGCTCATCTAGCCCGTGTGGGTCACCGATAATAAACATGAGCCGGCCGCACCCCGGATCATCTTGATTTTTTGAGACAAACTGTGCAAGTTCAGTTGAACTCCAGTTTTTCCCCTGTTCATCGAGGATGACAAGGTGGGGCTTTGATTTGTGTGTGCAGCAGCGGGTGGCCCACTCCCAAGCTTTATCTTGTGATTTAAAGGTCAGTATCTCTAAATCGACCATCCGTTCCAGCCGCTTTTGGTACCTCTCAAGCAGTGGTTGAGCATCTTTTTTGACTCGGCCTATTTTGGCAAGTATAAATTCCACGATTTTAAAGCCCCTTTAGATTAAATATTCAGAAACATACAGGTTTCTCGTTTGTGTGGTCTAGCTTTCTTAAGAAAAGCTGAAGTTTACCGAGGTGGACTGTAGGTGTGTACGCCTCAAATGGGTTGTATGGTGAGTTAAACGTGTCGAAACCGGGCGCTAGGGGGCTGAATAAATGACAGCAAGTCCATACGGGTCGTTGTGTCAAACGATTGAACGCCTGCGCTCAGCGGTAACAGCCTTAAATTACACTCCTACTTCCCATCAGTTGGAGAAATGGGCCATGATTATCCTCGAAGGGATGAGCGGCCCGTCCCGTTTTTATCATAGTCCAGAGCATGTGCTGGAATTATCCGACCACATGGACCCTTTGAATACTATAGCCGCGCTATTCCATGACATTGTTTACTATCAAGTGGATGGTGGGCTGCTTTCCTACATTCACGCGCAGATCCATCCTTATTATAACTCGGTCAATGGAATCCTTTTCGTACGTGAGCAGAACGAACAGGACTTCATTTATGAGACCGCTCTAGCTATTTTCGATTACGCACCTGGGCAACAGTTGCTGCCTAGCCGAGGGCAAAACGAGTTTTTGAGCGCTATTTTTGCTGTTAAACAGATGGAAAATGTGCTGTCTAAGGCTGAGCTTGTTTCGATTTGTGCCAGTATTGAAGCGACGATTCCTTTCCGTGGAGGTACGGACGCTTTCACCCAACTTGAGGCGCGCATACAAAAATTCAATATAGATCAGACTTTAGGTATTAGCCAAGAAGAAATTGCAAAGATTATGCAGCGTGCGGTAACGATCTCCAACCGTGATGTGGCAAATTTCGCTTTTGAAGATCCGGCGGACTTTCTTGCCCAAACGTGGCGGCTATTACCCGAGACGAATGCACGCTTGTCAGCATCGAACATGTATACGATCCGTGAGTACCGCATTGCTTTATATAAAATGGAAGGTTTTCTTTCGAATATTCGTCCTGAAATGATTTATCAGCAGTACAAAGGTACTCCTTCCACTGAGCATTATCAGGGCTTGATTGCAAGGTGTCGCTCGAATTTGTCCATTGCCAGCGTTTATATGAAGTCGAAGGTCTATGCGATGGGGGTCTTAGAAGCGTTGGCAGATCTGACAGGTGGAGATATTCCGTTGATTTTTATGGTCGGTGATTTTCGAGTTTCGGAAGTTTCGAGTAAACTAAGTCGGATTGAGAGTCACTTGGGTAAGTCAAAGTTTTTTGAAAATGTGACTGCCTGTGTGGAGCAAAACTCTGTGGTGGCTAACCTGTTGGAGACCGGTAGACGAGAGACTTCTTTTTACTCGTCAAAATCGAGCCCTTTGGGGCACTATTTTTATCAGTACTTGGGAGAAGAAGAAGTCATTCGTCAATGTGACCTTGCTAAGCAAATGTTTTTGGGTAAGATCAAAAGCGATGAGTTTTTGAAGCAACAAAATCCTAAATTGGTCTTAGACGTAGCTACTGCTTGTTCTAAAATAGCCTATACCCGTAAGTCTCGCCTCTTGAGCTTGGTTAAGCTCTATCCTGAGTATGATCATGAGTCGGAAAAATAGTTTTCCCTAGAAAGCAAATTTGCCTTTGTTCTTGCATAAATTATGCGGTGTTTCAAACCACCTGCGTGAATTGCCGGCTATTTATTACACTTTTAGTCTTAGCTGTAAGTTCTTATATTGAGGATAGATCAGCATTTGCTGCAATAAGGAGGGATGGAGCTTGAAAGTCATTAAGTTGATTCGTCACCAAAAGCCGGAAATCAGCGATGAGGCTGTTAAAGAATTCATTTACCAGAATTTACCATCTGAGATGATTCATGGCCTTGAGTATGACGACCCAAAAACCATCAAACGTGTTATGAAACTGCTTGGGCTCAACCCACCTGCGGATGAGAAACAAAAGGGATCTGTAGAGGAAGAAAAGCTTGTGTCTAATGCTGCTTTAGCTGTGGAACAGGTTCCAAAAGCCAAAGCAGGTTAGCACAGCAGTTATATGTGGGGCTTGAAATTTTGCCACATTCAGCAGCGCTCGATGACAGTTGCGATTCCTTGCCCTAAGCCGATACACATAGAGGCTACTCCTACAGATTTGTTTTGCTGAATCATGTTGTGCAGTAGGGTTCCCACAATGCGTGAGCCTGAGCATCCGAGTGGGTGCCCCAAAGCGATCGCCCCGCCCTTCAGATTGACTTTTTCATGCCAATTGTCCCCGAGTCCAAGATCACGTACGACAGGGATAGACTGTGCTGCGAAGGCTTCATTGATTTCTAAGAGGTCCACGTCGTTTAGAGTCATTTTGGCATTTCTCAGGACCTGCTGTACTGCGGGTACAGGCCCGTAGCCCATGATGGCAGGGTCGAGACCCACCACGGCCATTGCTTTGACTTTGGCAAGTGGCTGAATTCCTAGCTCTTGTGCGCGTCCTGTGGAAGCGACAATCAGGCAAGAGGCACCGTCTGAAATAGCGGAGGAGTTGCCAGCTGTTACGGACCCTGATACGGGGTTGAAGACAGGTCGGAGTGTGGCGAGTGCCTCTAGCGTGGTTTCGGGGCGTACGACTTCATCGTAATCTATCTGTACGAGACAACCATCTTGATCTGTGGCTTCGATAGGGATGATTTCGTCCTTCCACAGGCCTTCTTGTTGTGCTTTATGGGCAAGCTGGTGGGAGCGGAGGGCAAATTCATCTTGATCTTGACGTGAGACTTGCTTTTGTGTGGCTACCATTTCTGCGGTAACCCCCATCATCCCTGAAGCTTTGGCAAAGTGAAGGCTTGCTTGGGGGTTGGGGTCGATGCCATGATTCATGGGGACGTGCCCCATGTGTTCCACGCCACCGACAAGATACTGTTCTCCTTGTCCTGCCATGATCATGGCAGTGGCGATGTGTAATGCCTGCATGGACGAGCCACATAGGCGGTTAATCGTCTGTCCTGGTACAGAGCGTGGGAGCCCGCTCAGCAGGCCAACAAAACGTGCGATATTGAAACCCTGTTCCAGGGTCTGTTGTACACAGCCCCAAATGACATCGTCAAACTTTTCTTGTGGAATTTTGGGGTTGCGTGCGAGGGTTTTCTCGACGAGTGTTGCAGACAAATTTTCAGCGCGAGTGTTGCGAAAGACCCCGCCTTTAGAACGTCCCATTGGAGTGCGGCTGGCATCAATAATTACAGCTTCTTGCATTGTAAAATGCTCCTATATTGAGTCTCGATCTCGTTGAATAAAGGTATTGAGTGGATTTACTTTCCGATTTTCTCCATAGCTGCGCCATAAAATGTTTTGCCGCTGGCTGCGAGTTGCTCAAGTAAAGTGGGTGGGGTATAGGCAGCCCCTAAAGAGCTGTACTTTTCTGCCTTTTTGAGCAGGTTTGTAAGCCCAATATCATCGCAATACTTGATGACCCCTGCACGGAAGGGAGGGAACCCTAGCCCATAGAGCACCCCTAGGTCGACTTCCATAGGGGTTTGAACGATGCTTTCTTCCAAACAACGAATACTCTCAAACATCATGGGAAGCATCATTCGGTCACAGATGTCCTCAGGATTTAGATCGGCTCCTTGTTTAATGTGGGAGAGGATCTCATAACTGCTAGGATCGATGGTTTTTTTAGTTTTTCCTTTTTTATCGGTTACATAGTTGTAAAACCCTTTGCCATTTTTTTGTCCGAAGCGATTTTCCTCAAACATCTTCTGCATGGCGTTTCCTGGCTCTACGCCCATGCGGTCTGGAAATCCAGCCTCCATGACTTTAGATGCGTGCACTCCTGTGTCGATGCCGACCACGTCCATGAGGTACGCAGGGCCCATTGGCCAGCCAAATTTTTCCATGATTTTATCGATGAGAACAAAGTCTGCTCCTTCCGCAATAAGCTTTTGAAAGCCAAAGAAGTAGGGGAACAGTACGCGGTTGACTAAGAATCCGGGACAGTCATTCACGACAATGGGGGTTTTCCCGATTTGGAGCGCGTAGGCCACCGCAGTTTGAATAGCTTTTGTACTTGACTTTGCTCCGCGGATAATTTCGACCAGGGGCATACGGTGAACAGGGTTGAAAAAGTGAATGCCGCAAAAGTTTTCGGGACGTTTGAGGTCTTGGGCAAGGCTTGTGATGGAGATGGTTGAGGTATTGGAAGCGATGATCGTGTCCTCGCGCACCACAGACTCTAATTCAGCAAATACTTTTTGTTTGATTTTAGCGTTTTCGACCACAGCCTCGATGACTAGAGGAGTGTCACCCATTTCACCATAGCTAAGGCAAGGTGTGATCGCGCTGAGCCCTGCGGTCATTTTCTCTGTGGTGATTTTACCCCGGCTGGCTAACTTGCTGAAAAGTTTGCTTGCTTCACGCATCCCAAGCTCTAGTTGGGAAACCTGGATATCTTTCATGATGGTACGTACCCCTTTGGAAGCTGACTGGTAGGCGATGCCGCCTCCCATAATTCCTGCTCCGAGTACCCCTACAGAGGTAATTCCCCCCTCACTTTGAGCGATCGCCTTGGTCATTTTTTTGTTGAATTGGTCGGAAAGAAAGATGGTGACCAGGTTGTCTGCGACTGAGTTGAGTGCCAGCTCGACAAAAGTTGCGATTTCAATTTGGCAAGCTTCGTCGCGATCTTTTTGGGCAGCTTTCTGCATGGCGACTACAGCGGCAACTGGGGCTGGATAATTTTTGCCTGCTTTGCCCATCACGAAAGCTTTTGCACCCTCAAATACCAGTGCAGCTTCTACAGCTGAAAGGATTTTGAGGGCAGATTTTTTTTGTTCACGGCGTTTTTTCCAGTCGAGCTTGTCTTGCTTGGCTTGGACAAGGGTGGTTTTAGCGTGTTCGAGCAACCTCGTGTGATCGACGATTGCATCTAAAACACCGGTTTTGAGTGCATCTTGGGGCTTGAAAGTCCCCCCCCCAGCAATCCATTCGATGGCATTGTCAGCGCCGATAAGTCGTGGAAGGCGTACAGTCCCCCCCCAGCCAGGGCAGATGCCGAGCTTGGTTTCGGGGAGTCCCAGCCGAGCATTGGCAGAGGCCACGCGGTAGTCTGTGGTGAGTGCGACTTCCATTCCTCCACCTAAGCAGATTCCGTTTATCGCGGTTACGGTGGGATAAGGAAGGTCTTCGAGCTTGGAAAACGTTTGATGGACTTCTTGTAACCACTTGGTGAGTGTTTCTTTTCCAGCTGAGAACTACCCTTTGAATTCGGTGATGTCGGCCCCTACAACGAAAACATCCTTTGCACTCGCAAGAATCATCCCTGATATGTTTGGAGTGGCATGGATTTTTTCTACGGCCTGTGTCAGCTCTTCGAGCAGCTTTTTGTCGAATTTGTTGACAGATGCTGTACCATGATCCAGCCAGAGTGTTGCCGTACCATCTTCTTCGAGTTCGCACCTCATATGCTTTCCGGAATAAACTGTTTTGACTGCCATGTGAATTACCTTCATCTTTAAAGATTTAATTCTATACCCTGAGGCAGCTTTGCTGTCCTGCGGGGAGCCAAGTGTCGCCTTTAGGCAACGCTAGGTTACAAAATTTTAGGGATTATTCTCCCTTTCCTGCTTCTCTTGTTTGTGCCCTGCTCTGTAGGGGCAGAAACATCCACTCAGTGGTATCAAGATACGCATGGATTTTTGTGGGCCTCTACCTGATATGTTGCCTTTGGAACTTGTGTCGCAGCAGTATGCATTGTTGGCGGAACACCACCTCACCAGCATAGCAGTTCGTTTGAGTTTTGCGCAATATGGAAAGGTGATGTCAAAGAAGGCGGTGCGAGTCACGACTGAAAAGATCTGCATGGTCCGGGTATGATGGTGCTAATGCTTGTGTACGAGGGGAGCTGAGGGGGAGAAGTCTAACGGAGGAGAGGTTGTGAGAAATCTTGTATTTTGGGGACTCTTATACTATGTATGTGGTTTGGCTCAAGCAAATTTTTTGCAAGAGCCAGCTTCGTTGGGCCAGCTGGGAATGACACATGTTCAAAATCAAGTCACGATGCGTGCATGGACAGATACCTATGTTGGGGAAGCGGAGACCTCTTTTTCAACCGATCAAGTATATCTAGAAAGGCGTTATGGAATGCTTGTGGACTCTAGTGTCTCGTCCTCACTGACGCAGTCGGTAGGCATTCGTCTCCAAGGGTTTGGTCGGGCTCAAAACAGTCGTGGAAGAGATAGGGATGATCCCTCACCGTTGGTGCAAGACTCTTCCTCTAAATACGCTCGTGTAGGAGTGGATCTAACGTATACGACTCCAAAGGGCTTAGAACTCATGATTGGGCGGCAATTGGATTTGTATTTGTCTCAGTTAGACCGGGCTTTTAGTCCAGCTGGAGCGGTAAGGTATCGTTATGAACCTTCCCAAGTCAGCAGCCTTAGGTTTGGACTTGTACGTCGGGACCTTGACTGGGGGGTTTCCCTTTACTACCATCAGGGGAAGCAAGAGTCGCGAGGTTTTTCGCAGTCAGTCATAGCTCAAGATGGGACTCTGTTGGACCCAACCACAGGAACGAGCCATGCGTTTGTTCCTCCCAAGTTCGGTGTTTTGGGGTACTACGTACTTGCAGGAGGGAGGTTTGAGGTCGACTTAAGTTCGATCCGTGCCTCGGAAGGTGGAGAAAAGACCCCCTCGGGGCGCACGGTCCATGATGATTATTTTCAGATCCAAACCAGTTATAGCTATGCTTCAGTGATGCGGCTCCTGTTCGCTTATCGTAGTTTGTCCTATGCAGGACAAGCAAATGCGAACATTGACAATATGCCTCTGGCAGCAGTGGGTTTTCTCCTCGGCTCTGGAGAAGCGGGGAGAGAAACGAGTGTGGGAGTCATTTACCGCTATGGCCGGGATGGTACCGACATTCAAGAGGCGAAGGTCCGTGCGGTAAACCAAATGTTATCCCTTATTTTGACTGCAGGCTTCTAAGGCTTTTGGGCTTGCAGTTGTCCCCGGATAGATTCGAGCCTATTCCTATTTGCTCCTAGGTCGGAATACCCAACGCGTGATGCTGATTTCATGTGTACGGTGGTACTTTGGGCAGGAGCATAAAACTCTACATCGTCCACGAAGCCAAAAATCCTACTTGTGAACTCGTAGTGTAGGTAGTGCGCGCTGCGGGTCATGAGTTTCACTCTCGATTTCTTTTGTAACAGCTGGTGCACTTGTTCTAGGGGAGAGTCTCCTCTTGGAGTCAGTGTCAATGGGGCAATATAATGACGTGGATCATCTGCTGGAGCGTGAGAGGAGACGCAATTTGGGGATTTTGGGCAAGGTGAGAATGGAATCTCACCCGTGGCATAAGCGGACCTGCAGCTGAGAAAAGCTGTTATCAGTATCACTTTTAAGATGATCCTTATGGTGTACATGGTGTGTTCTCCCGTGCGGCAGTTTTTGCTTTTACGCTTTCTCGTGCAGCTCATTATAGCTTTCCGTACAGTGTTTGGATAGTTCGTACCTAACGGTGAACCTTGGCCTGGTAATTTGCGAATTGGATTGCGCTGTGAGGATATTTAGGATATTTGCAGTGCAGCGTTAAAAAAAATGTTTACGTGGAAAGGTGAGACGTTGAGTATGTATAAATTATCTGATTTCAAGGACTTGAATGAAGAGTGTGGAGTCTTTGCGATCACGGGTGTAGAGGATGCTGCGCATTTGGTTTATCTAGGCTTATATGCGTTACAGCATCGCGGACAAGAAGCTTTTGGCATGTGCGCGACGGCTGTGCAAGAGGGTGAGTCATGGGTGAAGGCGACGAAAGACTTTGGACTGGTTGCGGATGGGATGAGTTCGGCCAAATTGAGTCAGTTACAGGGGAGTACCTGTCTTGGTCACGTTCGCTATTCGACTCAGGGGGGGCGTCTCAGTGAGAATATTCAACCTTTTGTGTTTCGCCTACCACAACTTGGACAAATTGCGATGGCCCATAATGGTAACCTGACCAATGCACTTGAATTGCGTGAGCAGCTTGAACGTGCAGGTAGTGTGTTCACCTCCACTTCGGATTCTGAAGTCTTTATTCATTTGCTTGCACGTAGTAACGCCCAGAGTTTGGGTGATAAGATCGCTGGATTGATGTATCAGGTGAAGGGTGCTTATGCACTATGTTTTGCTGCAGGTGATCATCTCTATGCTGTTCGTGATCCATATGGCTTTCGTCCTTTAGTGATAGGACAGTTAGATGGTAAGTCGGTGATTGCGAGTGAGACTTGTGCTTTAGACTTAATTGGTGCTGAGACTGTGCGGGAAGTCTACCCAGGGGAAATGATCTGTATGGGGCCAGATGGCCAGTTCGACAGCACTTTTCCTATGGGTCGTGATACGAGGCCAGCCTTTTGTGCTTTTGAGTCGATTTACTTTGCGCGTCCCGATAGTCAGCGCAATGGTGAAAGCTTCTATCAGGTACGTTTCCGTATCGGGCAAAGGTTGGCTTGTGACTTTCTGCCTGAAGATGCCGATACGGTGGTCCCTGTACCTGACTCTGGAGTACCGATGGCCATGGGGTTTGCACACGAAGCGGGGCTACCTATGGAGCTAGGGTTAGTGAGAAATCATTATGTGGGGCGTACATTCATTGAGCCAGGGCAGATGAACCGTGACTTTAAGGTCAAACTTAAGTTGAGTCCAGTGCAAAGTGTGTTAAATGGTAAGAGTGTGGTGCTTATCGATGATTCGGTGGTGCGTGGGACTACCTGTATGCGTATTGTGCGTATGATTCGTGAAGCCGGTGCCAAAAAGATTCACTTGCGTATTGGTTCACCGCCCATCACACATCCTTGTCACTATGGGGTCGCAACCCCCTCTAAAAAGGACCTTTTGGCAGCAAACCTCTCTGTAGATGAAATAGCCCGGCGTTTGGAAGTGGACTCATTGCAGTATATTTCTCAACCGGGACTACGGCTTGCGCTGGGAGATCAAACGCAACAGGGCTTTTGTTATGCTTGCTTTGATGGTGATTATCGTGAGTATATAGAGAAAAAAGCCTATCAAGAACAATAGATTGCTTCGCGAAGAGTTGCCTAGCTAGGTGGACGAGGGGGGAATGTGTCTATGAATGATCTATGTAAAGTATTGTTATTATTTGTCATTTAAAATTTAAGTTGATTATTTAAAAACATGTGATATTTTACCATTAATAATTT
>JAPPOJ010000258.1 GCA_028817975.1 Zetaproteobacteria bacterium | reverse complement strand
TTTTTCATCCGAGCGCTTTGGGTTACTTACGCAGTGATAAAGGGGTGTATATTGGAGTCGAGGGTGAGGAGGTGGTTCAGAAGTCAAATCCTGGACCTTGGGAGCTGTTCGAGATGATAGAGCTAGACGACGGCAAGGTCGGCTTTCGGAATCTAGAGTTTGACCGCTATCTCTCTTTTGAGGACAAGCTCAGAACCAGGCCACACTTGAGACACTGGGAAGCGTTTTACCTTGATTGGAGGTATGGAGAGAGAAAAGTTTCCACGGGGGTGTACTTGATTGAGGGGGGTATCCCCTTTTTTCCCGCAGCGAAGCATGGTGGTTTATTATTTGTGGATAATTATGCTGAATATCCAGATGAATCAGCTAAAGAAGCTCATTTTATGCATGAAGATTATTTTTTAGGTGGGGATGGTAAAATTACTAACCGAATGCCTTTACTGCATAGAAACACAAAAAAGCTCGGAGATGTTGACCTCTCCATTCGGGAAGCGATGGTTTGGGCACATGACTGGGCGAAAAATAAAAAGTACCGAGTGTCGACGTTTAACTGCTGGAAGTTGCCTCTTGCATTTTCCAAACAATTCGACCTTAACAAGGTAGAAGAGCCGGCTCAAAATGACATTCTAAGGTTACTCTCCTTGATTCCTTTATCTGCAGCGACTTTCCCAGGTGCTCTATATGCTATTTTAACGGGGGCAAAAAAAATATGAAACATTCGCTTATTTTGTCATTTATGATATTTACCCTTCCCAGTTGTTACAGAGAAATGACCACAGAAGAGTGGAGGCAAGAGTGTCTTTCTCACCCCTACTATACTTACTATACAGCTCGTGAAGCAACGAGAATTGAGTGGGAGAATCAGCGTCACCTAGGTGGTAAGAACGATGGGGAAAACAACCGCTGTTCTATGATTTCAGCGATGCAACTTTGGGACAGCTCTGATCCCGATACCCAGTACACCATCCATGCTCTTAAAGAACTCACCGGGGAAACCACCTTTGAAGCTGCACGTCGTAAGTTCAGTGATTTGGAGGTACTCGACTTTAGAGACTACCCAGATATCCACGACCTGAGGCCACTGATTTCTAGAAATCATGAAGTCACCAAGGCGATCTATCTCCCGGATGGTGCCAAGGTAAACACCTTGTGGGGACTCCAGTCAGAGCTTAAGGTACTCGACGCTCCAAATGTGACCGTGACCGGCACACGCCCTGAGGACTGCCCTACTCAGACCCGAATCGTCATAAATAATGTAGTCCCCGTAAATGATTACCCCGATTCCGTCCTGGATTTTTGCAAAAATCTAGGACGCTAGATTGGTATCCTTTATCTGCAACGACTTTCCCAGGTACTCTATATGCTATTTTCACAGGGGCAAAAAAAATATGAAACGTTTGCTTGTTTTGTCATTTACGACATTTACTCTTTTTAGCTGTTACAGGGAAATGACCACAGAAGAGTGGAGGCAAGAATGTCTTTCCCATCCCTACTATACTTACTATACAGCTCGTGAAGCAACGAGAATTGAGTGGGAAATGCAAGGCCCCCTTGGTGGCAAGAACGATGGAGAAAATAATCGTTGTTCTCCTCTTTCAACCATTCAACTTTGGGACAGCTCTGATCCGGATACCCAGTACACCATCCATGCTCTCAAAGAACTCACCGGTGAAAACACCTTTGAAGCTGCACGTCGTAAGTTAAGTGATTTGGAGGTACTCGACTTTAGAGACTACCCAGATATCCACGACCTTAGGCCATTGATTTCTAGAAACTACAAAGCAACGAAGGCGATCTATCTCCCAGACAATGCGAAGGTAAATACATTGTGGGGTCTGCAAAGGGAGCTTGAAGTGTTAGATGCTCCTAACCTGACCGTGACCGGCACGCGCCCTGAGGACTGTCCAACGGTAGATCAAATATTCGTGAACAATGCTGCACCTCCGGCTTTTTACCCTCCATCGGTGATGGATCTCTGTAAAAATCTACAGCGCTAGGTTTAGATGTTGCCACACAAGGCTCCGCGAAAGCGGGGACGAACGCAGCCGCTGCCGTAGGGGAAAATCAAGAAAAAGTCAGGGAAAACCCAGGCAGGAGATTTTTCCGGGTGGGAAGTTTAGCCAGGTGGCAAATGCATGACGTCCACCCGTTGGGCTGCCGCAAAGTCAATACCCGCTAAGGCAAAGATCGCCTTCAACTTAGCCACATCACCTTGCAACCCCTTCAGGTGTCCCGCATAGCGCTGAAACCGTGCATCCACCACCACCGGCAGCCCATCCTCACGGCCCAAGTAAATGCGCTGCTGACCATCGATCACCAGCATGACTTTAAGATGCGGCGGGATGTGCAACTGCGCCCGCAGCTCCGGAGTACTGCGCTGCTCACGAATCTGTAGGTGGGCCACCTGGTACGTATCCACCGCATCCAAGGGCAAAGCAAACAATATCAGAGCAAAGAACCCAAATAGCTTAGGCAACATACGCATCCTCCTTCAAGTAATCAGCTCGGAAGATTTAAGCCACAGCTTAAATCAACTCCATCTAATCTAACGCATACCCCAGCTCATGCCGAGTCCCGCCCACGGTACCAGTGTGTCCGTGGTGGCGCGAGGATATAGCAAAGACTCCACGGCAAGGCGCGTACGGACCACCGCTTTCTGGTGTTGCACGCGCCAAAAATCCTGACTGAGCAAGTTACCGACCTTGTGTACATAGCTGGCCCCATGGCTGAGGCAGACCCCCCACTGCAAGGCCAAGGCCGGCAGCTGCAGGTAGGGCAAGCGCTGTACGCCTGCGAACAGCTGGTACTGGCTGTACACATAAGGCAGGTACGCCGGGATGGTGCTGGCATCCAGCTTGGCGTTCAAGCCGACGACGTGATGCACGGCAAGCTGATACACCGCACCGAGGTGGGCGACAAACTTGTCCCGTAGATCAGCGAATTCGGCTGGATTCAAGTGAGTGGACACCAAGACCAGCTGGATCTCCTCGCTCAAGCGCGCAGCCTGGCGCAACTCACTCCGGAGGGCATCCACCACCTGCTGTTTGTGGCGACTGGAGTCCAACAGCTGCTGGGCCCCCCCATGCAGGGTATGGCCTAGCTGTTGAGTCGCGAGCACCGCCGAGACGGGTGCCGTGAAGGCCAACACCGCTTCCGGCAGGCAGTCATGACTGAGGTAACGCCCAATCAAGCACGCCCCCAAGGCACGCGCGCCGGCATTTTTCTGTGCCACCGCCGCAGGACCCACCTGCTCTAACTGTTCGTGTAAGGCACCCAGCGCCTCCTTCAGCTTATCCAGCGACTGCTGGATGCTGTCCCCCGGATAGATGGCATCACTGGCAAAAGACGGGGCTGTAGGCGCCACCGGCTTAGGCGACGTGGCCAGGGCCAGAGGAGCCACCCACATGACCGCAGCCAACAGGGTCGACGCGAAGCGACAAGAAGAAGAAATCGAAAAACAAGACAACCACAACATAGACAACAACCTTTCGAGAAAAATATATAGATCACCCACCGGCCAGCCAGCCTGTGGGAAATACCTCAACAACAAAATAGGGGAGTCCGCAAGAGGACAACAAGACGCGCGCGCTCAGCGCACGCACGGATGAAAGGACCGACTATTGTGCAGCGCGGCGATGACGCAGCTGCACGGTGTCATCCATGTCGAACAACAAGCCGGTTTTTTCGTTCAGCTCGTCAAGCTGGTGCAACATACTTGCGCCGTCCTCCAGACTGGCGGGCTGCCGCACCGGTGCGGCAGGAATCAGCTTGGCAAGCGAGGTTTTCAGCTGTGAGGCCACATTGTAGGCAAAGATCCGGTGATTGCCCAAGCGCGCCCGCGTCCGGCTCAACTCGGCCTGGACCTTGTCCCAGCTGTCCTGGAAGCTGCCTAAGCGTTGGTCACGAAGATGCTTCGGTGCCGCACGCATATAGTGGCTGCCCCAGCCATCGAGGCGGCCATTGCGGGCCAGAAAGCGATGGGCGAGCAGCTCGTAGTAGGCGGCACGGTGGGCGAGGATCTGCGGATAGATGGTGTTGCGCTCTAGTTCACCAGGCTTCTCATACCGACCCGAAAACCCTGCAATGGACCAAGACTGCAACGTTTGCCTCAAGCTAAACGGGTGCTCCACGCTAAAGAAGGGAGCAAGCGTAAGCACATCCTCCTTACCCTCGGCATCCATCTGCAAGTCACGCACCAGGGCAAGCATACTGAGGTAGAAGTAAAACGAAGTCTGAGGACCCATGCGCAGATTCTCACCGGAGTCACGGTAGCTGACAAAGTTTTTGAACGCAAAGGTCTTGTGCATCATGGGCGTATAGTCCCGGAGGATTTCCTCTACCGAAGTGGTGGTGTTACGCGCCTCGGCCAAATGCTTAACCAAAATACTTACTGCGGGCAGGTAATTGCCAGCCTCATCTTGCAAGGGACGTGGAGCCGGGTGGAGAAACTGCAGCAGCACCGCACGCTGCATTTCAGGTCCAACACTCTCCACTGCCGGGAGCTGACCCGTAAGCTGATCGAGCAAGCGAGCAAAATTCGGCATCGCGGTCACCGCACTTGCCCAACTCCATAGCAACAGCCAACTGGCACATCTAAACTTTATCTGCATCATCCTTCCATCCTTTATCTGAGCATCCTTACTCACGACCACAGGCAGCGCAAGGGCCTGCTGCTGCGGCTAAGTCCTCGACCTCGGTGGCAAACACCACCAACATATCTACTCTTCTGTCTCGTACCGCTCCTGTCTGCGGCGCACGATACATGACCCGCTCGCTTTCAACAGCCACATCGACTTGCTCATAGAAGTCAATGTTATGCACAAACCCATCTTGATCTGCCAGGCCTAAGCTACGATTCACCTGCTGATGCAAGCGGCGAGGCCCATCTTCCACAGCTCCCGTGGACAGGGTCAACGCCTGCTGCGCCGCGGGCAAATCGGTGTTCCACGGCATACCCACTACCCCAAAGAGGGTCAAGCCACCTTTCAAGGGCTGCGGGGTAAATCTCCAGCGGTTGGCCACCTGACCTACACCCACATCAATCTTGCCAAACAGCAGGCATATCCGGCTGTCCGGCTTCTCCGGATCACGCAGTTCCAAGCCCACAATGGCAAAGGGTCTCCCGGGCAGACTCAAAAACTCGGCCTGAATCTTGCTCTCCCCGTCTTGCCAATAGGCTTCCTGTAAGGAAGTGAGCCAACCACGCAAGCCACTGGCTTCCGGCAAGCAACGCACGAGCTTGCTGCCCGGATCTTCGTAGATACCCAGCAAATGCTCATCCCATTCAAGGATCTGCTTGACTGGGGCTTCCAGCGCAACCGTAGCCTGAAGTGCGGCGGCGACAACTCCAGGAATATCCCGTCCGAGGGCGAAGCCCAGCTGTTTCGCATCGGAATACTGGTCTTCCGCATCATCGGCAAGGTAAGAACAAACGTTGGAAGCAACCGCCAAGGCCCAGGCCAACCAACCCACATGGCGACGTACCGCCTCAATCTGAGTCGCGGTGTTATACGCCCGAATCCGACGACGCATCGTGGTTCCATCGGGGTGACGTCCGTACCACCACTTTTGCCCCTGCAGCTGCCACGCGGCTAGCAACAGTCCCATCGCTAAGGAAGCACTGCCGCAGCGATTTTTCAAGGCGTTTTTGCGTACGGCATCGGCACCCTGGGCCACCCGGGCAAGACCCGAATAGATATGTGACGCCAAACCACCGGCCATTCCCAGCGTGGTAAGCGTACGTTCCATCCGACTGCCCCCAAAATGCGTGGGGCCACCGGCCACCGCAACAGCTCCCGCTCCTGCCAAGGAAGAGGCTAGACCTAAGCTATCTGCGCCTAGGCCATGGGCGTCTTTAAGGGTATCCAAGGCCACCGTCATTTCTTTGGGCAGATGCTCCAAGCTAAACGGCCCGCCCCGCAAGACCACCGCCAGATCTTTCTGCTGCGCGCGGTTGTAACAGGTAGCTAACAGCGAGTAAGTGGCTTGACCACAGCCCGCGACGGTAGACAAGACCCCCGATGCGGCCTCGGTACCACGACAAAAGCCCGCTACAAATACGCGCCACGCTGCGGGCTCTTCGCCATTTTCTGAATTCGCCACCTCAGAGGCTGGAGGTGTTCCCAAACCTACAGCCGTCGACGACACACTCGGCCCTCCAGCCGCCCAGACAGAAGTCTGCAGGCTCACCCCAAGGATGAGCACAGTTAAACAACGCTTGAACACCACCAAACTCCTTTGCTCTTAAAAATAGCGTGTGACGATCATTTCAGAGCAGGGCGAGTTCCGGCAAAAAAGCGTAGCTGTAAATCCAAGGGTACACATGATCCTTATTTATTCCTGCGCAGTGTATTCTAAAACCACACGAAAGACCATCTTTTTAAGTTAAGTGCTTGTTTTAAAAAACGTTTACACCCACAAAAAACCCTCTACCTTCGTTATACCACCAAGTATGCCTTGACAAACACGAACTTATCAGCTAGGATTCGCGGCGGTATTTCCCTACATTTGCCCAAAAAAAGGCCTTTTCCATGCGCCCCTCCCTTATTCTTTGCGCCCTTAGCTGTCTGTGGACAGCACTACCCGTGTACAGCAACAGCCCTCATGTGGGCAGAGACCCCCTCCGGACGGTAGATCTACTTACAGAGGTCGAACCTGAGAATCACGCTCACGCCCCGAGTAAAAAGCGCAAACGCAGCGCGAACAACGATCCTTTGTACAGGCTTGGGGAGGACAATCTCCACACCATCTGCAGCTTTCTGGCGACACAGGAAGAAGACCTCCTTAGCCTTGAGCAGGTAAGCCAGACTTGGAGCGCTTTTATTCGCACCCATGCCCCACAGCTGTTTATCCACGGAGACGACACCCCCGCGGAGTGGCTCTCCGAGGCGATGAGCCACAGGTTTGCCGGATATAGCCCGGCGCAAATTCTTAAGTGCATCACAGGAATACGCAGCCCCCAACTGCAACTCCAGATCAGCCGGCGGCTTTCGGCCACCACCCTGGCCTACCTCATCATCCATAGCGAACACGCTCAGGTGAAGGTGGCTGCGAGCCACCATTTGGAAGAAATCATTTCGAATAAGCTGCTCGACCCCAGTACCTACCGCAACGCAAGCTATTATCTGATGCCGTTTCGCCTGCTGCTCAAGCATATTTTGGGAAATTTCACAGCCCAAGTACGCCCCCACCCCGACGCGAATCCCAGCGACCAACAGCGCTACCTCACCGCCCTGCTGGTCACCCAGGCGGTGATCTTTTCTGCCATCAAACGGCTGCCACTAGAGTGTATCCCCTTTGCCGGCGCCGAGCGCCAGGCCATCATCCAGCACAGCTACAACCACGAGCTGACCCACAGTGCCAACCGCTTGGTGCAAGCGGCCATAGAGCTTTGTCGTCTTCCCGGTGAGGACATGGAAGACGACAGCGACTCCGAAGACGATGACGACACCCCCCCGGCCTTCCGCGCAGGCTGCCGCGCCCTACCCGATAGCTTTGTAAACACCATGTATCAGCGACTCCAAGCCCGCGCTGCGGCACTCCTCCAGCACCATACCCCTCACCCAGTGAACGCCACCGCCGTCTCCCTGCAGTCCTTGTACGACCAGTACCTCCAAGCCGGGCAGCCTGTAGAACACCAAAGCCTCTACGCCAACCTCATGTGGCGCTTTCTCCATAGCAGCATGCTCTTTCGCCTTGCACGCGATATGCCACTCATCCTGCCGCTCATTTACCGCCAGGCGTATCAGGCTTTACCCGCAGACTGGGACCATCCTGCCTTTGCCGACTTACAGAGTTATCAGGACTTTATCAACACCCACTTTGGCTGGAACCAAGGCCTCGAAGAATTGCTTTATCAAGACTTACTCAGCGAGATACATGCCACTGTGGAAGAAATGGAGCTGTAAGCCACTCCGCAGAGAGACAAGGATAGAAAAAGCATGGTAGGAATAGTTTATGCCCCCAACTTGGCACCACCCGTAAGGGCACCCAAGCAGATGCACTCCTGCGTCCCCAGACTGAACCCCTAACCTTATAGGACACACATCATGAATCGGCAGCTTATCCGCCTCATCCCCCTTGTTCTCCCTCTTGGCTTTGCCATGGACTTATATCTCCCCGCAATCCCCACTATGGAACAAAGCATGCACACAGATGCAGCGACCTTGCACCTCACCATGAGCCTGTTTCTCGCCGCCTTTGGCTGCGCCCAGATCGTCGTGGGACCGATCACCGATCGCTATGGACGTCGCGGGGTGGGTCTCTGGGGTGCGCTCATTTTCACTTTAGCCTCCTTTGCCTGTAGCCAAGCCACCTCTGTCTACGCTTTGATTGGCGCACGTATAGTGCAAGCCATCGGCGCCTGCATCACCCAAGTCGTGGCCTACAGTATTGTCAAGGATAGCTTCCCCCCTCAGGTCAGCGCCCCTTCCCTCAGCTTTTTACGCGCCTGGACCGGGATTGCTCCGGTGATCGCTCCGGTGATGGGCGCTGCTATTCTGAGCCAATTTGGTTGGCAAGGCTGTTTTCACTTCCTCGGCGCCTTTGGTATCTTGGTGACTCTGGTCTTGGTATATGGAGTCACAGAGACCTTGCCTCCCGCACGACGCCAGCACCACTCCGCCCTGGCCCTCGCCCAGCTGTTTCAGCGCATGGTGACTTCCTCACGCTTTTCGCTCAACGTACTCAGCAACATCGGCGCCCAGGGGCTGTTATTCTGCTTCTTTTCCATCTCACCCTTTTTGATTATTCGCGAACTCGGTTACTCCGAAGCCGACTACAGCAAGTTTTTTGCCTGCAATGCACTCGCCATCCTGGTCACCGGCTTGTTCACCGGACGCATCGTCGAGCGCCTGGGGGCCAATCTTACCATTCAGCTCGGTGGCATACTCGCCTTGTGTGGCGGCACCCTGATGCTGACCTCCTACGGGCTGCATGGCCTGACCCTCAGCGGTTATTTGTTGCCTAATATCTGTGCTGCCAGCGGGGTGGTCTTGATCCTCGGCCCCGGCCTCGCCGAAGCCATTGCCCCGTACAAGCACAACATTGGCTCCGCAACCGCGCTGGCGGGTTTTCTCGAATATATTTTTGGGGGTATTTTAGGCAATATCCTCATGCGCTTCCCACTCAATACTCCCGTCTACCATGGCCTGATGGTCGTAGGCTGTGGCGGCATCATCCTCGTATGCCAGCAAGCCCTGAGAAATAGAGCCAAAGATCCACAGTGGCAACGCGCTGCGTTCTAAATCAAAGTTTTTCCTCAAGCTAAGCCCTTTATTTTACATCTCCATATTCGTTTTTTTTATTATTCTCCAGGCCAAGTCGATGACAAAGTTACTCTGGGAGGCTAGGTAGTCCCCAACAAGACTTCGCTTTCAAGAAACCCACTCGGGCAGGCTGCGGACCACAACAGGTGCACGAGGGCAGGCTTCTTTCACAAGCAGTCTGTACCAAAGCGCAGGAGACTAAGATGGAACGTTACGGAAGATGGAACCCCACATGGGCGCGCCTCGGCATCATGGGCACGGTCACGACCTTGATCCTCTCTTGTGGGTTTGCCAAGAGTATCACCGGCGGGGGTGGAGACGATAACAACAACTCCTCGTCCGGAGAAAACTACGAAGTAACCGGTTCTCTCAACCTCACCGAAGGCACCGCCCTCACAGGACTCAACCTCACCGACTATACCTTAAAAGCCACCTATGCAGCCCTCAACGAAGACTCTGGCACCCTCAGCTCAGACGGCAGCTACAAACTATCGATCAAAAACGCACCGTTTTCGCTCACCGTGTTTAGCGGAGCGGCTCCGGTGTGTACCTTTATCTTCAACGTCGCCGACAGCAACGTGGGTTCGATCGAACCCAGTAGCAACATGGACTTTGGCGCGATCACCTGTGAAGATGGCCAAGCAGTGGTCCCCGCCGATCGCCTGGAAGGCAAGATCAAAAGTGACTTCCTCGACCGCATTCGCAGTGGAGACATCGACTCCGACCTCAAGGCCAAGCTACTGGACGAAGAGGGTTTGAGCATCCGCATGATTGCCGGAGGCGGAGGGGGTGACCGCGAGCGCCGTGAAGGCGGACGCTTGACGTGTCCCGATTGTGGCGACCAGGGCGGCGGCTTTGAAACCGTCGATCCCAAGCTGTGCACCAGCGTCGGCTATAGTGTCCCCGACTTCTTCTTCCGCAATGATGACCGCTACCGCAGCGAAGAAGATCACAACGAAGGCCCCACCTTGTTTATTACCGAGGCCGAGGACGGCACCTACAACATGATTGCGCGTTCGGAAAGCCAGTATGGCGGCGAAGAAGATGAGATCTTCCCCAATATCAAACTCGGTGGCGTGGGCGAAGAGTTTGCCTTAGTCGGCACCAGCACCCTGCCCGAAAATCAGATCAAAAGCGAAGTGGCTGCCGAAGTCCTACGCGAGGCCTTGTATTCCATGAACAGTGGCGACGTACCTCCTCCTCCGCCTAGCTTTACCGACCATGGTTGTGACCCTTTAAACATCGCCAACAACATTGTGGGTCAGCTCGGCTACAGCTCCTTCAATACCAATTCAGTGTTTGGTGACAACTTCCGTCAGCCACCACCATCCCACCAGAGTAGCCAAAGCGCCGCGCCTAAGTGCTCGACCCTCAGTGGGAGCGCCGCAGGCAAAACCACCATTCAAGACTTTTGCTTTGCGGCTGATGGCGAAACTCTCAAATCCCAGAGCACCTTAGCCGGCAAGTCCATTTGCCAAGCCGCGAAAAACGGGATCGCGGTTAACTATCACAACTTCCACCCTGTGGATGACAGTGGCAACAAAATCCTCAAATGCGCCCGCGAGTGGAACGATCACCACGGCTGGCATCACGAAGTCGTCGAAGGTGTGGGAGATGAAGGCTCCTGCTATGCCCGTGACAGTGGCGATCCCAATGTGTGGCATAAGTGGGGCCCCGTCTCACGCGAGATGTTCCGTGACTGCTCCGAGCTACGCCTCGCCGGGGTGGATCTTAAAATCTGCCAGTGGTCCCATGATGCAGGCATCGAGCCCAACTACCGTCGCCCTGACCATAACGAAGCTCCTGAGCCCGACAACTGGTTTGACAACCGTCACCTGATTCTCGAAGCCGACTCGGTGGCCGACGAAGCCAAGGCCAGTGGGGGTAGTGGCTTTAGCCAAATGAAAAACGTCATCGACAACATCAACCGCTGTGCTGCCAACTTTGACAGTGGCGCCAGCGAACTCCAACGCCGCAAAGCGCGCATCAATGCGACGCTTGCAGCTATCGAGCTGATTAAGTCCGAACAAAACGACGATGGCTCGAAGAAGTACATCAAAGATCAAGTGGAAAAATTCCGTGAAGGCGGTGACTTTACCTTTACCTCCGACGAAATCGGCAAGCTGGAACAAATCCTGGAAAAAGCCGTGACAGCCCTCGATGGCTGGGCGGACAGTATCGCCACCGTCAAGAAGACCTACAACCTAATGCGCAAAGCTGCCGTCAAGGCTGCAGACAGCAGCTCCGGACGCTGTATCCCCGATGAACTCGCCACGACTGCGGCTTTCGAAGCCATGTACAGTGACTTCGATGCAGCCTACAACGGTATCGAAGGCAACTCGGAAAATCGTGGTCTCACTAAATGGCAAGACGCGGCCTTCCGCCACTTCCAGTGCATGAGCATGGATGAAAACATCCGCCGCATTAACGAGTTTGGGATCTCTGCTCCGGTCCAAGGGATCAAGGACTCCAACTCCAGATCCACCTCAAGCCAAGGCGGCAGCTCTTCGGATGACCTGTTCCTCGTCAACGGGGGCTGTCAAGATGGCAAGATCATGGATCACCGTGGCCAGTGCATCGAGATGGTCAGCTGCAAGATTCCTGCAGGCGCCACCACTTACATCCCCTTCGGGGGCCTGATCGACCTCGCCTCGATCCAAGACGGCTGCCAGGATGTCAAGCAAAAAGTCGCCTTTATGGGGGGCAAGGCCAAGCACAATCACGAGCGCAATGGGGTGCAAATTCAAGAAGGCGACCTAGTCTCCAAGGTGCTGCTGATGACCCGATTGCCACAGTCGTCGTGTAAAGTCACCGTACAGTTTCCCGCGCTGGACAACAACGGCTGCTTTAAGTACACCAACTCTGAGGGTAAAAACTGGGGTGACCTCACAGATGAAGAACGCCGCTCGGCTACCGCATCCGACTACACCATGTCCTTCGAATCCCAAGAGGTACCGATGAGCCAAATGGCCAGCCGCGAAATCATGGAGCTGATCCTCATCCCCAATTCAGGTATCGAAAACGCCAGTGAGCGTAACTCCAGTGGCGGCAATGACGACGACTTTGGGGATTTCCAGTTCGAGTAGTCTGCTGTACTCCTCATAGGTAGGCATAAACAGGTGCAATCGCCCTTCTCACATGTCACCCCGAATGAAAAGAGCGGGCCCCTCAACGCGGGGGACCCGCTCTTTTCATTTGCGGAAACAGAATGCAAATCACGAACTACTCTCACTACTGCCCAAATAATTACGCAACTTCTCATCCAGGGTATCCCCCTGCTGGCCATTGATCTCGGTCACCACCGTGTCGATCGCCGTGGCAGCTTCCGCACTCGACCCTTCTCCCCCCGCATCGTTTTCCGAAGCGGCAATCAAGGTGTTGACGATCTCCACCGCCTTGGCCGGGGTCAGGTTGTCTGCCGAAAGTTCATTCGGGGTCAGCTCACCATCTGCCGGGCTGGTATCGAGTTCTTTGGTAATCAGCGAGGTCTGTGCCACTAAGAAAAGAGACAACTTCAAGGTATCGGCTTCGGTGCGCAACCCACTGGGAATGGCTTCCAAGAGGCTCACCACCAGCTGGACCTGCTCCCGGTTGGACTCCGTCGAGTCGGGCAAAATCGCGTAGAGGGCCACAATAGGAGTATCCGTCGAAGTCGACGAGCTGCTCGTGTCGCTACTGCTATTTTCCGCCAGGGACAAGGCTAAATCAATCGGGTCCATACCCAATTTCTGTGCCACCGCACTCGACAGCACCGAAGCCCACTTATAGGCACCTGACTTGGAGGCATAAACCTGGTCGATTTGGCGGGTCAGGGTGGCGGTCAGCGCTTCTCCATCCAAGGTGTCGTTCAAGCTTTCCAAGTCCGACTGCACCCGAATCGCTGTATTGCCCGACTCCAACGCCACTGTCTTGGTCACATCCGTCCCCAGCGCATCCAGCAGCACGGTCATCGCCTTGTCTGGCTTTTGCTGCTCCAAATAACGAGCCGCCTGTTGCTCGGGCTTCAAAGGTGTGGCTTGCGAAATCACGTTACCATCCCCACAGCTGGCCAACTGCAGTGTCACCCCCCCAAGTACCCCGAGCCATGCTTGTTGCCTATTCATACCTACAACCCTACAAAAATCCTGCCGTAATAGCGCACATCCCCACGCTGGCCGGCCACACTGTCCACTTCTTCCGTATAAGAGCCTAAGTCCAAGCGAAACACATGTAAGTCCAGGAAAAACCCAGCCGTCGGATAGCCCTGATTGACCCCCGCAACCATCCCCACGAGGCCAGCAATGTTTAGCTCCGTCCCCAAGTGCAGCTTCTTACCGTGATCCAGCCCGGTATTACCCGCCACATCGCGCAAGTCAACTAAAAATTTCATCTCTGAGACATGGGACTTTACCATCCAAGCCGCACCTAAGTTAACGGTCTGCGGCGTCGGCTGTAAAGGCCGCTCCGCAGGAGCTAAGGTAGTGCTCTTCGCCGGGGCAAACTGAGTATTGCCCACATCCTGAATGGTCAGACCATAGGCACTGGCAAAGCGTTTACGCCCAAAAGAAAACTGCACGCCCACATCCAGCGCGGTGCCCGTACCTTGCATAGCCAGCTGGTCACTGTCGGTATCGGTAAAGGCATCCTGTGCTTCGGCAACATTCGCATTGACAAAATACTCTAAACGCTGCATGTGGCGCAGGGTAAAGCCAGCCCGAAAACGCTTGCCAAAATCCTCAGCCACCGCAAAGGCTAAACCCGCATCGTTGACTCCATGGGCGTACACCGTTTCTAAAGCCCCCGCATCGGGATCTTTAAACACATAACCTGTATTACGTCCATGGACATACAAGCCCAGAGCTGCCCGGCGCATCACCAGACCTGAAAATGCGTTCATCCCCAGATGCTGGGGCTTGCCCACCTGTTCCCGCAAAGTGTCGGTAGGATCGCTGCCCTGGACTCCAATCCGGTTGGCAAGGTCTCGCGCCGACTGGGACATTTCAATCATCGGGCTGAGGAAAACAGCACGTTTAAAAATCCCTTTGCCGCGAGCAACACCGGCGGGGTTATAAAAGATGGCATCTTCATCATCCGCAATCGCCAATCCTGCATCTCCGCGGCCCAGAAATGCCGCACTACGGTAGGCATAGGGATACTCATGGCGCAGCGGAGTTTGGGAGGCAGCGTGCAGGGTGTCTAGCGTCGCGAGACAGACCATCAACCCCATCACTCCATATATTCTAGGACATACATTCATGGGAGGGGCATCGGTATGCACTTCAGGGGAGTTAAATTTATTTGCACCACGGAAGCATCCGCCACTGTGATAAAAGGTTGGCCAGGCTACTCAAAGCCAGTGCTCGCAACACCAAAATCCTTGCCGCCACTTCACCTCTTAGCTCTGCAAAAAAATCTTTTTGCATACATTGAAAAGGCAGGGGCCACCCCCTAACATGTTAGTGTTATCCCAATTTAGACGAGGAGATCCTATGAAAAGATGGTTTTACGCGCTTATCTTGTCCCCGCTGTGGATGCATCCCTTCTGCCTTGCAACGGCTGCAACAGACCATCCACAACATCCCGGTCATTTTTCTAAACAAGAGCTTACCCAAATGCTGCAGCAAGACCCGCATCTTAAGCCGGACAAAGTACAACGGATGGTGAATGCCGTGGCCAACAAGCTAGGTACCGATGGGCAGGGACGCCTGCGGCTTAAAGGTGTCCTCCGCGGCCGTGGACTGCACGGCGCCTTATTTCGCGATAGCCGCACCTGGGCTTTTGATGGTTCGTACATTGCTGCCGACACCAGACAGCTGGTCCGACACAAAAACCTGTATTACGCCAAGTTTAAAAACAGCGGCCTCAAGCTTGAGTTGGGCTATAAGTGGATTTATTTATTTGTCCCCGACGGTCTAGATGTGCGCGAACTCGACCAAGCTGTCTTTGGCCATGGGGTCGCCACCAGCTTAAGCTTCATCTACACTGCCGTACCCCTCTCCCTGGAAGCGGGGTGGATGCCAGGCAAGAACCGCAGCGGCAACTTGTTTTTTGTCGCCCCTGAAGTCGGGGTACTGATCTCACTGACATTTCCTAAAATTAAGTTTGAGCTGAACCCGTATTTTGCCATACCGGGGCAACACTCCCTCCTCTAGCTCGCCTCAAGTCAAGGCTGTGCAGGCGGCGACACCAGGTCCTGGAGAAGCGCAGCAGCACTTGCATAGCTGGCTTCTTCTCCAGAGGACATCTGCTTACAACGGATGTCCTCGGCAGCCGCGAGGTAAATCACTTGCGCAAAGCCAGCTTTGTCCGCATGCTTAAAGTGCTGGGCCAGCTTACGTTTTTTAATGCTCAGGTCCACACCAAGGCCCTCAGCACGCAACGCAGCTGCCAAGCTTACTGCCTGAGCCAAAGGCACTTCTTCTGCACGGAACAGATAAATCGGCGCCACACTCTGCGCACTCTGCCCTTCACTCAAAGCCGCCTGCAACCGGCTCAGCCCCACCGAAAGCCCCACACAAGGGACTTCGTCCCGTAAAAACCGCGAGACCAAACCATTGTAACGTCCCCCCGAACACACCGAGCCAAGGGACAGGTGCTGCAATAAGTTGGTTTCAAACACCATTCCGGTGTAATAGCCCAAGCCACGTGCAATCGACAGATCCACCTTCACCACGTCCTCTCCCGCGCTTTGGTTGACCACCTGACAGGTCTGCGTAAAACGCTGGATCTGCGCATCCAGCTCCGCACTTTTTCCAAGCAGCTGCTCCAGCGCGTTGGCATCGGTGATTGCAGCCACAAAACGAGCCGCATCCTCACGGCTGACCTGTACTTCGTCAGCAATCAGCTGGGCAACCGCATCCTCGCCAATTTTGTCAAGCTTGTCCACCGCAATTAAGACACTCTGCCAGCCTGCGTCATCCAGGCCAGGAAGCAATTGCTGCTGCAACGCATTCAAAATCGACCGGTTACCTACTCGTACCACAAATTCGCCAACCTGTAAGGCGCGCAAGATCTGGGTGACAAATACCAGCACTTCGACATCCGCGTCCATGCTGTCAACCCCCACAATATCCAGATCGCATTGAGTAAACTCACGATAACGACCTTTTTGTGGCTTTTCCGCACGAAACACGTTCCCCATCTGCAGACATTTTGCCGGCAGGGGCACTTTTCCATAATTTTCAGCGATATAACGCGCCAAAGGCAGCGTCAGGTCAAAACGCAAACACACATCACGGTCGCCATTGTCGCGAAAGCGAAAGACCTGTTTATCCGTTTCCCCGCCTACTCCAAGTAGGGTTTCACTGTATTCAAGGGTCGGCGTCGAGAGAATACCAAAGCCGAATAACTCGGCAACCTGACGGATTTTCTCCATCATGGCTGCTTTTTGCCGCATTTCATGGGGAGCAACATCCATGAATCCTTTAAGTTTTTGAGCCTTTATTTTTTTCACTTGCTCCGTTTCCTTGCTAAAAGATGAAAGCGATCCCCGTAGGGAGAATGAGGCTCTCAAGGTAGTCTATTTTAAGCAAAAAATAAAGAGATTATCGCGCACTGGCAGCAGAAGTGTCCCGTAACTTTGCCCCACAGCACTGAAAAAGATAGGTACGATCGAAATGACGCCACGAGTAATTCGACCAAATGGCACGCAAAAATTTGCCTTCAGGGCACATAAACTGAAAGGGCTTTTGCAAGACGGTACGTGCCGCAGCATTTTCACAAGCTGTGGCTTCATAAGCACGGCCCTGATGGTCATGCATGGAGCACCAGTCGACACTATCGACACTATGCAGGTGCAGGTTCTGTGCCGGAGAGGATTGCCACGGAGCTTCCGTACCGTGTTCCTCCACCGGATTCAGGAGATAGGTGCTCTCGAACCAGCGGCTGCTGGCAAAAGCATGAATAAAGTGGCCACGCCCATAGCCCGCGGCTTCCGGTTCGGCTTTTAACGAGCGCGGATGGGCTTTTTGGGTGGCTTTAATCTGCGCCGGCCAAGGGTTTTGCGCCGAACGCTGCTTACATTGCTTCAACACAGGTTGTTGCTGCTCATCCACGAGAAAGCGGCAGGTAAAGCGAAAATTACGGTCGACACTAATATCTTTCGTCTGCCGCACTTGATTAAAGAATTCAAAAGTCGACTCAACCCCTACCATGAAGGAGTTATCCGGACAGACAAATGCAAAGCTCGTACGCTCATACAGCTCATAGCGACGTCCCAGTGCGTCTTGTTCCTGTTCCCATTGTTGAAACTTACGGGTGAGTGGATGGGAGAAATTCGACTGAAACAGTGCGTTTTCACCTGCAGAACGTGGACTCTCAGCCGATGCCGAAACACTCCCCAAGACCCAGAGACATGCAAATAGATATTTCCCCGAGGTTACCACAGTCCAACCTTTCCTCAACCACCATTGTTCGTGCACCTACGGCCATGTCGGTCAGTCACAGCTGCACTTAAGCCCTCAAAGCTACCCAGCACCTTGTCCCTGATCCTTTCAACCCTTTAAATATAAAGATAAAATAAACAAAAAATATACTCTTGCGAAACGCCACATAGTGAAGTATACAGCCCTTACGTTGTATTTTTTCATGAGGTTAAGATGTTACGTAAATTGTTTTGTTTAAGTTTATGGATGGTCATTTATAGCAGCCTCAGCACCGCTTGGGGTCTCCCTTCCCATGCAGGAGCTTTGTTGTCGCATGGCACTGAGGAAGAGCTTACCGCAATTTCCACTCAACTCTCTCCTCCCACCACCGTTTCCTGTAAAAAGACGACCCCCACCCTCTCTCCCTCCAGCTTGCGTCCCGGAAAATGGGCTAAAGTGGCACTGCCACTGGCGCTCATGGCCAGCGTGTACCCAACCGCCGCAGCAGGCCCTATCTGTGCCACCGCTGTAGCCGGAGCTTGCGGTATTCTAGGGATGACCTGCATTGCAGCTGGAGTGTGGAATGGAGGGTTGCTCTCCATACCCTGCATCACCCAAGTCTCACCCATGTGCTCAACCGCAATCATGGGTTGCGTTGCCGTTCCAGGTCCTATCTAAAGGTCTAGCAAATGAAGCAAAAAAGAAGCTTTATTACTCTCCGATTATACCGCTCGGACTGCGTAATAGCCTTGGCCTTAGGAGCGCTCATGGGCATGTATGATCTCCAATCCGTGGACCCTCTCCACGAGAGCCTGGCTAAAGTTTGCTTGCACGCCAACTCTATCCTAGTGGCCGCCCTCGCGTGTCGGCACTGTTTCACCAGGGCAGGGTCTACGGACCCCTCCACAGTAGAAGCCCCATCCACAGAGCCTGCCACATGCCCTACTTGCTCCCCCTAAAATTAAATCTTTTCCGTCCGATCCCCTAGCGTGGCTGCCCACACCCACAACGAGGGGAGGAACACAAATTGAAAGGTGTTATTTTTAATGCTTTCGAGAAGTTCATTGTCGACGCCCATGGCGAAGACTTTTTCGAAGATATCTTGAGCGAGTGTCAACTCCAAACCGAAGGCATTTTTGTCGGACCTGGAACTTATCCCGACACCGACCTCCTCGAAATTGTCCAAAAAACCATTCACAAGCTGAACCTCCCGCTGGATCAAGCATTGCAAGCATTTGGTAAATTTTTATTCCATGAGCTACACGCAGGTAACCCCAAGTTTGCCGACAGTTGCAAAAGCCTCAAAGAGTTTTTGCGCTCCGTAGATGGCATCATTCATGTCGAGGTCAACAAGCTCTATCCCGAAGCCCGTACGCCTAAGTTTACCTACCAAGAACCTTCGGCACAGACACTGGAAATCACCTACTCCTCTGCCCGTAATCTTCCTGATTTATTTGAAGGCCTTGTCCAAGGAGCGGCCGATCATTTTCAAACCAGTATTCAGATCTTACGCACACCACTCGATGCTCAAGCAGGAGTATGGAAGTTTACCATCCACTTTGTAGAGATGACGCCTGCATGAGCGATACGGAACGGCTGCAACGGCGGCTAGAAAAAGCCAATAAAAAACTCGCCCAATTAGAAGCACTCGTGGAAACCAAAACCCGCGAATCCTTCACCGCACAACAAGAAGCAGAGCAAGCCAAAAAAGTCTTAGAAGAGCGCGTACAAGAGAGAACCGCGACTCTACAGGTACTCAATCAAAAGCTCGAAGAAGAGAAGGCTGCTGCAGAGCAGGCAAATCGTGCCAAAAGCCTCTTTCTCGCCAACATGAGCCACGAGATCCGTACCCCGATGAATTCCGTCATTGGGTCCACCAGTTTGATGCTCGAAACGCCCTTGAATAAAGAACAAACCTTACTCCTACGTAAAATCAAGACCTCGGGCGACAACCTCTTATCCTTAGTGAATGACATCCTCGATTTTTCTAAAATCGAGGCTGGTGAGCTTTCTCTAGAGATTTTGGAATATGACCTCGAAGTCGTCATCGACGAGATCGCCGAACTCTTCACCGAGCGCTTTGCCCTCAAAAAAATTGATTTACTCATGGAAGTCGACCCCAACACCCCCCAACTGCTCCAAGGCGACCCCACTCGGATCAAACAGGTGCTAATTAATTTAATTAGCAATGCACACAAGTTTACCGCAACAGGCTTTGTACAGCTGGCGATCAAAATCAAACAAGATAAATTACTCTTCACAGTCCGCGATTCAGGAATAGGCATTGCACCCGAAAATCTGAGCCAACTTTTCCAATCTTTCAGTCAAGCAGATATCTCGACGACCCGCAAATTTGGGGGCACAGGGCTAGGGTTATCGATTTGCAAAAAACTTGCCGGCCTCATGGGAGGAACCGTCGATGTCCGTAGCCAGCTAGGAAAAGGAAGTCAATTTTACTTTAGTATCCCACTCACACCTGCGGCCAATGCGACTCAAACACTGGGCACCTTCCCCACCGAGCTACAGGGTAAAAGGGCACTCGTCGTAGACCCCAGCCCAGATGTGCGGCGTTGTATCCAAATCCAACTGCAGCACTGGGGGCTCGTGGTACACACCTGTGCCGATGCTCCCTCCGCCTTGGAGAAACTCAGAGTTGCAGCCGAAAAGGAAGAAAGATTTGACATTGGGCTCGTCAGCAACGAGCTAGGAGAAATCACCGGCTTGGAACTCGGAGCATTGATCCAGCAGCGTCAAGATATTCGTACGATTCGACTTGCCATTCTTGCTTACATGGAATCGAGTTCTTTTACCCATCAAGATGCACTGCAGGCTGGCTTTGGCGACTATATTGGCAAACCCATTAAGTTTCGTACTTTGAAAAACCTCACTCAAGCACTGCTGCGCGGGACGCAGGCGATGGAAGCTTACCAACAAGAGCGCTATTCGTTTAAACAGGCCCCCACACGCATCGCTGCGATGAAAATCTTGGTGGTCGAAGACAATCTACAAAACCAAGAGCTGATGATGGTGATGCTCCGCAAAGATGGGCATCAAGTCTGGCTTGCCTCCGATGGCTATGAAGCCGTCGAACAAGTCCAGCAAAACAGCTTTCACCTCGTGTTCATGGACTGCCAGATGCCCAACATGGATGGCTTCACCGCAACCCAAGAGATCCGCAAGTTCTACTCCAAAGAACAACTGCCGATTGTTGCCCTGACCGCGAACGCTCTCAAAGGGGATCGCGAAAAATGCATTCAGCTCGGCATGAACGACTATGTCACCAAGCCGGTAACCGTGGACCGCATACGTGACCTGTTACACAACCTTGGCGAGCCGACCTCTGGCTTACCACCTGCTGACACCCCCATCGCTGACCCACCCACACCCCTAGATGGGGTCCTCAATCCTAAAGCCATTACGCTACTCCACAGCTTGGATTTATTTGAGGTCCAAGTGCAATCTTTTCACATGAGCGCCACCGCCTGCTTTGCCGAACTCGACACCTACATCGAACAACAAGAAGGCGATAAAATTCGCCAGCTTGCCCACAAGTTCAAAACCTCATGTGGCATCCTCGGAGCGACTCACATGGCGGACATCTGCGAACAACTCGAATCCATTGCCACAGATCACGACTTTACCCGCGCTGCACAACTTAAAAAGAACCTTGTCCAAGCATATACCCGGGTGAAAGAAGCTCTTCAGCACATTTAAGCGCAACGCCCCCTCAAATATAAAGCTTCCACCACGGCTGGTACTGCGATTTATATTGCTCAAGCTTACGCATCCATGGATAGAAAAAGAGCAGCGTAATCGCCCAATACGTTAGCACCACCACCATACTGTTGGTCGGCGCGTGGCTGAGCTGCAGGGAGTCTTGTTCAAACCAGCACTCCCACACTCCTGTATGCAATAGCAACCATACTTTGGAGCACAAATGGAGCCAAGCAATATGCACGATATAGAGGACCATAGAGGTGCGCCCTAAGGTCGTCAACACTTGCGCACCCTGGCCACGCAAACGATGCATCTGACTCAGCAGTAAAAAAGTCACCCCCAGACTCATGAGGAGAAACAATAAGGATGGTGGATATTTGGTCAATTTAAAAAAAGACATGAGCATGTACAACGAACTGTGGTGCATGTCAAGAATCCACACATTTGGATCACCATACGAACTGTAACGACGCAGACCAAAAAAGAGCACCAAACACAACCACCCTAAGCGAAAAAAGCTGTGCTCATTGTGCTTGATAGGCATCAAGCTCGCCATCGTGTAGCCAAGCGACATGACCGCCACCCAAGGCAGAACGGGATAAGCAATCAAGAGCCGATAGCTGATGCCGTACAGGGTTCTACGTTCATGCAAGAAGTACCATAAAGCCCGATAACTCCCCCAACTCTCCCCATGAAAATTGTCCAGGTGGTTATGCAAACAAATGACCAACAGACTCGCCACCAACAGCAAACGTTTTTCCAAATGAATGAGCGCCGCCATCACCAGCATGGAGACCCCCAGCGCCCAAACAGCTTGGATAGACACCCCCAAAAACAAAGACTGGCCCCAACTAGGATTGGTAATGAAAATTTCCACAGCAATCAAAAACACGCCACGACGCATAAGATCTTTAGAAATCGCCACCTTGGTTTGATTCTTGTAACTGATACTGACTCCAGCAAGAAACACAAAAATGGGGTCACACAAATGGCCCAGCCAATGGAGTCCAAACCAAGTTAAGTGCGTGCGTCGTAGATCTTCAGGGTCAAAGGAGTAAAAGGTAAAAAAACTGCGTGCATGGTCTAACACCATCAGCACAACGGCCAAGCCGCGCAACCTATCAACGGCCAGGTCACGCGTGGATACAACTACGGGAGCACGTACCCCACCCCACACACCAAGGGGGGAGTTTGCGTGGACGAAAGAAGCCATGTAGAGGTGTCCTTATAATTCTATTTGCCATAAAAGAAATGTTGAAACCATTTATAATCCTAGAATTGCTTTATTCTAGCCTGGGGGGAAAGGGTTGAAAAGAGGTTCCTTGACTCTATGGTCCCTTCCTCATCTACGAGATCTCATACTGCACCAGGAATCACTTTTAAAGTTTTATAAAATATGGTAGATAGGTCTCGGGTTCCTCTGAATGACTTTTTGCATTGAAAAACAATTATGAACATTTCTATTTTATTATCCGAACTACGCGCAACGGTAACCGCCGCTTCCAAGGATTATGTGGGGTCGATTACTCTGGCGACGAAAATATGCAAAAGCTTAGGCTTATACGATCGCCAAAAAGTTCACGTGCGGAACTTACGCACTGGACATGAGCTATGGACGTACGTGATTTGTGCAGACGCCCCTATCCCCGTGTCCACCCATGTTCCTTCACAGCCTCTTCCAAGTACTCAACCTATTGTATGTCTCAATGGAGCAGCTGCACATTATGTGGAAGTCGGTGATCCTATATGCGTGTCTGCTTTTGCTTATGTGCCACAGGCATGTTGCCCTCTCCCGGTAACGCGGCTCGATCTTATCCATACCCGCCACGCCCTCCAAAGGACGACTATTCCAGCAACTGCACAAGTGGAAATGGCCGTAGGCAAGGTACATCGCCCCCGTATCACCCACACACAGCTGACCGATACAACACCCCCCACCGTAGCCATCGACCAAGCCTGGGCGGAAGATGCTGGCCTCGTGGACGGGCAGGAGGTCCATTTTGTCAACGTCAACAGTGGACGGCGTGATATTGTTGCATTACACTTACTCAAACCAGGGTGCAAAGAGTGCCAAGTTTGGCTGCCCCGACAACACGGCGACAGCGAGCGCAGCCACCAGGTCGGAGACGTAGTCATTCTCATGGGGTACACTTTGACTCCACACCCGAGCACCTCTACTCATGCCAGCATTCCCCAGATGCGTATCTGCTTTCCTTTCGAACAGCCCGAATAACATCATGAATCCTCAGGAAAGTATTCGGTAAACATTTTTTCCAGTGCAACCATGCGTAGCGGTTTTGTAAGCGTATTTTGCATCCCACTCTCGATACATTTTTTACGCTCTTCATCGAGCACACTCGCCGTCACTGCAATAATCACCTGATCGGGCTTACCCTCCAAGATACGTCGGGTAGCTGCAAGCCCATCCAGCTCAGGCATATGCAAGTCCATCAAGACCAAGTCATAATCAGCACGCAGCGCTTGTTCGACTCCTTCCAGTGGATTTTTGTAGATGTCACACTGTTGTCCTAAACGCAACAACAGGCTTTTAGCCACATCCAAATTGATTTGATTATCATCGATAGCCAAAATCTGCAAACCCTTACGATACGTTTGTGCGACTGACTTTTGCGCAGGCTCCACCTTGGGGGGCTCACATTCAGGGAGAGATAGCTCAAAACTAAAGGTACTGCCCATACCTAGCTCACTGGAAACATAAATGGTCCCCTCCATCATGTCTATCAAAGATTTTGAAATGGCCAGCCCTAAACCGGTGCCACCTTTACTACGCGTCGCCGACTCATCCAGCTGAGAGAACATCTTAAAGAGGGTCGCAATTTTATTTTTAGGAATGCCAGGCCCTGTATCCCGCACCGAAAAGCAAACGATTTTATCTTCCGGAATCGATTTGACTGTCACGGTCACCTTACCTTTGTCCGTAAATTTAAGCGCGTTACTCACTAAGTTGGTCAAGATTTGGCGAATCCGGTTTTTGTCACCATAAACGTGTGGAGAAATGTTTGGATCATACTCCACAACAAAGTCGAGATCTTTATCCTTGGCATTTTGCATAAAGGTGAGCGTAATAGAGTCTACCAATTGCTTAAGTTCAAACGGAGCCTTCTCGATCCGAAACTTGCCCGACTCAATTTTAGAAAAATCCAAAATATCATTCAAAATATTTAAGAGCGACTCACTCGAAGCATATAGATTCTCCACCTTAGCTTTCACATGCGGTGCAAGATCCTCGGTACGCAACAGTTCAATATTACCGAGCACCCCATTCATAGGAGTACGAATCTCGTGACTCATCATCGCCAGAAAGCGGCCCTTGGAGGTCGCCAAACGAATCGCTTCATCCCGCGTCTGCTGAATCTCCAACAAGCTTTGTCGCTTCGCCGTAATATCTTGAATAGTCCCGTGGACATGTTGACGCCCCTGCCCGTCGGTGACAACACTGCCCACAGAGTGAACCCAAAGGCGTTTACCATTCGCCGTAATAAACGGCAACTCTAGATCCCACCCTACCCCATTCTCCATCGCATTTTCCAATGCATCCTGGATCAGCGGTTGCGAAGCTTGAGTGTAAAACCTCAAGGTATCCCGCACGAGCATACGCTCACCCACGGGGACTTCATGAATGTGATAGGTTTGCTCACTCCACCAAACGTTTTTGGTCTGGACATCGAGAGACCACCCGCCAATATTAGCCACCCTGGCGGTCTGACTCAGTAAGTTTTTCGATTTAAGCGCTTCACGGCTAGAAATCTTATAAGACTTCAGCGCCGAACGACGCGAAGATTCAAAAATAGCTGCCATGGCCACCGAAAAGGCAAGTTTGAGTCCGAACATGATCAGCTCATGCGTCGTATCGGTGGCTAAAACCCGGCCACTGTCGGAGTAAGTCGCAGTCTCAGTGTACTGAGCCAATCCAACCATCATCAGCATGCTCACAACAGCCATTTGTACGGTAAAGCGTGTCCCCGCCTGGAGAGCATTAAACAAAGGGATCATCAACACCCAACCCACCTCTTGCGTGTTTAAAAATCCACTCTTGAGCACCAACCCAGCCAAGACAACATGGGTGCTGAGATTATTTAACAGGACAACACAGAAAATACCCACCCCACGTCTCAACATCCCCAACATAAGGAGTGCTGAGAACAAGTACCCAGAGTAAAGCTGTACATAAAAGATCTGTTGCTGCAAAAGATAGTAAGAAATAACTAAAGTCACCGCAAGAATAGAAGCTAAGTATAAAAGAACAATAAACTGATATATTTTCTTTTCTTCAAAATTAGTCCACTTGCTTCCACGCGGCGTGGTCCAATGGCTCACCACGCGAGCCAACTTGTTTTTATAGTGATCTTTTTTAGACATATATTTTTTTATAACAAAATCATACAGTTCCTACCTCGCTTATCGGCTACTTCATCCCAAGATTGAGCACTTGGGCGAAAGAAACAGCAAGTTCTACTCCGAAAAAACTATCTTTATGCCAGATCTCACCGACACACTGCTGGGAATGTTCCAACTTCAGCCAGGGAGGTGACCCTTGCAACCCCCAAGCTCTCGCTTTATTTACCTTATATGTTGCACACTGCTGGTAGTTTGGCAGTGCCGCCAAACCTCCGAAGCACCTGGAATTCAACAAAGCCCTCGTAACTCTCCAAGCTCAGAGGAAAAAACCACCGCGGAGATGGATTCCACCTCGGGCCCGAATATCAAAGCCAACTCTACATTTGCAGAAACTCAAGAACCCGAACATCAGACCAGAGCTATGCTCTTTTTCGAACCTCACCCCGACGGCAACACCTTTGCTTGCGCTCACTGCCACGCCGAGTCTGCACAAGCAGACGCAGGGTTGCTGCGTGCAGGACACCACCTTGGGAATGCTGCCCTACGCCCCAGCTTCAAAAACGGCCAACTGCACCAGCTCCGCGAGGCTGTCAACAGTTGCCGAGTGGAGTGGATGGCCGCCACCGCATATGCTGCAGATACACCCGACTGGTTGCAATTAAAGAGCTTACTCGAAGACTTTGCCCAAACCCAGCAAGATACGGAGCCTCTCACCTTTGAGATCGTCCCGCCTCCTCCAGCAGAAGTACTTAGGAGTGGCAATCCAGACCAGGGACGAACCCTTTTCAACCGTTCATGTGCCATCTGCCATGGCCACGACGGAGCTGGGAATATAACCGGCCCCAAGCTACAAGGCAGTAAACTCTCTGCAGCCCGAGTTGCCGAGCGCATTCGCCTGTCCGGCAATGCACGTAGCAGCGTATATGAGGGACTCACGGGGGGACGGATGCCCTTTTTCTCACGTTCACGCCTTTCCGATAACCAGCTCAGCGATATCGTGGCCTTTGTCACGCAGTCAGAGCCAGAGGAGCTGCGACAAAGCAACGATGGTCAAAGTGTCGATGTCTCGGTAGCTGATGCACAATCAAACTGTAGTCAAACCCACCCTAATGTCGGCAAAAAGGCTCGTTTGAGCACCTTGAGCCACCAGGTCGCTGGGGAAGCCGAAATCATCGACGACTGTACGATCCGGATTTCGTCCTTTCACTTCGATGGTGGAGGAATCGATGTACGGGTCTATGGCGGCCAAGCTGGGCACTATGAACAAGGTCCTCAACTCAGCAAAGACTTCTTAGGAATGGCTTTTGTCGAGGGTACGATGGAGTTTCGGCTGCCACCAGGGATCAGCTTGGATGATTTTGATGGTATTAGCATCTGGTGCGTGGCTGTGCAAATTAGCTTTGGGGATGGCCTTTTTCAATAGCTAAGTTAGCGACAGCTGCCCCCACGACACGTGCCAGGCAACTGGTATTTTTGCTGCAAACGCGAAATCTCTTTCCGCAACCGGTGGGTAGCTTTAGGACCTCGAATAAAAATCTCCACCCGACGATTCTTGGCTAAGGCGATTTTATGGGTTTTGTTTTCTACGGGAGCCGTATTATGATTGGATTTCATAAAAATGCGCTTCCCTGAAATGCCTTGGCTACGCAAAAAGCGCGCCACCGAAAAGGCGCGATCACGAGAAAGCTTACGATTCATGTCATCCGAGCCACGATAATCGGTATGGCTCTCAATATGTAGCGTGTTCCACGCCGTTAAGTGCCGTTGCAAATACAACGCCAACTCGGCCAAGTACTGCCTGGCTTTAGGCAAAATATGGGCTTTGCCTGTTTCAAAGTTCACAATTCCAGCATCAATGAAAAACTCTTCTTTCAGTTTGACTTTTTGTTTATATTTGACAATCAGCTTGGGCTTGTACTTGATGACTGTTTTCTTCTTCGTAATGACCTTTGCCTGAGGATAATAACCAAAGCCGAAGTCCAGCCCCAAAGTCGCTGTTCGCACGTCACGTGTATCAATGGTGAGATCCTGCAGGGCTTCCCCATATAAGCGAATCGCCAATGGAGATTTCTCTGAGGGCTGCTTCACCACCCAAGTAAGGTTCAAACCAAAGAGTACGTTCGGGTTCTTACCCAAATGCGGTTCGGGACCAAAAGTTGTGTCTACCCCAGAAAAAATCGTCGCCACCGGCCCCACTTGCAACCCAGCCACCAGGGGAAAACGAATACTCAACATCCCATAGCCCAAGCGAGTGGCCACTTCAGTGGTTTGCAGGCCGAGGGGCACGTCTTCTGCATTCTCTCCAGGTTGTAAAACATAGACCTGGTTGGTATCGGCGTAAATCCGGGTATTCGACCACCCGGCAGCAAGCTCAAATACAGAGTTCGGGTTGACAAGTTCAAGGCCGGTACGAAAGCCAAAAGTAGAGCCCTCACGATCAAGATCTACCTCCGGATCAACCGTATGTGTCTGCAGGCGACCACTATGGAGACCAAACCAAAACGTTGGAAAAGAAGCCGCCATGAGCGGAAAAAAACAAACGCCTGCCAGCCCCAACCCAAAGACGATGCGCCCAACCACAACTCGAAACGTAAAATTTGTCATCGGCACGTCACAACACTGTCCACAAAAAACGACATCTTGCTATCGGTTGGTAAGCCACTTAAACAAAGCTATCTAGCAGGCAATTTACGCCTACTTACTTCGTCCATGACTAAAAATTAGCGCTGCCGTTTGGGCATCCCTTGAACCTGAACAATGGCTTGATGATAGTTTTGCGGAGAGACAGGTTTAACAATAAAGCTATTTGCCCCCATCCTCAAAGCTTTCTCAACCTCAATCTTATTTTCTGTGGTGGAAATCATCACCACCGGCAAAGATTTTAGCTTCGGCGAAGCACGCATGACATTTAAGACATCGTAACC
>JAPPOJ010000044.1 GCA_028817975.1 Zetaproteobacteria bacterium | reverse complement strand
TGTATTGTGTTGTGCCAATTTCTCCCAGAATTTATTGAAAAATTTTGTTATTGTTTGTGCAGAATCCCATTCGAGTGCTTTCCGAGGCACTCGAATGGGATTCTGCACAAACAATAACAAAATTTTGCAATACATTCTGGGAGAACTTGGCACAACACACTACTTTCATCAGTATATGTAGCAAACAAGAGTTCGACCTTCCTATACGCGAAATAAAGACGAGAACTATCCACGAAATAAGGTCTACGACAGAGCCACCTCCCCCTCCTCACTCAAAAACTGACTCGAAAACACCTCCCAAACAAAAAGAAAAGGCTCCTGTCATGCACACAAGTCTGGCAAACCTGCAGTTTGATATTGCCAAAGTACGACAGAACAACCTTGACTTGTATAGTGAGTGTTTAAGCGCTTATTTAACTTCACTAGAAACCCAATCCCGCGACCTCATCACTCAAATACGCGCGCGAATGCCAGAAGCAGAGTTTCTGAAGCACCTTGAGCCTAGGCTAACCAAATTCGTGACTGAAAATCCTACTTGGTCCCAAAAAATGATGCCGCAAACCCAACTCTAAAAGGTGGCTCACTACAAAATGAGAAACCAATAACACCACTTCAGGACAACCCATAGACCAGCGGTCGTATTAGCTTTTGTCCACAACCCCACAAAAAAAGCGAATTTTCTGGACAAAATTTTAAACAAACGCTATACTTCATAACCCTAGTTTGCTAACGTAGTCAGATTTAAAATCTGAACCAGTAAAAATCACAAGGAGTAATCATGCATCCATGGCACGATGTACCAGCTGGCGACAATAGTCCAGAACTTATTAATGCAGTCATCGAAATACCGGCTGGCTCCAAAGTAAAGTATGAGTTGGATAAAACCAGCGGCTTACTCATGGCCGACCGTGTTCTATACTCCTCCGTTAGATATCCGGCAAACTATGGATTTATTCCACAAACTTACTGCGACGACAAAGACCCGCTAGATATTTTAGTACTCTGCCAAGAAAAGGTTTTTCCACGCACACTCATGCGCGCCAAGCCTATTGGAATGATGGAAATGGTAGATCAAGGCGAACTTGATGACAAAATTATTGCAGTACACTACGACGACCCCGAATTTTCGTCCTTCAATTGTATCTCAGAGCTCCCCCCACATCGTTTGGAAGAGCTAAAAGCCTTTTTTCAGGACTATAAAAACCTTGAGGGCAAAACAGTCAAAGTCGGTGAAATTCTTAAAGCAGACGCCGCCAAGAAAGCGATCTCTGAAGCAATTCAACTCTACAAAAAATGCAAAGATACGCTTATCTAATTTAGCTTTTATCTTGCAGGGTTCTATATAACCCACCCTCCTCTCAAGAAAAATTCTCATTTTGACACAAATAAATCCGATATGCCAACGTATGTATATGCTACACATAACACGTTGCTTACTATGTTTCTCCCTGTGCGTAGGAACTAAAATCAGCTTCGCACAAAGCTCAGGACGCGAAAATGCTGGGGTATATCTCGCTATGGGGATAGGCCTCACAACACACAGCTCCGAACTACTTTCTAGCGTTGCAACCTCTAATTCCACGGGCTACCAGCTTGGATTCTTCGGGGGCAGAGAGTACGAGTTTGAGGCTCTCATTCGCAATGACACCAACACAACAGCATTTGCTTACGCAAACCGGGATGAAACAAGCACCTTAACCACCGTCTTCGCGGACAATATCTTGCGTGGCTATTGGGGCTCCATGTATTTGGGCGTTACCTTCAGCACCACTGATATAGTTGGAGAACTATATCAACAGGCACACCTAAACATGCTGTCCACTGGGGTTGGCGGCAATGCTGGAATAAACTACCCATTTACTAAAAAAAATAGCTTTTTTTTAGACATTACCAGCGTCGGAGCTTCCGTCACCAAAGACATGGTCCACGTAACCGCAGGTGAAACAACAACAGCCATGGGAAATCGCATGGATATCTCTCTTGGAGCTGCGTCGTCTCTCGCACGTGGCTGGCTGGATTTTTTCATCGGTTATCGTCAACGCACTTTCTCCCTCTCTCTAGACAGCACCACAAGCAACGAAACAGTCACAGCCACTTTACTTGGGCTCAACCTACACCACACCTGGTAAGAATTATAAAAAAAACCCTTTACACATCGTACATTTCAGGGTAGCATTTGCTTCATATCTCTATATGAGGAGCATTTTTCAATAGTATGAAAAAAGGCAGGCCATAGCCGATGATTTTCATATGAGGGGCAAAATGCCGAAGTGAGCGAAACATCATGGCTTATGTCGCTTGCTGGCTTGATGGGTTAAATCCTACAAGCTGTCACAAATTATTTTGTGAAGAGCATATAGTGATTGGCAGTACACTATGCACTAAGATGCTTATTGCACTATACGTGCTCCTGCACTCTCTTCAATCACTGTAGCTCTTTTTCTCTACAAGTTTAGTCTCTTTGGATAGGACCCAACTATATGCATCCCTATGGTGTATGGTCTTTAGTACCCCCTATTATCGTTCTTGCTCTTGGATACTCCACTCGACAGGTATATATCCCCTTACTCGCAGGGATTTTTTCTGGAGCTTATATTGCAGCTCACGGCGCTCTAATCAGCGGCCTCCTCTTAGGTACAGAGCGCATTGTAGAACAGTTTGAACTTGCACATCTTTTTGGGGATCGCCCACTCTTAGACGGCTGGAACATTTTAATTGGTATCTTTTTCATTCAGCTAGGAACTATTTTAAAGCTGATTCACGCTAGTGGGGGAGCAAAAGCTTACCATCGTTGGGTTGAAAAACGACTTTCATCTCCACGTATGATTGAGTGCGGCTCTCTACTACTATCTTTATGTCTATTTATCGACGACTACTTCTCTGCACTTACTGTTGGGTCTGTCATGAGCATGCTGACAGATAAGTATCGGATTGCGCGGGCAAAATTAGCATTTCTTGTAGATGCACTTGCCTCCCCTCTCGCCATGATCTGCCCAGTTTCTAGCTGGGTCGCCGCGGTAGTCGGGTTTCTCAAAGAAGGGGGGGTCGAACTGCACGGGGGTGAAAACATTGTTATTCATGGCTCTCCCTATATTGCTTATTTGAGCATTCTACCCTACGTCAGCTATAGTTGGCTTATCTTTTTCGGAGTGTGGTTCATCGTATTACGTAAAATATCCTATGGATGCATGGCCAAGCGTGAACGGGTTTGTCAAGCCACTGGTGATGTCCACGGTGGACTCATCAACCATAAAACCCGCTCTCAGATCACAAGCAGCTCACCCATTACCGTAGATTCACGTATTGCCGACTTTATTGCACCCATTGTGATACTCACCGTCAGCATCTTTTTAGGCATCATTTATTCCGGGTACGTTGCTGGAACACCTTTTAATATGGTGGAAGCTATGCGCAACGCTTCAGCTGCAAAGGGTCTTGTCTATGGAGGAACAAGTGCACTAATATGGATTGTTTCATTCATCTTAGTACGTGGAAGGCTGACTCCCCACCAAATCGGACGTTGTACCATAGAAGGGTTGCAGCTCATGGCTCCGTCTATTCTTGTCCTTATTCTTGCCTGGTCGTTCGGAGCTGTCGTCAGAGATGACCTACAAACGGGTAGCTACATCGCACAATCATGCGCACAGAACATACCCCATATGGTCATACCCTTCGTATTTTTTCTCGTCTCGTTTGTTATTGCATTCTCACTAGGAACCTCGTGGGGCGCCGCTGCTATTCTTTTTCCTATCGGCATTCAAATGATTGTCAACTTGCCTGAATATCAATCCACAGAACTAACGCTAGAAATGATCCTACCTATGCTTGCCCCAAGCCTTGCAGCCGTTCTTTCTGGTGCAGTTGCTGGAGATCATGTCTCCCCCATCTCTGACACCACAATTATGTCTTCTACTTCCACCGCTATGGATCATCATGATCATGTGCGAACTCAAGTCGACTACGCATGGCCCGTAATAAGTACCTGCGCACTTAGTTATTTACTCTATGGGTTCTTTTACGAGAGCAAGCTATCCATGCCATGGCTACTTTCTCTATGTATTTGCTGGAGCCTCCTCGCAGTAATCTACACATGGATGCACCGACGCGAACAACTCACCCCCCCAAACTCATCGGATTAGCCGACAACACCTGCTTCTCCCAATCTGGTAAAGAAGCCGGGTTTTGAGCAATGTACCTTCCTCCCCACAGTGGCCGTAACCCAAGAACCTCATGCCACTGCTGCTCCAAAGTCATCTTTGGTTGGGGAAAAAAATGAATACGATTCTGGCGACAATCCAAAAGAGCCAATTTGTAATAGGAAACAGGCAAAGCACCCTCAATACAGTTACGAGAAAAATCCGCGGCAACGAGACGAGGAGGTATAACAGGCAAACGCTCTATATTATTGTCATGAGCATCTAGAAGCAGAAGCTGCGGTAGGTATTCCATAACTTCTATGCTACGAATAAAATTTTTGCTCACCCATAACGCCTGCAGTTGGGGAACATGCCGTAACGGCATAATATCAACCAAATAGTTGTCACTGAGATCTAGCGAAGTTAAACCAGGGAAAAGCTGAATAAAGTTAATTTGCTCTAGCTCAAGCCCTGATAAGTCCAGTGCTGTTACCTGTGATGTCGTTTTCCACACGGACTGCCCGTATTGAGACTCAATTACGTTACGTACAGAGGGGGGCACACTTATGGACAGTCCACAAGGCACTATATACAGAACACTCCAGCATAAAAGAACGATCTTACTCATCATAAATTATGCAATCCTCCATGTTGAAACATATTGTATAGCCTATTGGGCTGCTCAGGCACGTGAAAGGAGCGGTGCCCAAACCCAGGAAATGCACTGGAGCGATCAATATGCTTCTGTCCAATATGATAGCCAAGCTGTACGAGACGGTGATAAATAGAGTTTTCCAAAGCTAACACCCTACGGTAATCATTGTAAAAACAAGGGTTCTTCCAATCAATCTCCAGTTTACTTGGAGTGATCATATCAAAAAGGGGTAACTCCTTGTAGTTCTTACGGCATAAACTGAAGAGCTTGCGCGTAGAGTGCATGGAGAAGCCATGGTCATGACGATTTAGGAAAGGAATAAATAAAGCACATAAATGCGCAGAAGTCTCTCCATTCAATTCTGGCAACATCGCTGAAGCATGGTTACCCGTAATAGCTTCTTTTAACATTTTTTTTAGTTCTTTAACAAACCCATCTTCTAAAGCCGCATAGGTGTTTTCAATATCCTCAGACTTAAACGCCAAAGGACTGCCAGTGTATGCACCAAGATTATTCGTTACCTGAGTCAGTAGCAAAAAACTTCTTTTATACTCAGAATACCTCGGTGCTGAACCTTCATCAGAGCTTTGGTTCTCAAGAATAAAACGTCTTTCTTCAGCTAAAAATTCTTCTTCCACAAGACGAAAGACACGATCAATGCGCGCTTGTACAACATCTGCAATATAAAGTACATTTTGCTCACCAATCTGACCAAAAGAGTCTTTGGCTACTTCCTCAAACAGTTTCTCCCCAGAATGATTTACACGCTGTCGATAAAACTCAAAGGAATCAGATGGAAATTCTTGTGCTACATCTTCCATTTCATCTTCGAGTACAACCTCCAACGGAAAACGAAGAGTTAAAAAATCATCCAATAACATCAGAATCCGGATCGCTTGAGTCACCGCCCCTCTTCCTGTGAGAGATACAATCTCATTTTTCTGAACTGACTTAAAGTACATAAGAAAATTCTTCACTCCTAGCTGCAAATCGGGTATTGTCTCGAACTGAGCTTTGATATCCATATAAGAACGACGCTGACTAAAGAAAAATTCCAAAGCACGAATATCATTCTTAGATTTATCTATATATGCTAGAACCTGGTCTACCTGATTTTGAAATGGTACAGCTCCCAAAACACTGCTATCCGTGAATTTAATGCCACGTTCTTTCATTCTATACAGCCACATCTGTAGCTCCAATTGCGCTTCCGGAGATGGATTATCCAAAGAAGGTGGGGGACCAATATCATTTGAGTCTAAAATATTAAAAGGACGGATCTTACGCGCAGCAAAGTAGGTTGCTACTTTTTCATCATCAAAGTGAATTGCGGACCCGGCAAGAGCAATGGTTTGAAAAAGGTGAAAAAACATCGGTGCTGCACTCCACAAGCTCAAAAACTCCTTGTATCTATTTACACTCTTACCTGCAAACTTATGGGTGATGCCTCGACGTAAACTCTTTTTTTGACGACTCAAAAAAAGCCCTCGTTTAAACTGGCAGGTTGCCATTTGTACAGAATAATAGGTACAAGCTAAAATTTTACCATTTTGTTGACGTTGTAACTTCGCAATTGCTTTCTTGACTTTAAAATCTTGAAAAAAAGAAATCATGGTACTAATCAGCTTTAAATTAGCTCCAATCAGAGAAGAGTAAGCAAATCCAGCCAAACCTGAGAGTGAAGAAGCTGAGTTCAACAATACAGGAGTAAGAAACTGCCACCCTCCAAGAAGAGCAACACACTCTGGACGTAAGCTTTTCATTGTAGATACTGCATTTTCTAAATAACCATAAGCTTTTGATAAGTAGCGATTGTTGCGCGCAAAAACATGATTTTGCGATTCCCATCGGGCATCTATTTCATTTTGACCTATTCGATCTTCTAGAGCATAAACTCTATTTAAAATAAGCCCATATGAACCAGCATTCGAGCCATTAAGAATCAAATCCGCTTGCGCCTCCATAAGCTGATTATTGTACACATCATCGGCAATGCCTTGACGTATATTTGGATTCAATTCATTTGCAAATAAAGAATCCATCAACGACAAGCTATTTTGAATATTCTCCAAAGGAGCAATACACTGTTGATGCGCTGATATTTTGGCTTCTAGCTCACTTCTCACAATTCCCTGAAGTTGAGCGATTTCTGAACTAAAACCAGCGGATTCTATAAACGGGCACCCACCCATAAAAGGGTGCTGTGAAAGAGTGTATGCCGCTCCAGAAAGTAAAGGACAAGAAAAAAAAATAAGTAATAAAAAATACTTACAAATAGGTCCAAAGCAAATCATTGGTACTCCTCATCATATGACGCTATGTACCGATGGTAGCAGTCGCCCAACAAAATCATCAAGTCTTTTTAAGTCAGGACAAACTTTATGGACACCACTTGTAAAGCACAAAGTTTGCTTGAGACACCACTTAAGATATCTACGACAAAAAACATTTAAAATTTAGAGCATTTAACCAGAGTATTTTTTCAAAATCTTTTCCAAATAGCCTTCGAAACACTTAGCCTTATCCAAAATTACTGAGTCACATTACAACAAAATATACCCTGTCTTAGTAGTGATAAAATAAAGGAAGTAAGAATGAAT
>JAPPOJ010000173.1 GCA_028817975.1 Zetaproteobacteria bacterium | reverse complement strand
TTCTGCATCGAGAATCGCAATCACCCATCCGGAAAGAGCGTCTTGACTTGAACCGTGTGCACTGATGTACCCTGTGCGGTCTGCGTATGCATTGAGGTCAATGGCGAAACTGGCCGACTCTTCGGAGCTTGTTTGTTGATCTCCAGCGCGCCCGCAACCGAGAGCTATTGCGAGCAAAAATCCCAGTTTTGTGCTGAGGGTAATCCATCTCTTCCCATCCACGGCAAATCATCCTTTTCATCCAATACTGGACTCAATCCCTGTGTCGCTGCTTATCGGTACAAGCCTCAGTTGAGTAAAGGGTTATTTGTATGTGATTTGAAATAGAGATAAATCACACAGTGGAAATCGCAGCTTAGCAAAGCTGTTTACTCTGCTCACATCTCTTCTATGTTAGTTACTGAATAACAATCTTAATACCTTAGGCTTGGTTACAGAGACGGTGGAGGATATGGTTGATGTCGGAGCGTGAGATTACTTTGGTTGGTGCAGGGCTGGTTGGGTCTCTGTTGGCGATTTTTTTTGGCACGTGAAGGATATTCTGTTTCTGTGTATGAACGGAGGCCTGATCCCAGGAAACGATCTTTGGATTCAGGGCGTTCGATTAACCTGGCTTTGTCCAGCCGTGGCATTTTTGCTTTGGAAAAAGTCGGCTTGATGGAGCGCGTACGCAAGTGCATGCTTCCCATGCGAGGGCGTGCACTGCATGACTCGCTGGGAGGTATTACTTTCCAAGCATATGGGCAAAGGGATCATGAAGTGATTTACTCTGTTGCGCGATGTCAGCTGAACACCTTGTTATTAGAAGCCGCTGAAGAAACAGGGAAAGTCCATGTTCACTTTCATCACACTTGTACGCGAGTGGATTTTTGTAAGCGTCAGCTAACTTTTTACGATGAGGTCCAAGGTCGGTCACGTTGTGTTGTTTTTACGCAGGTTATGGGTACGGATGGAAGTGGCTCTAGGATTCGAAAGGCTATTTTGGCGCAAGGGGGTACGCAAAACGTCGAAAAACCCTTAGGTCATGGTTATAAGGAACTACTTATTGCTCCTACATCAGGTGGAGGTTTCTCCCTGCAAAGTGATGCCTTGCACATTTGGCCTCGGGGAGAGTTTATGCAAATTGCTTTGCCCAACTTGGACGGTAGCTTTACGGCAACTCTGTTTATGCCTCAGCAAGGGGAGCAGAGCTTTCAAGCGATTGATACGGAAACGAAGCTTCAGCAGTTTTATGGGGAACACTTTCGTGACTCTTTGGACCTTATGCCAGACTTAGCTCAAGACTATTTTAATAACCCTACTGGTAACTTAATGACAGTCAAGTGTGTTCCATGGCATTATCAGGATCAGGCTCTGATACTGGGAGACGCAGCACATGCGATTGTACCTTTTCATGGGCAAGGAATGAATTGTGGATTTGAGGACTGTGTCGCGTTGGTCGATTGTCTAGAGAAGGCTGCTTCGTGGGATGAGGGTTTTCAGTCTTTCGAGGCACTTCGGAAGCCTAACACGGATGCTATTGCAGACCTGGCTCTTGCAAATTATGTGGAGATGCGTAGTCAGGTACGAGACCGTGACTTTCATTTGAAAAAGCAAATAGCTTTCTATCTGGAGAGCCTGTACCCGGACTTTTTTATCCCCCAGTATTCGATGGTGATGTTTCATCAAACACCTTATTATTGGGCGCAACAAATCGGCGAGATTCAAGAGCGCATTCTTGACCTGTGGGTGGACGTTTTGTGACCAGCTTGACTGGGGTGACAAGGCTTTGTGGTCGTCCTTATCTTGTTTACAGCAGATAACTGTGTTGGTCCGACGAACTTTGTGAAGAAAAGGGTCGCTCCTACCCGTGTTTTACAAATCGAGACGACGGTTACAGGCTTGAATGGACCTTTGGCGGTGGGCGATGAGCAAAACAGTGCTGCCGTGCTTGGCAAGCTTTTGCAGGGCTGTCAATACGAGTGTTTCATTGAATGGATCAAGTGCAGATGTCCCTTCATCTACGAGGATAAAAGGAGAACGGTGATAGAGGGCTCGTGCCAGCAAAATTCTTTGCTTTTGCCCGCCAGAGGCTTGGTCGGCAGTGCCGGTAAACGGTGTGTCCATACCATTAGGCAAACGTTGGACCCAGCCGTCGAGGGCAACCTCGCGCAAGCAGTGCGTCACTTGTGTGCGGTTCGCTTGTGTGTGGGGGTAGCTGATCAGCTCGGCGATCGAAGCGGCATGGAGGAGCGGTTTTTGGGGAATATATCCCAGAGTGTGTTGTTTGGGGTCGAAATTGAAGCAAATGCTGCCGCTGTGTTGTGGCAGTTGTCCGAGGAGAGCAAGGGCTAAGGAGGTTTTACCTGTGCCACTGGGGCCGGTGAGGGCGACCATTTCTCCAGGTATGAATTGTGCATCTAAGCGGGTCACAAAAGGGGGATGACCTGGGTATGCAAGGCTGAGATCTGTAATCATGCAACTATATTTGGACTCAAGGTCGATGCTGAAGTTGTCTACCGGGTACCCGGGTGGGGGCTGTTGGAGGGTAAGTAGTTCGATGTACGTTTGGTAGATGCGATCGAGTGCAGGGCGTGTTTCTTTTTGAATGGCTAAGTAGCGCCCGATATTGCCTGCACTCTGGGCTAGGAATGCCAAAGATGCAAAGAAAGAAAGGGCTACAGTCCGGTCTAAGCGTGCGCTACTCATCTCCATGAAAGCAAAAATAAGGGCAGCAGTGAGTGCGAGAAAGGTTGCAGACTCCATCAGTGGCGATACCTTTGCTTTGGTGCGTACCGCTGCTTGTTGCTGATGAAGGTAATGAGTGGCTACTGTGGAGAACACGCGGACTTCGTTAGATTCCTGGCGGTAGTGTTTGATGGTTTCCAAGCCAAGCAAGCGCTGTTGTATCCACTCACTCAGATTGGCGTAGTTGTCGAGCACCCGCTTTGAGCGTTGCCGTAGCTTACGTCCGACGTTTTGGATCACTCCGGTAAGTGGTAATACCCCCAGTAAAAAGACACAAAATAGCTTAGGTGACAGCACGAGTAGAAAGATGCACAAGCAGAAGCATTCGCATGCGATGCGGGGCAGACCCCCGTAAAAGTGGACGATGTAGTCGCGCAAGGCGCGTACGTCGTTGGCGCATACGGAAGAGAGGTTTTCTTCTACGCTAAGTGCACGTCCGAGTGTATGACAGAACGGGTGTATATGCGTGAAGCTAGAAGTCAATTTACGCCTTAAGTGCAGCGAAACTCTTTCAGCGGTGTTCTCCCAGAGAAAGTTTTGTGCCGTGGAGGTGAGCGTTTTAAGTAAGCTGGCAGCTAATAATAGCATGGGTAGGATATGGAGGTATTGCTCTTTAGCAAATTCCTGGCGGGTATTGAGCAGTGCCCAAGTAGTGGCGATCCTTCCTCCAAACAGTTTTTCGATGGTGTAGGTTTGACCGTCTGTGGCGGACATTAAGGTTAAACACGGCGCGACCATCGAAGCGACCAGGGCGGAGACAACGCCTAAAATAAGGGTGCAGGTTATGGCCGTAGTGATGGCTGCCCAAAAAGGTTTTAACTCGGTACTTAACATCTTCTGTGAAGAGGAGAACTCAGGTGCTTGGGCAGCTTTCATAGGGAAGAGCTCCTTGTGCAATCAGATCTCGGACTGTCGGGTGATGATTTTGCCAATTAATCCGTATTCTAAAGCTTCTTCTGCGCCCATCCAGTAATCTCGTGTGGTGTCTTCCGTTAGGCGATCGATGCTTTGGTTGCAAGCCTCCGCCAGTACTTGATTGATTTTAGCGCGTGTTTTGACGATTTGAGTTGCCGTAATTTCGATATCCGAAGCCTGTCCATAGACTTGCCCTGCAATTAAAGGTTGATGAATAAGATACTTTGAGTTGGGTAGTCCTAGGCGCCGCTCACGTGGAACGGCCACGTTGATGATGGTCGCAATACTGGCGCAGAGCCCTGCTGTGACCATAGTAACTGGCGCTTCGATGTAGCGGATCACATCATAAATGGCGAATCCACTGTTGACTTCTCCTCCAGGGCTATTGATATAAAGGATAATCGGATCGCTGCTGTTTGCCTTGTCGAGTAAGATCAGGTCGCTGATGATTCTTTTGGCGGTGTTGGAGGTCACTCCTTCGGACATAAAGATACAACGCGAGTCGAAGAGACTTTTCTCACGTAGTGAGCTGGTCAATTCTTCGGTAATAGAGAAGTGCTCAGTGTATGGTTGGTGTATTTTTGTCACAATCGAAGTCCTTTCAGGGTGAATATGATTAAAGCCGAGTGTATGGGGCTTTATTTGTGATTATACGTACTTTCCTTGCTTATTTGTGCTTCGTTCGTTTTTGAGTGAAACCTATGTATTCTTTGGTGTAGCCGGTTTGTGCAATAAACGCAAGCATGTTGTTATTGTTTATCTTGATCACTCCGTGTGAGCTATGTTTGATAGCGATTCTGTCAGGGCGATAAGTAGGGCGAATAACAGACGGTTTGTATCTAAAAATCAACATACTAGGGTAAACATATTGACAGCTGAGTATAAATAGACAGAATGCGAGCTGATGTTGAACCATACATACAAGTGATGTGCACATGAATTCTGTTGAAAACTCCCTGTTGGGCCAGTCCCTACAAGCTTACCCTTCTACATATGATAGATCGATTTTGTTTCCCATTCCACGGCAACAGGGGCGTGACTCTCTTGACTTAGAAGAGCACCGTATTTGTTTTTACGGTGCAGATATTTGGAATGCTTGGGAGATTTCTTGGCTCAATTTGAAGGGCAAGCCATGTGTGGCGATTGGTACCTTTCGGGTTCCTTGTGAGACTCCTCATCTGATTGAGTCCAAGTCACTGAAGCTGTATTTAAACTCTTTGAATGACTCACGCTATCCTTCACGCGACTATGTTCAACGTCTGATAGCAGATGATTTGACTGCGATGGCTGGAGCTGCAGTCGAGGTTCGATTAGCAGATTTGAATGACTATATGACCCCTTGGGAACCTTTTGCGGGGGAGTCGCTGGACAGTTTAGATATTGAGGTGGAGGATTTTGTCTATTCAGAGGAGGTATTGGCTTTAGCGTCTACGGAACAGGTGGTTTCGGAAGTGCTCACTTCAGATCTCCTCAAGTCAAATTGTCCTGTAACTTCTCAGCCTGACTGGGGAAGTCTGCGGATATCCTACACAGGGAAGCAGCTGGATCGTACCGCGTTGCTGCGTTATATTCTCTCTTTTCGGAACCATAATGAGTTTCATGAGCAGTGCGTGGAACGTATTTTTTCGGTATTGTGGCGACGCTTTTCTCCGCAAGACCTGCAAGTCGAAGCACGTTACACCCGCCGTGGTGGGCTTGACATTAATCCTATCCGATCGAGCCATCCTTTGCCGGCTTGGGCAAATATACGTACGGTGCGTCAATAACTTTTAACTGTAGTCAAGAGGGTCGATTTCGGCTTGAAAGCGGATTTTTGGTTCGTATCTTTTGAGGATTTCACTGATTTGTTGTACCCAGCGAAAGAGCCTGTCAGCTTTGTCTGCGGCGATGAGGATCTGCATGCCATAATGGCCTGCTTTGCGTTGTATGGAGCGGGTTACAGGTCCACTCAGGGAGAGGGTCTGTTGAGCTTCTTCAGAGAGTTGTTGCCAACTCTGGTGTAACCAATGTTTCAATTGTTGACTAACGGTATTTAAGAGTTGTTGGTTTTTGCACTCGTAGCGTAGTAGGGCATGCTTGCGATAGGGTGGGAACCCGTGAGTGTACCGGTGAGCGAGCTCTTCTTTGGCGAAGCTGAGAAAGTCATGTTGTGTCAGGTATTGAAAGATAGGGTGCTCAGGGTCAAGACATTGTAAAAAAACTTGCCCTTTCTTATGCTTGCGCCCTGCCCGTCCGGAGGCTTGTAACATCAACTGAAAGGTGTGTTCTCCAGCTCGAAAATCGGGAAGGTGAAGCAGTGCGTCTGGGAGCACTAAGACAGAGGTTGTGACGTCCTCAAAGTCATGTCCTTTGGCGATCATCTGTGTGCCTACAAGGATGTGGATCTTCTTTTGACGGAACTTTTCAAGAGTATCGAAAAAGTGGGCTTTACTTTGTGCTGTGTCAGAGTCCAGCCGTGCAACCTCGGCTTGGGGGATGTGTGCTTTGAGCATTTCTTCAATGCGTTGGGTGCCTTGTCCGATCATGACATATTTTTTTTGGGGATGCGCGGCTCGGAGCGCATGGAGGGGCATATGGTAGTTACAGTGATGGCATGAAAGCTTTTGTGATTTGAGGTGGAATGTCAGGGAGAGGTCGCAGTGGATGCACTGTACCGGCTCGCGTGCTTTGGGGTCAAAAAGGTAGTTGGCATAGCCGCGTCGTCCAACCAAAACCATAGCTTGTTCGCCTCGTCCGACGGTTTCTTGAAGTGCCCGGTAGATTTTGGGGTGTAGCGGTGATTCCAGGTGGGGTAGCTCCTCTGCGGTGGAGGGGATTTGTGTGGGGGCACAGAGCAGGTGAATATGTGGTAGGGAGGCGTTCCCAGCTCTTTTGGTTAACCGAGTCAGAAGGTATTTGCCTAATTGACTGTTATGTAAAGACTCTAGTGAAGGAGTGGCTGAGGAGAGAAGAACAGGGACCTGTTCAAGCTTGCCACGCATAACCGCGCAGTCGCGCCCATGGTATGCGAAGCGGTTGTTTTGCTTGTACGACGAGTCGTGTTCCTCATCGACGATAATCAGTTGTAGGTTCTGGAAGGGAGCGAATATGGCTGACCGAGGACCGATTAGCACGCGAATCCCTCCATGACGTGCTTGATGGAGCGCTTGTTCGCGGGCCTTTGGGCTGAGATTGGAGTGCACACAAACGGCCTGGCAGCCAAAAAGGCTTTGAAATAGGGTTGTCATTTGAGGTGTGAGCGCGATTTCGGGGATCAGCACGAGCGCTTGTGCGGTGGCTTGCTGCTTTAAGGTGTCTAAGATCAGTTCCATGAAAACGCGTGTTTTTCCTGAGCCTGTAACTCCAAACAAGAGGACTGGCCGCGGTGTGTGCCGTTGATATTCTTGACAAATCGCTTGAAAGCATGCTTGTTGCGAAGGGTTGAGCGGGGGTAACTTTGTATGGACAGGGTCTGTGGTTGATGGTTGGCTTTTGGGGAGGGTCGATACTTCTGGCCAGGTCCGGATAATGCGCAGTGCTTGTATTTCCCTCTCGATCCAAGTTTCTCCGTCGATTTTGCGTTGGCTTAGTGCTTTGAGCAGGGTTTTCTCTTGTACCTGCTTGCGTCCACGAAAGAGCTTGTACAGAGGGTCAACGGCTGTGGGTGGGGTTGCAGCGCTTATTTGAATTGTCGTGGTAGGTTGAGTGCCGACTTGGCCAGGTAGCATGTTGCGGATCACTTCTCCGAGTGGACAACAATAGTATGCACTCAGGAACTCACAGAGTTTGCATAGCGAAGCTGAGAGCCTGGGTTTGGTATCCATCACCTGTAGGATGGGCTTTAGTGCAAAGTGTGCTTTTGGGGTGGTAGTCCTTGCCATTTGGGGGGTGCATGTCCAGACAACTCCCGCGAGCTTGAAGCGCCCAAACGACACCCAGACCCGGGAGCCTTGTGCAACGGGTAACTTGCTTGAATAGCTATACAAATGTTCTACAGGACGGGGAATGGCGATTTGAAGCACATAGGGTGCCATGGGAGTGTCAGAAGTGGAGTTCACAGGAGGCCTCAGTTTCACAGGTAGGGAGTATTTATTTTGAAGAAATTGAGCAAAATGAGTCAGACTAAGATTTTACCTAAAATTGAAGTCATATTCTATATTTTTCTTGCGTAGACTCTGTTTTTTTGTTATAAGGTAGTTTTCGGTAAGTGACGCCAGGTTAAAAGTTTCACAGCTTCGCTTCAAATGCAAAGTTTTTGTGACTGGTGTCGGTTGTGAGAAGCCAAAAAGCTTCTTGGGCGGCTAAACCCTTACTGCTTAAATTTTTTTAAAGTAGTTCAACCCACAAGGGGCGCGCAATTGTTTGCGTGTGAATTTTCGGAGGATAGAGTTGAGTTCTCTAGGTAAGAAAAAGCGTCGTCGGATGTTGATGCGACGTAAGCGTACATTAGATCCAAATCTTGTTTTTGATTATAAGAATCCTGACGTGCTGAAGCGTTTTATCACCGATCGTGGTAAGATCATTCCTCGTCGCATCTCAGGTGCAACAGCCTCTCAGCAGAGACAAATTACGTTGGCTGTTAAGCGAGCTAGGTTTTTGGCGTTGATCCCTTCAACCTCTGCGCATGAGACTGAAAGAGGGTTTGCAGGTGAAATGCAAAATGCAGCCCAATCTTTTGCGGCTGCTTCGTTGCGCTCGCAGCGTCCTGCTCGTAATGATGCAAGACCACCTAGAAGAGAAGGAGCACCCACAACAGGTACTCCGGAAGCGAATCAAGAGTAAAAGCGTAGCTCAGGGAGAGATTAAGATATGTCGCGAGTGTGTCAATTAACTGAGAAAAGACCCCAAACTGGGCATCGTGTTTCTCACTCAAATATTAAGACTAAACATAAGTTTTTGCCTAACTTGCATAAGAAGCGTTGCTGGTCAGAGAACTTGGGACGGTTTGTGACTTTGAAGGTCAGTGCTAGTGCTATCCGTACCATTGATAAGCTAGGCCTAGACACTTATGCCCGTAAAGTTGGCTTAAAGCTAAAATAATTGATTTTGAGGAAAATAAAATGGGTCGTGGAGACAACCGCTTGACACGCAAAATGCGTCGTCGCAAAGCACAAAAAAAGAAAAAAGAGACTATGAGAGCAAAGCGCGATAACGCTTAGTTCTTGTTTAAAGAAGGGAAAAATCGGTGGCAAATCATCAATCCGCAAAAAAGCGCGCGCGTCAAGATATTGTTCGTTGTGAGCGCAATAAGAGTTATCTTTCCTCTGTACGTTCTGCTGTAAAGGCTTATTTGACTGCAGTGAAAGGCCTAGAAAAGAGCGATAGTCAGGCTGTAGAGCAAACAAAGAAGTTATTTATGACGGCTCAGTCTAAAATGGCTAAGGCAGCGACAAAAGGTATCTTGCACAAGAACAACGTAGCAAGAAAGACAAAGCGCATGTCTGCTATGCTTAAGAAAAAGACAGCTTAAAAAATTTTCTTTGAGCTGCAAAAGCCGTTTCCATTTTTGGAAACGGCTTTTTTTGTGCATGTGTAGTATGGTTCAACCCCGTTTTTCCTGAGCTTTGCATTCTTGCCACAATGCCTCCACGGCTGTAGGGTCTGTCAAGGGGATGTTTCTTTCTTGAGCGAGCTGTTCGACTTGACGGAAGCGGCGGATAAACTTCTGATTGCCATGGTGAGCTGCTTGTTCAGGGCACTGTCCCACAAAGCGGCATAGCTGAGCTAAAGTAAAGAAGGTGTCGCCAAGCTCGTCCATCATCTCTGCTTCTTGTTGATGGTGTAATGTTTCCTCAAGCTCTTGGATCTCGGACTTGAGATGATCGAGGACTTCCTGTGGTCGATCCCAGTCCCACTTAATGGAGGCCATTTTTTGACCAATTTTATCAGCTTGACGTAAAGCTGGCCCTGTTGAACAGATTTTACTATCCATCATGCTGGTGGGAAAGGCTTGTGGGATTGGAATGCGTCGTGCCTGTTCCTCTTGCTTGACTTTTTTCCAGGTAGCCCAGAGTGAATCCATGTCGCGTTTGCGACGTTGTTCTGGGCTACCAAAGACATGAGGGTGACGTCGCGTGAACTTTTTGGTGGCGTGGGTAAAAACATCGATAAGGTCAAAAGACTTGTGTTCAGAGGCGATCTGTGCTTGCATAGCTATGCCAAATAGTACATCAGCGAGTTCGTCGAGAAAGTGGTTTTCGTATTCGGGAGTGGTGATGGCGTGTGCCAGCTCGTAGGCTTCGTCGATAATAAAGGGTGCTAAGGAGCTTGGGGTCTGTTCAAGGTCCCATGGGCAGCCGCTCTTCGGGTCGCGTAATGCAGCGGTGAGTGAGGTGAACCCCTGAACGGCCGCAATCAGCCTTTGTTCTTGATTCATTTCCATGTGAATGCTCCAATTGAGATTGAATCAGGGGATGGTAACGTTTCGTGGATAAATTTTCAACCCATGATCTATCTCGATCCCTGGGTTTTTGACTTAGTCTGTGTGAATGTTGTGTGCAAGTTACCGGATCAAGCTTTCTTGGTAATCAGGGTAGGTCGAGAGACCCATGAGTTGTAGGACGGTGTTGGCAACGTTGCCGAGATTTCCATTCTGGGCGAGGGATATCTTGTTGAGTGTTCCTTGAGGGTCGTATATGACCAATGGTACAGGAGCTTTCGTGTGGCTGGTTTTAGGCGGAGGTGTTTCGATGCCATGCAGGTTTGTAATACGGTGTGAAGACTTGCGCTCGTACATTTCATCGCAGTTACCATGATCAGCAGTAATAACTAACTGAACGTTGTATTTACGGGCAGCTTGAAGAAGGCGCCCGAGCATTTGATCGACGCAGCCTACAGCGTTGACCGCAGCCGCGAAGTCTCCCGTATGTCCTACCATATCTGGATTTGCAAAGTTGATCCGTCCAAACATAAACCCTTTGGGGTCGGCCATTTCAGCAATCGTGGCATCGGTGATTTCTTTTGCTTTCATCCAAGGTGCTTTGTCAAAGCTTTCTAAGTCCGAAGGGATTTCAAGGTACTTTTCGTAGGCCTCGTCAAAATATCCGGACTTGTTTCCATTCCAAAAGTAGGTCACATGGCCGTACTTTTGAGTCTCGGAGCAGGCAAATTGGGAAATGCGACGCTCTGCAAGGTATGCGGCAAGTGGAAATTGGATATTAGGGGGGGATACCAGGTAACGTTTGGGGATGTGTCTATCTCCATCGTACTCCATCATGCCTGCGTAAAAAATATTTTTCGGTCGGTGTCTTTCAAAGTGGGGAAAGTGGTCCTCTTCAAAAGCCTGTGAGATTTGTATGGCACGATCGCCACGAAAATTGAAGAAGATGACGGCATCATTTTGGATGATCTTGCCTACGGGAGCACCATTTTTGTGAATGACGTAAGGGGGAATATATTGGTCAGTACATTCTGGGTCTTGTTGTTCGTGATGTAAAAGCCCTTCTGATAGTGAGCAGAATCCAGGGCCTTTACCGTGGACGTGGGTGTCCCAACCTCTTTGGACCATTGACCAATCGGCTTCGTAGCGATCCATTGTGATGACCATGCGGCCTCCGGCACTGGCGACGGCGATATCTACGCCCGTAATGCGAGCTTGCTGTATCTCCTGTTCTAAACGATCAATATATTTTTTGGCAGAGCGCTCTTCGACATCTCGCCCGTCAAAGAGAATATGCAGACGTATTTTGCGGATACCCTGCTGTACAGCCTGGTGTATCATCTGAAAGAGGTGATCTTGGTGAGAATGTACGTTGCCATCCGAGAGAAGGCCAAGAAAGTGAAGTGTAGAAGAAAATTTTGATACGTGCTGCATTGCTTGTTCCCAGGCACTCCCTGCAGTGAAAATGCGTTTTGAAGCAAGAGCATGGCTCACCAGTTTGGCACCTTGGTCGACGATGCGGCCTGCACCGAGAGCGTTATGACCGACTTCTGAGTTACCAATATCGTTATTGCTAGGTAAGCCGACAAAAGTACCATGAGCTTTGAGCTGTGTATACGGCTGAGAACGCATCAGCCAATCCAGATTGGGAGTATATGCTGTGTGTACTGCATTCCCGTAGCTGTTTTCCTGGATGCCCAAGCCATCCAAGATGACCAGTAGTGTTCTTTTGAGCTGATCTTTTCCTTGCATGTATGTCCTTTGTACCTCATATATTTTTAATTTTTGCACTTATGCTGTAAAACAAGAGGCTATTCCTCTGCTTGAAATCGCCATTTAAAAATAGTAGGAGACCTCTTTGTATGTATTCACAGGGTATATGGACTAGCTTACAGCAGCAAGACCTGATTCGTCGTTCCATACGTTCTTTTTTTGACCAGCGTGGCTGTCTTGAGGTGCAGACACCTCATTTGGTGACTTGTCCTGGAACAGAAGAACACTTGGACTACTTTGCATCAAGTTGGGAAGACCATCTTGGTCACATCCATCCTCTTTGGCTGCGCTCCAGTCCGGAGTTGCATATGAAACAGATTTTGGCTGTTGCGCAGCAAAGTATTTATCAGATTGCACCTTGCTATCGTAACAAGGGTGAATTAAGTGCAGAGCATTTGCCAGAGTTTAATATGTTGGAGTGGTATGAGCTGGGTAGTAAGCTTTCTGATTTGATTGAGACGACAGTATCTCTTTTACGGCATATACACATAGATTGGTGCCAATATTACCCTGCACCAGACTGGGGTTTTGCTCAAGTTACTTCAATGACAGTGGCAGAGGCATTTGAACGTTTTGCTGGAATCTGCTTAGTGGATCAAGACCCTGATTTGGCGAATAAAGCTCGTGAACAGGGTGTCTTCTCGGTGGCAGGGACAGATGACTTTGAAACAGCTTTCTACAAAATCTTCATTGAGCGTGTGGAGCCTGCACTCGCCAACTTTGATTGTGCCGTACTGTATGGTTACCCTGCATCTCAAGCGATTCTTGCTCGTGTGGAGGAAGGGGTCGCACAGCGGTTTGAACTTTATATTCGTGGTATTGAAATGTGTAATGGGTTCTATGAGTTGCTTGAGGAACAGAGTAATCGTGAGCGTATCCAGGCTGCGTTAGCAGCGCGGCAAAAGTCAGGAAAAGAGCTGCCTCATGAGGACGAGGATTTTTATCGTGCTCTACGTCAAGGGATTCCGGAGTGTGCTGGAAATGCACTTGGAGTGGACCGTTTGCATGGTTTGTTGGCTCGCCGCAAATTAGCGGACTGTATTCCCTTTGCACGTCGTATTCCGTTTGGTCATCACCTGACTTCTTATGTAGAGCCTCAAGAAACAAGTTCGAAATGGTTGCCTTAGTGCAGTGTGGATGCCATAAATTTTTGACATTTGTGGACGACTTTTTCCACTGCGTTGCTGAGTCCAAGTCGTGGTTGTGTGGCTGAGGCTTGCACTTTGACGAGGTGTCTGCCCTTGGGCTTGTGTGTGTAAACAAATCCGTTAGCGAGAATGCAACGTCCACGTTGATGACGCACTTGATGAGGATATCTCCATACTACTAAAGGTGTCACTTGTGCTTGAGAGTCGGCATTTTCCATATGGTAGATGGCATGCCACTGACGTGGATGATTGAGCTGCCACACTTCCCCTTCTATCCAGTGGGGAGGGCGACTCTCATGGACCATATATGTTTTGCTGCGGTACGAGTCGGAATACAGGCCGAGTGTTGCGTATAGGTGAGCTTTTCCTAAACATCTATTCCCTACTAAAGCGACGTGAGTATACTCGCGGAAGGGGTTTACCAAAAATATAATGGGTGCGTGCAATCACAAGCCCTTTATTTGAGTGTTTTTAGTCTTCTATAGTGCTTCATCATTATCTCATGGAGCTTGCGGATCTCTGTGTGGGCCTTTCCAGCCAGTGATCTAAGTTTGCAAGTACTTGATGCGCACGTGTCAGAGTTTGCTCGGGATAGCCAAAGGTTTTTTTGATGTGCACATCTCGTGAGATGAGGTTTGAGATTTTCTCAGCCTGCCAGACGCGGCGTATACCAAGCTGATGTACGTAGTAAAAGGCATTACTTGGCACGGGATAGTCGCTCCCATATAGTGTTCTTTGTTGGATCAGGGGATCTTGCGCAAGCTGGGGTAGGTGATAGAAGCGTGAAGGGTTGCAGATTCCTGAGTTGTCCAACCATAAGTTGGGGTAAATATCGAGTAGCTTTCTTAGTTCGGGGAGCTGATCCTGTTCCTTTGACCCTAACGGTTTGGTTGCAGAGTGCGCACAAATGACCTTGACTCCTTCTTCTAGTGGAACTCTAAGGTGGTGTACTTCCCCTAGAGAAGGGTCGAGAGGAATAAAGGTGCGTTCGCCGCCACAGTGAATGAGTAAAGGGATGCCTGCAGTTGCCATTTTTCGATAAAACGGCAGCACTTTTTTGTTAGACGGGTGAATAAGTTGTGCTGAGGGGAGCCATTTGATTAATACTGCTTTGTGCTCAATACATGCTTCCAGTGTATCGAGTGCATTGTGCAGGTGTGGGTTGATAGAGGGTCCAGGCAGGAGGCGCGGATAACGTTTGCAGACCCAAAACACCCACTCAGGTGGCACGATGAGCTGAGTGGTATCTGGGTCACGCTGGCCACGTATATCCCCAGCACCGTCAAATCCGAGTACCACTCCGTAATCTACTATGCTGGTGCTTACCAGCATGTCTATCTGTCGCGCCCAATGTTGGTCAAAGTCGCGGTTTAGCGCATGATCTGGGATGCGATATAGAGCTTTTAGCAGGCGAATGGTGCTCCGTTGGCGGAGCTTGGGGTGCATCCAGCATCCGGAGTTATAGCAGCCAGTGCCTGCCAAGTGAATGTGAATATCTATTCTGGGCTGGTGGGATATTTGACTCACGTGTGGCTCCATGTCTGTATCCATTTTTGGATGCTTGCCTCGACTCTAGGTGAAAGCAAAGTGGTGAAGTGTGTGCCTGTTGCTGAGAGGTGTAGTTGACTGTGGGTAAGCTGCTGGTGTACCTGTTTGCCATGTATGTATGGGGCAATGCAGTCCCATTTACCATAGCAGAGCAATACGGGGGCTTTGACGGTTTTGCACAGCGCCAGAGTCCGTTGAGTGTTCAATATTTGCGCTACCTGATTGACATAGCCCAAGGCATGGTTGATACATTCTGTGCGTACGGGATATGTATGACGTTTAAAATTACCAATGGCGGGGAGTAGCTCATATGGGGTGTAAAACTGCAGTTGTCGCCACAATGATGGTGAAAGTAAGGACATTAGTTCGTACCAAGGTACGCTTTTGAGGTGAGTAAGGTCGAGTGGTGTCGTCACTAAAGTAAGACTGGTGCACGGTCTTTTTCTGGGCTGGCTTGCACTGTGGAGTGCTGGAATTCCACCCAAGCTGTGTCCGACCATATGTACCTGGTAGGGGGTGATATCAAAACTGAGTTGGTCTAGGAGTCTGTCAAGACAGGTATGGAACTCTTGAGGGCGTAAGTGTGTTGTACTGAAGTACCCGTGGCCGTCTAGGTCAAAGGTCAGGATGTTGTTGCCCTGACGTAGGAGTTGTATAAAGAGGGAGATGAAAGGGTAAAAAGCGTCATTGCCTGTGCCATGGCAAAATATGATGAGTTGTCGATTGGGTTTTGCAGGTTGAAGCAGCCATGACTGTGTGAAGTTATGATGTTGTAGATTGGGATAACGGTGCGGAGTAAAGGTACCCCCCGTAGACTGTAAATATTGCTCCATGTACTGCGCAATACCATGTGACAATGACGGCTCCGCTGAGTCGGTGGATTGAGGGCGCCTGATGTGTGCGCTCTCATTGTATCAGGTTGTAAGGGCGAGGGTTGTGTATTCAATGACGCGAGTGCATTTGAAGACAGAGCCCAAAAATGTGGCTGCCGATAGCTGCGAGTGCTGCGGAGAGGCATAATCCTGTTGCGAGCCCAAGAATGTCCCAATCCATGTGAGGAGGGGTAGAAGCGCGTAGCACCATGAATATAGACATGGCTAGACTACCTAGGCACATGCCAATGAACTGTAGGAGCTTCCATAAAGGGGAAAGCGCGTTCCAATGGTAGGTGAGTCCGAAGAGAATGTGAAGGATGCCAAATTGATTTGTATGAGAGTGTGCGCTAATCAAAAGTGTATATGTCCATGTGCCGAGGATGGAGTTCCTTTGTGCAAAAGCTTGGGTGAGATCATTAGCGAGAAATGCTCCTGCACATGCGGCGCTGAAAATGAAAAAAAATCCACAAATAACATGAAGCTGAGCAATTTTGGTCACAACAAGACACTCCTAGTAGGAAGGTGAGACAAAGCCGAAGTCGGATAAAGCTTTTTGGTAGGATGCATGTTTCCAGGGAGTGATGTTCGCCAAAATATTCTGTGCGGAATCCCACTTTAAGTCCACAAACTCGTCATCTAGGGCGTTGTCTAGATTCGGTCCTTGTGTGTCATCTTGGATGCGGCATAGAAACCAGTATTGTTGCTGCCCTCGGTATGCTTTGGTGATGGGGCGGTCTAGTTCTTGGGGAAAAAGGTAAACAGTGGGTTCATTGAGTGTGTCCATGATATCGAATTGAAATTCTCCGAGTTCCTCACGAACTTCGCGTACGAGCGCTTCGCGCAGAGACTCACCTTCATCTACTCCTCCTTGTGGGAGTTGCCAAACATCGATGTCTTTACGTTTGCCCACTAAAATTTGCTGCTCACTATTGGCAAAAATAGCAATAACTCCCTTTCTTAGTGGACGTTTGTCGCTTGCTTCTCCCAAAATGGCTCTCCTGATTTAAATTGATATAATGGGGTTGATATGAAAAGCAACTCTAACACTTTATGGTTCGTAAAGCTCCTTCAAAGAGGGTGGTTCTACCTGTCTATCTGCTCTACCCTCAACCTTTTGATAAGTGTACCAGCAATGGCTAGGCTGCACTTCACAGTTGAGTCCGTCATGTCGGAAAGTAACAATTTACTGTCGTCATCAAATAAGTTTCGTGGCAGCTTGAGCACTGCTTTGGACTTAGGGCGTTATTTTCGAGTGGGTGTGACGCACCGTCAAGAGCATGAGTCTCAGACGGGCTATACCATGGATGAACAGGCAGAAGCCTTGGTGCCCATGCAGATGAAATCAGTGCAGTATTCGAATTCGGTAGATCTCACTTTGATCTTGTACTACGGCAAGGTTTTTGTGCCATATCTGACTTTTGGTGCGGTGCGTAAAAACAGTGCGACTCGTGCACGAATTGGCTCTCAAGTTGTTGATAACGCTTCTCCAGGTTCGGTGGTGGTCCCGAATGGGGGCTGTGGTATGGGAATTCGTCTGAATCGTAACTTCTCCCTCAAGTTGTCTTACAATGTCTCCCCTAGTCGTAAGTTGCTCTATGACGAAAGCAGTGGGACCTTTAGTCAGGAAAATGTGCTTGACTCCTTCACTTCTGTGGGAATTACCTATTCCATCTAGCCTAGCAAGCTGATATTAGAGCTTAAAAAATAGCAGGGTATTCTTAAAACATTTTCATCTGGGGTCTAGTACCGTATATCTATGCCCGCTCCGTTGAATTTGAGCTTGTCGCGCGAAGTATGGGTAGAGTGCGCTCTCTGCAAGCAGAGTAGTCGTATTTTAGTGCTATAAATTGATGTTTTTTTGGACATGCTCCTAACTTTAGCCCGTGCTGGTTTTCTTATAACTCTTTGGAAATAAAGAATAAACCTTTTTTTCTGGGGTGGCACTTAATGTGCATAAGAGAAGATGGCGCTAGCGGATTGTAGTGCCGTCAGGTAAGAAGCCCAGTATGAAACAGGCTTGTAAAAATTTTTGCGAAAGGGTGACTATGATCATCTGTATGAGGCATCGGGAATACAAAGGGCAGCGAGCGCCAGAATTGAGCTGTGATCGTTGCTGTAAGATCTTTATTTCCGAGTGCCAGAGACGTCACAAGTCTGGAGAGAGTTTGCCTGCAGTTTGGCATTTTCCACGTCAACATGCTGTGACGCGGTCGGAACATAAGCATGGGGATGATGTGATCTGGCTAAACCCTCAGAAGCATAATGAAACATTTGCTCAGGTTGCGCCCCACTGTCGTTAATTGTCATTTTCTGTGATGGCTAGAGTGCTGGAAAGATTCTGATCATGGAGAGTTATCCCGAGTTATATAGCTTCGATGACGACCCCACTGGCTTCTCCTCCTCCAATGCAGAGAGTCGCGAGTCCACGTTTGAGGTTATTTCGCCTCAAGGCATGAATTAAAGTGACTAAGATTCGTGTGCCACTTGCTCCAATGGGGTGTCCGAGAGCGACTGCTCCACCATAGATGTTGACACATTCACGTGGGAGCTGCAGCTCCTGAATGGCGGCCATGGTGACGCAGGAGAAAGCTTCATTAATTTCAAAAAGGTCTATATTTTCAGTGTTTAGCTTGGTTTTGTGCATCAGTTTTTGGATGCAGGCAATCGGTGCGGTGGTAAACCATTCTGGTGCCTGAGCGACCGAAGCTTGCGCAATAATTTTGGCGAGTGGTTGAAGGCCAAGTTCGTTCGCTTGGCTTTCCCGCATCATGACGCATAGAGCTGCCCCATCATTAAGAGAACTGGCATTTGCCGCAGTGACGCTGCCGTTTTTGTTGAAAGCGGGACGTAAGCCCGCAACTTTAGCGAGGTCGAGTGCATAGGGGCCTTCATCTCTGTCAATTTGCTGGGTTTGTTTTTTTTTATGGACCATGATGGGAAGAATTTCCTCCTCAAAAGCCCCGATCTCTATAGCTTGCTTTGCCTTCGTATAGCTTTGGATGGCGAAAGCATCTTGATCTTCCCGGCTCCAGCCGTATTTTTCCGCACATAGATCTCCAAAATGGCCCATAGCTTGATCGGAGTAAGGGTCCCATAAACCATCATATTGCATATGGTCTTTGAGTATGGCATCTCCGAAGCGAAAGCCAGTACGTGAGTTGGGTATGAAATGTGGGGCTAAGCTCATATTTTCTTGTCCCCCACAAAAACTGATGTTCTCATCCCCTGCGCGGATAGCTTGATCGCCAATCATGACGGCCTTAAGTCCACTTCCACAAACTCGGTTGAGAGTAGTGGCACACACGTTGTGGTGTAGCCCTCCATGGAGAGCTGTTTGCCGTGCGGGTGCTTGACCAACTCCTGCGGTAAGCACTTGTCCCATATAGATGGAGTCTACGCTGTTGGGTTTGAGGTTAAGGGTTGTGCGTGCATCTTCTACGAGTTTGCCGCCTAGTTTAGGTGCAGGGACGTTGGCTAAGCACCCGCCGAGGTTGCCGATAGGGGTGCGCTTGGCGTATACAATCACGGTTGCATCCGACATAAGACATCTCCTGAGTAAGGTCCGTACCTTGGGGTCGGACTGTAGACAAGTCAAGTGCTTCTACTTTGAAGTCTTTCCAACTTACCAAAGCTGTATTCGAAAGAGGAGCTACAAGTCAAATTTTTAAGAAATAAACTTGTCTGCCGATGCGCCCACGGTGGGTAGATGGAGGAAAGTCGGGATGAAATGGTTCCGTTCGGATGGTGCTTGGTGGGGGGTGAGTTTGCTTCTCTGCGCTTGCTTGCAGAAGGCAGGGAATTCGTCTCGGCCGAGCCAGCCTATCTCCCCTCCCGGGCAGCAGTCGGATGGTGGCTTGGAGCGAAGCTCGGTTACGGACGATGCGGTGGATGAGAGCCTCACGCAAGCCTCTATCAAAGTGGATCCACAAACTTTGAAGATCTTTTCACTCACGGTTGGTAAGCTGCAGGAGTCGCGACACGGGCAGTTGTATTTGACGGTGGATGCTCACAAGCATACGGGCTATATCGAATACTCGATCTGTCCTATGCAACCCAACGCCCGTGGTGCAGCGTGTTTGAAAGCACAAGAAGGTAACCCTGAAGCTACAAATGAGGTGCAGTGTGCCCCTGGTGGGCGTTGTATAGAGAATTCTTCAAATGCCTACCAGGTGACCTTTCCTCCTCTCGATGCGGGAGAGATCAAAATTGTAGTGCGAGCTTGTGTGCTACCTGAGAATGCGTTGGACGTATCCCATTCCTATTGTGGCCCTGAACAGTCGCGTCTTTACAATAGCCAGATTTACAATGAAGAAATTTCGTCACTGTATTTCCGCCTAGAACAGGCTAAACGTACACTCAAAAAAAACACGTTGCGTTACAAAAAAGATTTACGTGAATTCGTGGTGGAAGCAGGCAAATGTCAGTTGCAAAATGCCGAAGCACGCGAATACTTGTCACAAAAAGTTCGTGTTGCGGAAGCCATCTCTGAAGTTCCTGCCCAAATGTTTACGGAAGCCATTGACTTTGTGGGGGGAGAGGGAGCTACGGGTAATTTTAATGACTTTACCAGCAAGGCTTTACAAAAAGTGGGAGATGCTCTTATGCAGCTATGCTACGATATAGGAGAAGCAACCCACTCCGCAGTATGTACTACGGGTAAAATAGCGACTCAGTTTGCTACAGGCATGTTATCCATGTTGAACCCAGCTCCCACTGCTGCAGAGCTAAGTCATAATTTGCATAATATCATTGCTGCTGGTAGAGGGGAGGCAGAGAAGCTTGCCCCTCGTCAATGTACTGCAGAGCAAAATATGTTGTTACGTAAGAACGCTTGGGACCTTGCCAATAAGCAGGCGATAGAGGAGTACCGACGTGTGAAACAGCTCTTACGGCAGCAGGGTTATAGCACCTATATCGACACGACCGAGTGAAGGATAAAGCGGCCAACAGGCTACGAGCCTGGCACACTTATTACTTCATTTTGGCTTCGATTTCCGAGTAAACCCCTTCCTCGATTGTCGCGAGTTCCTCAGAGGTCACGACCATAGACTCCATCATGAAGACTAGGCGTGGATTCGGCTTTAGGTTGCCTGCGAACTGGACGTCATCGCTACTTGCTAAACCTCTTACCCCCATGACTGCGGAGCGTGAACGTACATTCGCGGCATCTTCACTTGAGCGTCCTTGCTGTACTGCAGAGCGTAATGCGGCTGAGAGTCCTGCATTGTCGTTATTCGGCTTGGTTTTGACTGCAAGCACAGATACATAACCCTTTTTACCTTCACGGGTAGCAACCTTCCAGTACATCCCTTTCCGGCCATTCTCTGTGAGCTCGTCATTTTTTTTGAGTTCAGCGATAAAGGTGCTTTTTTTGTTCGGCTCGGCGAATACTTTCGCTGATTTACGCTTTACCACTAAGGTGCGCGCAGCAAACGCACTGTTGGAGATCGCAAAGAATAGGATAAAAAAAGATAGAAGCTGCTGTAAATGGATATGTTTTTGCATATGTCCTTACCCAAATGATGTGTGTCTTTATCGACTTGCATAGGCCCCAGGCGTAGCGGCTATTTTGGGTAGCCGCCACTCAGTTCGCGCCACACTACGGTGGCCATTGAGACCTTGCATTACACTTATCGGCTTATGTCGCAGTGGATTCATACGTTCAGCTTGGTGGCGATTATTAAAAGGATTTTCGCCGGACATTTACATCGGAAAGTAGCCTATTTGGGCTTTGGTTGGGGTATAGTAAATTACTTAAGAGTGGTTGAGTTGAGATAGAAAATAGAGCCCAAGGAGGAGCTGTAGTGCCGCATACACGTTCAGGGTCCATTAGGCCAGAAAGCGAAGAGCAAGTACTTGCCATTTTTGACAAAATAGCTTTTCGATATGACCTTTTGAACCGTCTCTTGAGCCTCGGGTTAGATCAGCGGTGGCGTCGCCTTCTGGTGAGCTGGTTGCCACAGCCTTTGGAGCTACATGGTACCCTGGTAGACATTGCTACGGGAACGGGCGACGTAATTTTTGCAGCTCATAAGTACCGCAAGGATTACGCTCAATTTATTGGACTAGACTTATCTGAAAACATGCTGCAGATGGCTCGGAAGAAAGCTGGATTTACCGGATGGCGTGGCTGTACGGTGGAGTGGCTTGTGGGCAGTGCGGAGCACTTGCCCTTTGAGGAGGGGTTGGCCGATGTTGTAACGATTGCCTTCGGCTTACGTAATGTGATTGACAAGCAGAAGGCTTTGGCTGAATTTGTGCGGATCGTGCGTCCAGGAGGCAGTGTGATCATTCTTGAACTGATGCCAAGCGAGACTTCGGTGCTAAGTACTCTGTTCTTGAAGTACTTTGAACGTATTTTGCCAAAGATCGGTAGTTTGATGAGTTCCCGGGATGCGTACGAATACCTACCGAAAAGTGTGAGTGGGTTTTACAACTTTGATCAGCTGCATGAGTTAGCCTTGGGGCAAGGGTTGATGTTTAAGCGTAGGCGCTGCTTTGCCTTTGGTACATGCCAGCTTATGGAGTTTGTGAAGCGTTAGGGGTGGTTCGAGGAGTTTGCCGATTTGCAATCATTTGTGCGGCCGCCTTGCGTGCTGCTTCTAAGGTTTGTGCTGGGGGACGTGCCTGGGAATTTGTAGAACTAGCAGAAGGTTGAAGTGAGCGGGGCTCCGTCTGGTGCGCTTTTGCGGGTTGTGAAGGTTTACGGGTGCCTGCCGTTGGTTGTTGCACCTGTACCTCACTTGGGTGTACGAGGCCTACTGCTTGAACTTGATCGAAGCTAATGGTACCTATGGGTGTCAGAAATCCTGGTTCATTGCCTTCCATGGAGACTCCGGTGATCTTCACTTTGGAGTTCATAGTGATTGGTATTTGCTGGCTGTTCATATCTTGGCCTTCGAGCTCAAATTGATAGATTCCTGGTAAGAGAGAACTACCATCTTTGTGGGTAAGCTCTATTTCACTGAGATCGAGCGCATGTTCTCCTGCACTTTGCCCTGGAAGTTCTGCATGAGCAACCACATTACCATTTTGATCTTTGGTGAGGAGCTTGAGTTTGGTGGCTGTCATCGGCAGGGAGTAAGTGACTCCTTCTACTTTGCCTTCGTGATAGGAGCCTTTTCCTCCTGCCAAGGTGATTTCTTTCCCAATGGCATCTAAAAATTGTGCAGTACGGCTTTTTTCTGCTGTAGAGCCAAGTTGATCCAGTGAAGTGTTCATATTGATCATTTGTTCGAGGCTGTTGAACTGTGCCAGCTGGGAAGCCATTTCTGTGCCATCCTTGGGGTTGAGCGGGTCTTGGTTCTGTAACTGAGTTACAAATAAGGTCAGGAATTCGTCTTTGCCCATGGTATTTTTGGGGCCTTGCTCCATCTGCTGTTTGCGATCAAGTGCTTCGAGAAAATCTTGGTAAGAAGTTGCTCCAGAGAGGTCATGATTGTTGACGCGTTCCCTGGCAGCTACCTGCTCAGCGTTGGAGTCAAGTATCAGCTTTTGGAAGTCGATGGTCTCTTTCGTGCTGACCGCCTCTGTTTCACGGGCATTGGATTGTCGGCTTGGGTTGGGGGTGTGTGAGGTGATTTTTGCTCGAATTTTTGGGTCCATATCTTCCTCAGAGGTCTATCGTTTACACGTGTATGGCAATCCGTTGTTGTGGGTTGAGTGCGGGGCTTCTGCCGTTGGAACTTATGTTTGCGCCTTGAGGCGCTGAATGGCGCGCCCATGTTTTGTGAGGTTGCTGGAGAAGTGTGTAAGGTAACTGCGAGGAGGTGGACTCCTGCTGCTGCTGTTTTGGTTGTTGCTCTGTAAAAGCTCCTTCTCCCCAGGTTGACTGTGACATAAGGTCTGTTTCGGACTGCTTGTTGAATTCTACTTGGATGAGTTTAAGTTGTGATTGTGCAAGTGACTCGCTAAGGTGCTGTAGGTCATGTCGTAAAGTATCTTGGATCTGATCGTTAGAAGTTTGCATCTTTAAAGTGACGTTACCGTCCAGAACTTGAATTTGCATGTCCAGCTTCCCTAAGTTGGAGTCTACCATGCTCCAATGAGCTTGTCCTCCGCCACGGCTGTGGAATGATGCTGCCATGTCGGACACTTTTTCCCAACTGTTTAGGTGTTTGGAAACGCTGGGGTTTTCTAAAATATCTTGGATTTGTCCAAGTTGAAACGCATGTGCGCGGTTAGGAGTGCTTGCAGCTTCTGTGGAGAAGGGTGTCATTATATGAGAGAGGGCGTTCTCCTCGTCGGCAGTCTCCGATCCGTTGTCTGACGCAGCACCTTCGCCTTCTTGAGGGCTCGTTTCTGTATCTTGTAGCCTGAGGGCGGTTACAGCCTTTTCTAGGAGTGGTTTGCTGTCGAATGCAGAGCTTAACTGTGTTTGAAGTCTTGCTGTTGTGTCATTATCTGTTGTCTGCTGGTGCGAAGGAGCCTGCTCCTGCCATGCAGGAAATATATTTTCTGCATGTGCATTCTCGGCGTGGAAAATATCGTTACGATGTGGCACTTGTTGTGCCTGTTGCTTGGAAAAGAGGGGCTGGACAGCGGTGCGTGCTTGTTTGCTGGCAATACCCTGTGGTGGGTTGTGAATGCTCGCTTCTTCTTTCACCTGAGCGAACGGAGACAATGCTGATCCTTGGGAGGAAAGCGCTTCTATTGCTTTGGTTTCCGGGCCTAGTCTGGATGCCTCACCTTGTAGAGCTGTACTTAAGTATGGGTCTGTTTGGGGGCGGGTAAGTATCTGGGATGCTTCATCCGTTTTATGATGCGCCAAAGTTGGTGCGAAAGGGTGCGGCGATACTTGGGTCTGGTCTTTGAAGTTAGGAACTATCTCCGCTGTATGGGATTCATTTTTTGACCTCAAGCCTTTGTGGTAAGTAAGGGATTTTTCTGAGATCTGTGGGGAGGGTAACTCTGCGTTTGCTTGGGGTTGAGTATTCGGCTGGGTTGTTGGGTTGCCTTGGCTATTTTGTTGCCCTTCTACCACTGAGGTGAACTGCTGCAGCTTTATTTTGAGTTCACCAAATATTTTTTGGGTGTCAATATCTTGTAGATGTAACATCTCTAAAAAATGTTGGAAATCAATGGGTGTATGTACGCTGATCTGGTGCCGTGTGAAAAAAGAGGGATCCACCTGGATACCGAAAGCGCGGAGAAAATCACGTGCGGGAGCTTCGATATTTACCGCTTTTTCTGCGGATTCTACCAGTGTCTGGAGTAAAGGAGAGCGTTTAATGGTGCCTTGTAGTGTGACAATGTCTTGGGAGTTTAGAGGTAAACCTCCTTGATTGGGAGCTTGTTGCAAGAGCTGCATGAAGGTATTGCCTACAACTTTAGCTTCTGGTGAGAAGAGCGCTGTGTCTTGGATGTCTAGGCTCGGTTTATGTGTCGTCGTAAGCTCTTTTCCATTTGTGTCTGGTGTCGCAAGATTTTGAGGTTGAATGTACATAGCATGAGTGATGTCTTCCGCACTTTGCTTTTGTGCTTTTGCTTTATTCTTAAGAGAGCGGAGATCCTTTGCCTTAGCTTTGTTGTGGGTGGTGGAGGAAGTCCTTGTGGAGGCATACTTGGAAGCTGCTTCGGTAGCCTTATCTCTTTGTTGAGAAGGTCTTTTGTGTTTGGCTGTCACTTCTTGATGTTTGTTATGCCGGACCTGCTGCTCAAAGCTTTTATGTGAGGATGATGCATGGGCTGATTTTTTAGCGTGCTTGTATCCACCTGCTCCTCTGGACGGAGAGAGGGTAGGTAGCGTTTCTGTGAGCGGGTGATGTGAGCTGCTTGTCTTCATGCTGACCTTAAACCAGGAGTCTTGCTCTCGTGTATATGCACTTTGTGTGCCAACACACACATATATAAAATCAGTGACTTAGAAAAAAATTTAGGCATCGTATTAGGTACAATGTTCCTCATATGCTGTATTTCTGCCTATTAAGTGGATGAAGGTTGCTGCCGATGAACTGTTCCACTTTCTCGTGCACTAGCTTACTGTGCTCAAAGCCTAACTCATGTCCTCCGCGCTCAAGAGTGACCAACGAAAGACAATGGCGATGTCCTTGCTCTTGCAGAGTCTTAAGTATCTTGTGTGTGTTTTGAGGTGAAACAAACCGATCTTCTGCACCTGTTAAAAGGAGGGTGGGGCAAATCGATTTGAACTCAGGCAGCTCGAACCGCAGGGCTGCTAGTAAATACTTTGTCGTGGTCTCGCGTTCCCAACCAAATCGGCGGATTTTACTTTGGAGATCCTGCCACAGTGCGATACGTTGATTCCAAGAAGACGATTTTGCGCTGCAAAGTATGGCAATGACAGCGGTGTTTAACCATGGGGTGAGGTGAGTGCCCATAGTTAGTAAGGTCGCTGTTGGGGTGAGACGCATGCAGCCAAGGCCTTTCACGCTTGTATTGGCAACGACCAGGTATTCTACCCGTTGTGGAAACTTGTGCGCCAAGGCGAGGGCAACCATTCCCCCTAAAGATAGTCCGAACACACCATATGTCGTGATTTGTGACTCTTGCATGACTATAGCAGCATCTTCGGCAAGGTCCTCGATGCGGTCAGACCACTTCATTTGTGCGCTTGACTGACCGCTTCCGCGATGGTCCATAACAATAACAGTATGCTCTTTGGCAAGCTCTTTGGGAAAAGAACCCCAGTTGTCACTCGTGCGCTCGATTCCGTGGAGTAACAGAATCGCGGGCCCTTGCCCTCTGAGGCGAAAATAGATTTTTCCACGTTTAGTATCTACAAATGGCATCTATAGGTGTTTCCTTTAGCTTTGATCTTACTGAGGTGAAACTAGAATGCCCAACCGACTTCTAAGCCCAGATATCCGGCTGTCATGAGACGGCGTTGGAGTGAGCGTTGGTCGTCCAGAGTACCTCTGACAAATGATGTTGCCTTTACTGGAGCAGGTTGGCTGGTACCGGAAAGGTCCTTTACCGTGCTTTGAAAGTGCCTTAATTTTAGAAAAATACCAGCAACAAAGCCAACATCTGTTGCAACGTAACGGTATCCTGCCCGCGCGGTGTAAGTAGGGCCGGACAGGTGGAAAGTGTGATGGGCGAGTCCGTGGGTGTCTAGTTGGGGCTGTATAAGTACAAGCTCGGGGTTGGCCTCCTTGACCCAGGTAACATTCGTGCTGCGGTAACCGACCCCGAGACCCCAGTGTATGCCACGCATAAGAGCTGGATTCGAAAAACGTTGAAACAGCATCGTTGCTTCTTTGGCGCTGGTATAGAGGTGTGAGTGGGGAACTTCTTCCATCTCCTGTGGGTGCAACGCCTCTCCCTTGGATTGTGAGATGGCATGAAATGCTAGTGAAGCGTCGTCTGTGAATGGCACGTCCAAGCCAATGGTAGCTTCCCGGTCAGAGGTGAATAACGGCAAAGTTAACAACCACTTTTTTTGCTCTTTGGCGTGTGCGCTGAAGCATATGATCGACGATGTAACCGTAACGATGGCAAAGACAGTAAGGCGTAGTCGGCGAGGGGGGTATAACATAGGGGTTCCTTTCTGATCCGAATACAACTTCTGTAGTCGAATAAGCATTGGTCCAGGTGTTTTGATTGTAGCGATAGATTTTTAAGTTGCTAGAGGTAAAGAAAGATACCGCTCAGACTTGCCTAGTCATATATAAAAGCAAAGAGATGTGCTATGTGCTGGGAAAAACATATCCTCAGTGGATTTTAAGTCGTAAAATGAATTCTTGGGGCAGAACTGCGGAATTAAAGGAGTGATTATGCGGAAAAGGCGCAAAAGCAAAATGCTGCAACCGGTGGAGTGGGCATTGCAAGCCCCATGGCGGACGGGCAACCTACGGATGGAAAAAAAGCGTAAGGTGCGTTATGCGACCTACTATTCCCAAAAAGAAATAAGCTCTGTGCGCCATTGGCTCGTTTTTGTCAATGGTCGAAACGAATATATTGAAAAATATGGATACTTCCCTTCGGACCTTAATTTACCCCAGGATTGGGGATTTTTGACCTGGGATCATCGTGGGCAGGGAGACAGTAGCGGGCAGAGAGGCCATGTCGTTTCTTTTGGTGACTATGCCGCGGACGCTCAAGCAGTTGTTGAGACTGTGTTGGGGAGGACGGTGAGTTACGATGTGATTTCTCACTCTATGGGAGCGCTTATTGCCTTGACTTCCATTTTAAAGGGGGGAATGACTCCGGGTAAGCTCGCTCTTATTTCGCCCTTTTTGGGGGTTCCTCGTGGAGCACTTCCTCTTTCTATAAGTAGGGGTCTTGCTGCTTCGATGCATAGGCTACGTCTTGGCCGTGTTTATGTAAATGGCTCTGGGATGATGGCGAACTTGGATTTTGCCACCAACGACAAAACGTATAACAGAGAAAGATACCTGCAACAGGCGTTGAGTCCTTATCGTTCGAGTCAGATTACTTTTGCTTGGTTACATGCAGCCTTTGAAGCTTTGAAAGTAGTACAAGAACCTCGGGCTCTGCGACGGCTGAAGAATATTCAATGCTTAGTGCTGCAAGCTTCGGAAGAGACGGTTGTGGACCTTGCGGCTATAGATGCTTGGAGTCAGGCGGCGCGTGAGCAAGGTGTGGAAGTTACCAGTCATATCTTTTCTCCAGCAAAGCATGAGCTGTTATCGGAGAAAGAAGCTATTTATGAACAGGTCATTACCTTGCTTAAGGGGCACTTGGGAGGTTGAGGGAAATAGGTAAGGTTATGAATCTTCGTTTATGAGCTTGTCTAATTGGCCGGAAGCATGAGCTTCGAGCAGATCGTCGTGCCCGCCAAGAAGCGTGCCCCCAATAACAATAATCGGAACGGTGTGCCAGTTGTATTGTTTAGACGCTTGTTCGCGCAAATTGGGGTTGGAAGTGATATCAATCTCTGTATGTGGGATATTTTGTTGGCTTAAAAAGGATTTTGCACGCATACAAAATCCGCAGTATCGTGAAGTGTATATTTCTACTTTTTGCATGGAGTGGATCTCTCTTATGGGGGCTGCTGTCTGTGTACGAAAAAAAAATATACCCATGCAGACGCTCAAAGTACCTATAGTGGCGAGGAGGAACGGTGTCATGGGTGATTTGAAGATCAAGGTAATCCATCTTTCATGATCAATGGAATAAACAAAGATGAACAGTGTTTGTAGACTACGACCAGGTATATCAAAAACTCTACCTTGAGTCATCTTTATTCTCGACGCGTAACCTCACTCATAGGATAAACAAAATTCTTTTGCAAAAAAAACGATTAGGGGTTGACGGGCGAGCTGGACATGCGTATAACTATCTCTACCGGCCACAGAGGCACGGACGCTCTTTGAAAACTGAATAGCAACGATAAACAATAAACCTGTCAAGATCTTT
>JAPPOJ010000059.1 GCA_028817975.1 Zetaproteobacteria bacterium | reverse complement strand
TTTTGAGCGGCATTTTAATATCGAGGAGCACCACATCAGGTAACTCCTCCGGCGGACAGTTACACAAATATTCGATGGCCAACTGACCGTTCGACAAGTGTTTGACTTGACTCTCAATCCCACTTTCTTCCAGTGAATCCATGGTCAGCAGTGCATGGTCCTCATTATCTTCGACTAATAGAACCGAGATGATGGTATTCTCTGTCGATACTTGCATCACACAACCTCCCCACCTTGCTTGGGAACAGCAGGCATATAAATCTTAAATGTGGTGCCTATGTTCTCCTCACTACAAAAATCTATCGACCAGCCATGCCTTTCCACAATTTTGCGCACAATCGTCAAGCCCACTCCTGTACCCTCGGTTACCTCAGGGTGAAACCTTTCAAATATCTTAAAGACCTTTGAGTGCTGCTCTTTAGGAATGCCAAGACCATTATCTTGCAAGGCAAGCACCAACCGCCCTTCCTCTTCTTGAGTCACTGTACACTGAATATGCGGAGTACGATCCGGGTGGTGGTATTTCAAAGCATTGGAAACCAAATTAGTCATAATCTGGGCAAATAAATGCTCTTGCGTGGTAATTTCTAGCTCAGGGTCGATATCATACTCCACGACGGCACGGTATTCACGCATCGCAGTGTCCAAGATAGCCACTGCTTTACCCACCAACTGAGCTAAATTAAACCTACTCAACTGCAACTCCTTGTAGCTCACTTTAGAAAAATTAAGCAGGTCATTCAGGAGAAGATTCATTGTTTCCGCGTTTTTCAAAATACGGGTAATATAGTGGCTCATGCGCGCATCTTGCAATAAACTAGGCGAACGCGAGACTTTTTCTGCATAGGCCGAGATACTCACCAGCGGGGCCTTTAAGTCATGCGAAACCGTATAGACAAATTGCTCCAACTCTACATTCTTTTGCGCGAGTCGTATGTTTAACTTTTCAAGCTCCATCTGAGATGTTTGCAGACGTTGGTTCGCTTGCGAGAGTGAGTGCAAATATTTCTTACGCTCGGTAATATCAAGAATGGAAGCCACCACAAACTTTCCCTCTAGGGTATCGATAGGCGTCAATCCTATCTCCAACGGAACACTTTGCGTATTTTTTTTGATTCCGTAAAGGTCTTTCCCTTCTCCCATCACACGTTGTCTAGAGTTGCGCATAAAAGACTGGGTATAACCTCGATGCTGATGGCGAATGTCGTGAGGAACTAAGCTTTCAATCGACGTCCCCACCAACTCTTCATTTGTGTAACCAAAAATCGCGGAAACATTCTTGTTTGCATAAGCAATCTTACCCTGCGCATCGACCATAATCATGCCATTCGGAGCCGCATCTAAAGCAATTTCAAATTGCTGCTCCAACAGGTTTTTTTCAGTAATATCCTTAATCATGACGATCGCAGCAATCACCTCATTTTTGCTTCCCCATACCGGAAATGCCGTCAAGGAAAGCATCTTGACTTCTGTCGCATCTAATTTGAGTTGCGCATGCATATTGCGCACGCTTTTCCCTTGAAGAGCTTGATATAGCGGCAGCTCTTCTTCCGTGAAAGGTATTTCTTGTTCTGGATGAAACAGAGCACTGGGATTTGTGCTCCCCCAAGGGTGGCCTTGGCGCAAATGGTGACCCAAAATCACTTTCGCGCTGCGGTTGACGAGAATATGCCGCCCCTGGGTGTCACAGCACATGAGTCCTTCTCCTAGACTGTCCATAATCGTATCAAAAAAAATGGCCTTATCGAGGCCCACTTGCCGCGCTTCAGCTTGAGTTGAGCCCCAGGCTCGACGAGAACTCTCATGGTTTGTATCGGCCAACGAGGAGCGATCAGGCTGGAATAGATATTTATCAAAGGTTAACGCTTGACAAACCACGGCAGCCGTTGCACTCGATTGATGCATAAAAGCTGACAATGCAGCGATGATGATGGCTACAAAGCAAACGTGAAAAACTTGGAGGATAGTGGCTAAAAGAGTGTCCTCTTTCCATACCACATAAATGGATAGAAAGTACAAAACCCCGGCAGTCAAGAACAAGACCCCCCATCCACACATGATCCAAGCTACAGATCTACTCTGAGGTAAGGCTTGAGCATAGCCCCAAAGCAACCCAAATGCAGCATGCAGACACGCTCCTCCTGCCAGCAACGCGCCGAACACATATACTCCAAAAATGTTAAGACCGCCGATGCCTATCGTAGCATGCGCCGAAAGAGTACTTAAACCACTCAATAATTGCACCCTCCTTTCTGAGCGTTATAATCAAGACCGACCATTTATCGTTAAAACTATCATTCTTTTGACGGATGATCGCTACAACACCCTGTAAAGGACTCATACCATGCTTTGCTCGCAACCCCGTCTCACCTCAAGCTGGACAAGCATAAGCAAGAGATACCTTTAGCACTGTTTGAAGTGCAACATACACATCCACCCCTATTTTCAAGCATGAAGACACATGAGAGCGAGGACTATGAGAAAGCAACATGCAGCTATCGCCTACCTGATCACTATAATCGCGACCACATTGCTGTTTTTTAGTATTCACGCACCTATCTATTTTCTAGACTATCACCGCGCACATGGAGACTATGCAGTTGCCATCCATTTTCCAGTGTATAACCTGATTGACGCTCTTTGGTATGATGGGGAAATCACTCTGTGGCAACCTTACCTCAATATGGGTTCACACCAGTTATATGAACAGAATGTGGTCAATCCCATCGTCACCCTACTCTGCCTCCTCCTCCTATACGGTAGCAACTGGGTTGGTTGGCCGGTCCATAACTTTTTTGCTGTCACTCATTTTTGCCACAGTATCACCTATAGCAGCATCTTTGCCCTCGGGTGTGTTGCTCTGAGTCGAGAAGCTGGGCTGCGCTACCCAGCACAGGCGTTTGTTCTTTTTCTTGCGGTGATGGGATCTCACATTTACGGTGCGACTTGGGTGGGCTACTACTCCGCGATGTATTTACCTTTGTTCCTCACATTTTATTTACGCACTCTAAGGCTGCAGCCACAAACCTTTTTCCTCGATAGTTCAGGCCTCATCGCTTTGACAGCACTCATGATTAGCTCTAGCTTTATTTATCTGCATACCTTTACCAACCTACTGTTCCTGTTAGGGGGCATCACTCTCATCTACGTCATGCGTTATTTCGTCGAATGTAAACAACAGATGCACAAATTCTTACAGAACTTCTCCACACCAAGTCGTATGCACCAAGCTACACTTGGCTTAGCTATGCTGACTCTCTTCACTGTGCTCATGTTCAAGGGATATAGCAAGCTCATGTTAAGTACGATGCAAAGCATGCGGCGGCCCATTGACTATTCCACCGCCGATTTTCTGCGCCAACTCGGCCTGAATCACTATCATACATTTACACTCCATGGCATCTTGATGCAAAGTATCGACCGTTTCGGCAATATCATCCGCACAGATGCACGCTACCCTTATGCCATCTACCTGGGGCTATGCTCTCTGCTGCTCAGCCTAACGTATGTTCTTTTCGGCAAACATAAGTGGAAGTGGCCGGTCGTGGCTATGATCGCTGGGATGACCTTACTTGCCACCCCTCCTCACAGTACACTCAACTTCCTTAGCCCATTACTCGCTGCGATCAATCCTTTTTTCACCATGGGAACACGATTCCTAGGTTTTAACCTAGTCTACACCGCACCTTTATGGATCTTACTGTGCGGCTTGGCTATGGATGCATTTATCCACCAACGCTTCACTTTTCCTTCCAGATGGGCACACATGGGACGCTACACACTCTGCATATGTGCCACACTGGCCGTAGGGAACTTTTACCAGCATGGTGCCATCACGCTGGCAACACACCTAGGGGGAGCTGCACTCCTCATGGCTATTTGCTTACTGCTTTATACACGAGGCCACCCAAGCATCGGTGCAGCTCTCTTACTCACTTGCATCGTGGGCGAAGTATCTCTCGATATGTGGGCTTATGTAAGACGGAGCTTTCATCCAGATGCGTGGTACACCTCACAACCTGAGCAACACAGTACACTCCACCTCCCTAGGTGGGCATACCCAATACCTTTTGCGCACAATTTTGCCTATCTTAGCGGGGATGGCAGCATCAACACCAGTTTTGCGGAGCCCACAGGATCAAAGGGGTCCACTCTCGTAAACGGACACTTTAAGTTTTTTTCACCCACCCGCTGGCATTATGAGTTTGACAGCCCCGTGTCTAACCTCATGTTTCTCCAACAGCGCGTGCCGAGACTCTTTTTCGCCAAACAAGTCGCCTCATACCCATCCACACCAGCCCTCATACAAGCACTGGCAAAACAGCTGCCCCAGCTTGAACAACGGCGGACTGCAAGTTTTGTCGGCTCCCTCCCTGCTCAAATTGCTGAACTCCCTTTTCCCAATACCGAGCCTGAACAGGATACACACCAGACAGTTTCACTCACAACTGCCTCCGCCTCGCAAGTGGATGAAGGAGAGTGGATCAAGTATAGCTTTTCCCTCAAAAACACCGCATTTCCCAAATACCTCACCACCCATATCCTGACGCAGCAGCCACAAAATATGGCCTTTCAAGGGCTCTCTCAACCACTCCAAGCGATCTACTTTGGTAGGTTTACAACAGCTTATCAGTTTCAAATCGGATTTCAGCAGCAACAACAGTTAAGTTTAACACTCCCCCCACAAGTACCACTGCCCAAAGATCTCCAGCTCCACTTTCAAAATCCTCTTCAAGCAGAGCAGCTCAACATCGAGTATTTCAACCGCGACCGGTTGCACCTTCACACCGAGCGCCAGCAACCAGGCCTCTTAGTCTATATGGACCGCTTTCATCCCAACTGGCAGGCAACATTAGATGGAGCACCAACCACCATCTTTCGCGTAAATGGAGATTTTAAAGCCATCCGTGTTCCAGCAGGGAAACATGAGGTCCACTTTCATTTTGTAGATCACTTTTGGAAGTGGAGCTACATCTTTAGCTTATGTGGCTATCTCCTCGCGACAGTGCTTGTACTTCTCATTTGGTCGCATCTCCAACGTCAGACCAACTCGCCCTCTACACCTGCTGACGCTTCCAACCCCGCTGCCATTTAAAAGTGAGTAAAGAGAGCAATACACCACTTAACAAGCCCAACCCTTGCTCTCGCCCAAAAGGGGCAAGCACAACACTCGACAGAGGGACCCAGCCTAGAAACAACACTCCCCAAAGAATTACGGCACACAACGAAATCATGTTGGCACGTAACTGTTCCCGAAAGTAACCATAACTACATAAATACCCCCACATCGTAAAAATAAGCACATCAAAGCCAAAGTAAGGGCGCGCCGCTCCTAACAGCCACAGCAAAACTCCACCAAATGTGTATCCCCAGAACAAAACACGTGTGCTACTCTGTTGCGCCACAAAAGAGACCGTTGCACAAAGTAACCCCAAATGTATCGCATTCGTCAGCAGTGCAAACCAAGAAGCATGCACTAAAGGAAAGGCAAAAATACGCAACAGGTGAGCCGAGACACGTGGCATCAAACCAAAATGCCACCAATTGAGGGAGGTCGAAGTGAGGAACTGACATACAAGCGCCGAAAATAGAAACATAAAGTAGAAAAAAAGCGATTTAAGGTGAAAATTCATAAGCAAAAGCCCTCTTAAGTTGGTATAATTTCCACGTGTGTGTGGGTTCAAGCTAGCTTAAACCCCGTGTACCCAAGATTCAAGTCACGAGCTTTAAGTTGTCAACACCACACACGTGGTGCCCATCACCACAGGTGGATCTTGCACATAGGCTGCGAACGCAGCTTATTTTTCATAGCGAAGGTATGCAAGTTGATCTTCAAGAGAATCAAAGACATTGCAGCGGCCGAACTAGGGGCGCGTCTGCAAAAAAAAAACCGCCAGGACAGGCCACACTGCGATACCGAATGGGAAGAACGTATCCACCATGATGAAGAAGATACAGATTCTGCGACCTCTCTCGACCATTCCTTCTCCCAAGAACAACGCTACTATGCCAATCTCGAACTAGATCCAGGTGCCGACTTCGCAACCATTCGTGCTCAATATCGCCGTCTGATGAAAGACTACCATCCGGATCGCTACAGTGACGACCAAAGTAAGCAACAGATTGCGGAAACCATAGCACAAGGTATCAATGAAGCTTACAATTATTTTGAAAAGAAACATCGAGGTTCCCATTCCTCCTAGCAGGGTTAGGCAACTCAACTCACCATTTGGAGTCCAAAGATGGAAAATAATTTTTCGAAGGTTCGTGACTTTCTCCTAGAAATGGAAATGGTTATCCACAAAGAAAACTTAGAAGACCAGTTTTTTGTGGTTTCCGATCAAGACCGCGGTATCCACCATATGATTGTGGACTGCGAACACCCCATTCTCATTCTAGAACAAGTCATTGCTAAAATACCCCTTGAGCGCGAAGATTTGAGTGACATTTGGCAAGGTTTTTTACAAATAAATCGAAAAATGGTGCATGGAGCCTTTGCACTTGATGAATCCGGCACTATGGTGATATTTAGAGACACCCTCAGACTAGATGATCTTAACTTCGGAGAGTTAGAGGCTTCTGTCGGGGCCTTATCGATGGGCTTGGCCGAGCATGGAGACAAAATTTTAGGGTGGACCAGCACAAATTAGGCCTCTTCACCTCTCATAAAGATTTTGCAATAGGAGCACAACACAATGGTAGGCATATTCAAAAGACTTTTTCGGGTAGCATCCGCAAACACACACTCAGCGATTGATAAACTAGAAGATCCCATCAAACTTACAGAGCAAGGCATTCGTGACCTGCGTAAAGACCTGGAACAGAGTATTCAGAGCCTCGCAGAAGCCAAGTCGATGCTCATTCGCATGAAAAAAGAAGCACAGGAAAAAAAACAACTGGCCAGCTCATATGAGAATAAGGCGGTGCTCCTACTTAAGAAAGCAGAGAGTGGCGCACTGGATTCTGCAGAAGCCGACCGCCTTGCCACGGCAGCACTGGAAAAAAAGCAAACTGTACTTGAACAATCTAACGCGATGTTCACTGGACTCGATCGACAAACAGAACAAACTCAGGTCCTCGAAAAACGCGTGGGGGAATTGCGCTCTAACATTAATAAATGGGAAAACGAACTCAAAACTCTGAAGGCACGAGCACGGGTGGCCGAAGCTTCCAAGAAACTTAATAAACAACTTGCTCAAGTGGACTCTAGCGGCACCATTGCATTACTTGAGAAAATGAAGGATAAAGTTTCCGAGAATGAAGCTATGGCAGAGTCTTATGCCGATATTGGGGGTTTATCCACCAATATTGATGACGAAATCCAAAAAGCACTTGGCAGCTCTAGCCTCAATCAGCTAAAAGAAGGAGAAAGCAATGCGCAAGACTCCTTAGCAGCCCTGAAAGCAAAGCTAGGTCAAAACAC